>CAZYEW010000001.1:0-7594 GCA_964646705.1 uncultured Sulfurimonas sp.
TTTTCGTACAATCGATAATTTTTTTAGAACCAATCTTCGAGTTTTAAACCTTCGAGCCTTTCAAATTCTTGCTTCGGCGCACGAATTAAGAAACAAGCCGTCGGGACGAAGCCTATTTTTTACTCATCCGCTATACGTTATACTTCGCTATCTATTTTATGAACAAAGAGCATGCATGAGCCAAATCAGCTATAAAGACGCAGGGGTCGATATCGATGCGGGGAACCGTTTTGTCGACAAAATCAAACCGCTGGTCAAATCGACGCGTATCCCCGGAGTGCTTGGCGGCATCGGTTCGTTCGCCGGAGCCTTCGAAATGCCGTCGGGCTACCGGGAGCCCGTCTTGCTTGCCGCGACCGACGGCGTAGGCACCAAACTCAAACTGGCCATCGATTCGGGGATTCACGATACCGTCGGCATCGACTTGGTCGCGATGTGCGTCAACGACCTGATCTGCAACTTCGGGACGCCGATGTTCTTTTTGGATTATTACGCCACCGGGCGGCTCGAAGTCGACGTGGCCGCCGCCGTGGTATCGGGGATTGCCGAAGGGTGCCGGCAGGCCGAGTGTGCGCTGATCGGAGGCGAAACGGCCGAGATGCCGGGCATGTATGCCGCCGACGACTACGATCTTGCCGGCTTTGCCGTGGGTGTCGCCGAAAAAAGCGAGCTTGATACGCCCGCCAACGTCCGCGAAGGAGATATCCTCGTCGCGCTGCCGAGTTCCGGACTGCATTCAAACGGCTTTTCGTTGGCGCGCAAGGTGCTGTTCGAGAAAATGGGGCTCGGATTCGACGATGCCTTCGAAGGGCGCACCTTGATCGAAGCCCTGCTCGAACCGACCCGTATCTACGTCAAAACCTTCAAGGCGCTCAAGCCGAAAATTCAGGCAATGGCGCATATTACGGGCGGAGGCCTGGTCGAAAACCTGCCGCGCGTCCTGCCCGACGGGCTGCGTGCCGTCATCGACCGCGAGGCGGTGCGCGTGCTGCCGATTTTCGAACTGATGCGTGAGCATGTTGAACGCGACGAGATGTTCCGGGCGTTCAACATGGGCGTGGGCATGGTCCTGGTCGTGCGTGAAGACGACGTTCCGGCCGTACTCGAAGGCAGCGACGGCTACGTCATCGGAAAGATCGAGGCCGGAACGAAAGAAGCCGTGATCGCTTGATCCGTTTCGGGGTGTTTACAATACGGCAGCTTTGCGCTATAATGCGCGTCTTGAAAATCCGCACCCGTACGGATTCAAAAAATATACCGGTGTGCGTACCATGACGCGCATCACAAAGGCTTGACAATGAAAAAAGGTATCCATCCCGAGTACGTAGCATGCACCGTCACCTGTGCCTGCGGCAACACTTTCGAAACCAAGAGCACGAAAGATACGCTCCGTATCGACATCTGCAACGAATGCCATCCGTTCTTCACCGGTTCGGAAAAAGTCGTCGATACCGCCGGACGTATCGAGAAGTTCAAGCAGCGCTACAACCTCAAGTAAGCCGGGCGGGGTTCGTGCTGACCCTCGTTCCCACACCGATCGGCAATATCGCCGATATCTCCCTTCGCGCGATCGACGCGCTGATGGACGCCGAGATTCTTCTGTGCGAAGATACCCGCGTCACGAAAAAACTTCTGCATATTCTTGAAACGCGCTACGGCAGATCTCCGAAACATACTCCCTCTTTCGTATCGGTGCATTCGCATTCCGAACCCCGTTTTTTGCAGCATCTTCCCGACGGCTATTTCGACGCAAACGTCGTATACGTCAGCGATGCCGGCATGCCGGGTATCAGCGATCCGGGTGCGAAACTTGTGCGCTACTGCATCGATCACGGCATCGCATACGACGTATTACCCGGTGCGAATGCAGTGCTGACGGCGTATGCCGCTTCGGGATTCGATACATCGCGCATGCTCTTTTTCGGTTTTCTTCCCCACAAAGGAGCGGCCCGCACCGAAGCGCTGCATGCAGCGCTTTACAGCGGTTACGTCACGGTGCTTTACGAGGCGCCGCATCGGCTGGAGAAACTGTTGCGAGAAATTGCCAAGCACGCACCGGATCGGCAATTGTTCGCGGCCAAAGAGTTGACAAAACTGCATCAGGAGTACCGTCACGGCACGGCCGGCGAACTGCTCGAAACCTTGGGGAACGCCCCCATACGCGGCGAATGGGTCGTCGTGATTAATGCCGGGGCGCAGCACACGACGCGCCTTGGCGAAGCGGACATCCTCGAACTGGACTTGCCCAAAAAAGCTGCGGCGAAGCTGCTCGCCAAAATCACCGGAGAATCCGTTAAAACCTGTTACCAGAAACTCGTCGATTCAAAGGAATAAAGTTTTCGGCGGCGAATCAACCTTTGTCTAACCGCCTTTGCGTTACAATCTAGCATGCTCATTTACGGAAAACAACCGGTTCAGTATGTTCTGCATCATCATGCAAGCAGCGTAAAGACACTTTTTTTGGCCAAAGAGATCGACAAAAAAGAGTACGCGCGGCTGATGCGCATGGATATTGAGCTTAAAAGAATTCCGCCGGAAGCTGCGCAGAAACTCAGCCGTAACGGAAACCATCAGGGATTTCTGGCCGAAGTCGCCGAGCCGCAGGCACGTCAAATCCGCGAGATCGCGCAGATGCCGTTCGTTGTCGTGCTTTGCGGTATCACCGATGTCGGCAATATCGGTGCGTTGATGCGCAGCGCGTATGCGTTGGGCGTGGACGGCGTTGTGGTGACGGGGCTTAAATCGCTGCCGCTCGAACCGGTGATGCGCAGCAGTACCGGGGTCTTGATGGACCTGCCGTTTGCGATAGAACATAACCTTTACGACGTCATGACCGAACTGAAAAACGGCGGGCACACGCTTTACGGTGCGGTGATGGACGGCGAAGATGTACGCAGCATGCGTTTCGAACCCAAGCGCGCTTTGCTGCTGGGGAGCGAAGGCGAAGGTTTGAGCGCACGGGCCGTTCGCCGGCTCGACAGGGGCGTGACAATCAGAATGGAGCACGATTTCGATTCGCTCAACGTCAGTGCCGCCGGAGCGATTTTGATCGACAGGATGCGCGATGAGTGACAAAATCGGAATCGAAAAACTGCGCCAGATCGGTGTTGATGCGATCAGTCAGCGGACCCATATCCCCAAACGCAACGTCGAACGGTTGTTGGCGGAAGATTTTTCGGCTTTTTCACCGGTACAGCTGTCGGGATTTATTCGCATTCTCGAACGAGAATACGGAGTGGACCTTTCATCGTGGAAGCCGGCGTCCACAGCACAGCGGTACGAAACGACGGCAGACAAACCGGCTTCGAAAACGCCTCATGAGAACGACCCTTTCACCGATGCCGCCAAAACGCGGCGGCGGCAGCAGTATGTCGTATGGACGTTTGCCGTGCTGCTGGCGGTCGCCATAGCGGTTACGGTCGCGGTACTCGGAAGCGGACGCGGCAAAACGAAAATCGAATTGAACAACACCGCCATCGACAAAGCGCGCGACAACCTTGCAAATCTTGCGTCGTCGTCGCGCCGCAGTACCCTCGAAGCCGTCGAGACGATTCAGCGTCAACATCAGGAAGAAGCGTCGTCGAGCAGTGAAGCCGTCGAGTACGAAGACGTCGTCATTCGTCCCAGAACGAAGGTCTGGCTGGGTGTTATCGATGCGAAAACGCATAAACGCTATACCCGCACGACCGCACACCCGTGGGAGCTCGACGGCAATCGCTCGTGGCTGATCGTTACGGGGCACGGGCTGCTGTCGATCGAATGCGGCGGCGTCAACGCCAGTTTCGCCCAGCGCGACCGGCTGCTTTTTTTGTACGAAGACGGCAAATGCCGTGAAATCGATGCTCAGGAGTTTCGTGCGCGCAACGGAGGACGGATTTGGTAAAGCATCTGTGCCTGCTGCTGCTTTCAATCTGGCTGGCAGCTTCGCCGCTGGACGATAAAATCGTTTCACTGATCGGTGAAGACGCCTTTACGCAGAACGAGGCGTTCATTCATATCGTTTTTTCACCTGAAGACGCGTTTATGCGTGACGGACGGGTCGATGTCGTCAAGGTGGTGCAGACCCTGCGCGACAACGGACTGCTGACGCTTTTTTTCAAGCATCCGCAGACACTGACGCTGACGTTCGAGACGAACGGGCCGCCGCCGTTCTTTCTGGCGATCATGAACGGCACGCTGCACGATATGGGCTACAACCGTTATCTGACCGACACGATGCGCTCAAACAATACCGGCTTCACCTGGCAAATCGTGATGGAATCGGAGTATGCAACCGATCCAACAGCATTGCAGAACGAACTTGCCCGCCGCGGCTGCGGGATTTTGGACCTTGAACGGGTGGACGAGACGCACTGGCGCTATCGCATCGACATGAGCGGAGCCCATCTTGAAACTGCACCGTTGCCAAAAGGCAGGAAAGTGACGCTCAAACGCCTGGTCTATCCGCGCTGGATCGACGTCGCGGGTGCGCGAAAACTGACGCTTTGGAGCCTGAAAGGAAATAACTGGTATCCTTACATCGCATTTTACGACGACTCGCTGCGCCTGCTCAAGCTCTACAAGCGCGACAAACGCAGCTGGCAGATCATCATCAATCTTCCGCGGGGCTGCGCCTATGTCAAGATCGCCGATCTGTACAGCCGCAAAAACATGAAAGCGGGGTTGAGCGTCGAAGCCCAGTAGTCGTCGATCAGGAAAGAAAATCATGTTCGACGAAATCCAGTTCGACCGTATCCGGCGCCTGCCGAAATACGTTTTTGCCGAAGTCAACGACCTCAAGATGGCAGAACGCCGTGCAGGTGCCGATGTCATCGATTTCAGTATGGGCAATCCCGACGGCGAAACCCCCGAGCACATCCGCGCCAAATTGATCGAATCGGTCAACAAGCCCAAGACCCACGGCTACAGCAACTCCAAAGGGATTTACAAGCTGCGCCTGGCGATTTGCGACTGGTACAAGCGCCGTTACGGTGTCGATCTCGACCCGGAGACCGAAGCGGTGGCGACGATGGGATCGAAAGAAGGGTATGCCCACCTGGCCTATGCGATCACCAATCCGGGCGACGTCGCCGTCGTGCCCGACCCGACCTATCCGATTCACTCGTATGCTTTCATCCTCGCCGGCGGCAGTGTGCAGAAAATGCCGCTCGTGTTCGACGAAGACTACAATGTCGACGAAGACGTTTTTTTCGGGCATCTGGAAACGGCGTTCAAAGATGCGTTTCCCAAACCCAAATACGTCGTCGTGAATTTTCCGCACAATCCTTCGACGGCGACGGTGACGCCGGCATTTTACGAACGTCTTGTCGCGATGGCGAAGCGCGAACGGTTTTATATCATCTCCGATATCGCCTACGGCGACATCACGTTCGGCGGTTACGAAACGCCGTCGATTATGAGCGTCGACGGGGCCAAGGACGTGGCGGTCGAATCGTTCACGCTTTCGAAAAGCTACAACATGGCCGGATGGCGGGTCGGCTTTTTCGTCGGCAACAAAAAACTCATCGGAGCGCTGCAGAAAATCAAAAGCTGGCTCGATTACGGCATGTTCACCCCGATTCAGGTCGCTGCGACCGTCGCGCTTAACGGCGATCAGAGCTGTGTGCGCGACATCATCGACAAATACGACCGCCGGCAGGATATCCTGATCGAAGCGTTCACGCGTGCAGGCTGGCCGATTCGCCGCAACCGCGCTTCGATGTTCGTCTGGGCGAAAATCCCCGAATGTGCCGCGCACCTTGGATCGCTGGAGTTTTCCAAACGCCTGCTCGTCGAAGCCCAGGTGGCCGTGGCTCCGGGGATCGGTTTCGGCGAATACGGCGAAGGCTACGTACGCATCGCACTGATCGAGAACGAAAAACGGATTCGCCAGGCAGCGAAGAACATCAAACATTTTCTGAAACAGTTTCAAGGAGAGGCGCATGCTTAAAGTCGGGGTGATCGGCGTCGGTACCGTGGGTACATCGGTGGTGAAAATTTTGCAAGACAACAAAGAGATGATCACCGCACGTGCGGGGCGCGAAGTCGTCGTCAAAAGCGGGGCGGTACGAAGCCTCGAGCGCGATCGAGGGCTCGATATCTCGCTGACGACCGATCCGTACGAAATCGTCGACGACCCCGAAATCGATATCGTCGTCGAATTGATGGGCGGTGTCGAAGCACCGTTTGCGATCGTGAAACGGGCACTTGAAAACGGCAAGGCCGTCGTTACCGCGAACAAGGCGCTTCTGGCATACCACCGGTACGAGCTGCAGGAACTCGCCGGGGATCTGGCGTTCGAATACGAAGCCAGCGTGGCAGGCGGCATTCCGATTATCAATGCGCTGCGCGACGGGCTT
This sequence comes from uncultured Sulfurimonas sp., assembly GCA_964646705.1. Taxonomy (GTDB): domain Bacteria; phylum Campylobacterota; class Campylobacteria; order Campylobacterales; family Sulfurimonadaceae; genus Thiomicrolovo. The sequence goes on from CAZYEW010000001.1 coordinate 6,339, forward strand.
TCGGCCAATCATATCGAATCGATCGTGGGGATTATGAACGGCACGTGCAACTACATGCTGACGAAGATGACGGAAGAGGGCGTCGATTTCGATGCCATTTTGAAAGAGGCGCAGGAGCTCGGCTACGCCGAGGCTGATCCGACCTTCGATATCGGCGGCTTCGATGCGGCGCACAAACTGCTCATTCTCGCTTCGATCGCTTACGGCATCGATGCCAAACCCGAAGATATTTTGATCGAGGGTATCGAACAGGTGACGCAAGAAGATATCGTCTTCGCCAAAGAGTTCGGCTATGCCCTCAAGCTGCTCGGCATCGCGCGTACCGACGGTGACGACGTCGAACTTCGCGTCCATGCGGCGCTGATCCGCAAAGAAGAGATGATCGCCAAAATCGACGGGGTAATGAACGGCATCAGCGTCGTCGGCGACCGTGTGGGTGAAACCCTTTTCTACGGCCCGGGCGCCGGCGGCGACGCCACGGCGAGTGCGGTGGTGGCCAACATTATCGACATCGCCCGCGCGGGGGGCAAACGTTCTCCGATGCTCGGTTTCAATTCGCCGCTGGAGCAGGGGCTTCGTCTTCGTGCCGCCGACGAAATCGTGTCGAAATATTATCTGCGCCTGCGGGTCGAAGACCGTCCCGGCGTACTGGCGCGCATTACAAAGCTGTTCGGCGAATACGATATTTCGATCGAAACGATGCTGCAGAGGCCTTCTGACGGCACGCACGCCAATCTGCTTTTCGCGACGCACCGTGCGCTCGAACGCAACATGAAAGCGGTCCTCTCGGCCATCGGCGAACTTGCTTTCGTCGCCGCCGAACCGGTCATGATTCGTATTCTCGACTGAGAGGGTACGAACGACTGTTTTAGCGGTTCATTCTTTCACGTCATTTCCCATTTTTTTCAGCATGGCACCGATTTTTGCATCGGCGGCGAGAACGGCTTTGAATACGACGCGTTTGGAACGCTTTTCATCGATCCGCCCGCCGGGAAGCAGCAGGGGCTCGGAATAGGCCATACCGACGGCATGCACCCGTTTGACATACCAGCGGCGATAAGCGGGAAGTGCCTTGAGATAGCCGTATTCGAGGACGTGCAGGGCACGCTGCTGAGAAAGGCGCATGTTGTTGACATAGCGTTCGTAGGCATCATGGGCGCCGGCCCATTCGTTTGACGTATGTCCTTCGATCCGCACTTCGGCAATCAGTTTGCCGTAACGGTGAAGGACGGCGAGATAACGCGGAATGAAATCGT
>CAZYEW010000001.1:7694-22839 GCA_964646705.1 uncultured Sulfurimonas sp.
GCAATCAGTTTGCCGTAACGGTGAAGGACGGCGAGATAACGCGGAATGAAATCGTTGAGAATGTTTTGGAAATAGGGCGAAATCGTGCTGCTTCCGCTGCGAAAAAGTGTCTGCGGTGCATGAAAAACGATCGCGTTGTCCGTCGTCAGTTCGGCTTTCCATCGGGCAAGGTCGTGTGCGAAGCTGCGGGAAAGTTCCGTATGCAGCCGGGCGGCGCTTTGCCGGTAGTCTTCGGCGATTTCGAAAACCGCGCGCTGATCGTTTTTGACTTTGAGCATGAAAGCCACGGCAATGAAGAGAAAAATCATCATCATGCCCGACATCAGGTCGGCAATGCCGATCCATTCACGTTGTTTCATCGCGCGGGGTCTCGAAAGTGCGTTGGGCTGTCTGCTGCTGCAGCGAACCAAGCTGCTGCTGAACTTTCAGCAGTTCGTCGAAATGGCGGTAGACTTCTTGGGCGGCCTGATGAACGGCATCGAGGCTTTGTTCGGTATTAGTGCGCAGCGTGCTTGAAAGGGCTTCGAATACGGCACGGTTCTCGGTGGCGGTGCTTCGGAGAAGTTCGAGCGTTTCTTCGGCATTTTCCCGGGCCGTCTCGGCAGTGAGCGCCAGGGCCTGCTCGAAGCGCTCAATATCCCGGCGGTAGTTTTCCTGCCAGTCGATCAGCCGGTTCACTGCCTGCTGCAGGGCTTTGAGGTTCCCTCCGAATGCCGTGTCGATGCGGTCGTTGAAGTCCGTCATGGTCTGTTGCAGCGCCTGAACGACGGCTTTGGACGCGCCATCTGCGAGGGTGCGTTCGAGGGAGGCGAAATGGTGCCGGAGGTCTTGCTGCAGCCGGGTATGCCGGGTGTCGAGCTGTTCGATAAGGGCTGTTTCGAAGTGCTGAATGGCCGCTATGAGTTCGCTGCTGCCGTCGCGGCCGGATTGGGCACGATCGGCATCGGGTGCACCGATCGTTTCGTAAGCGCCGAGCAAAATCGCAAGCGCCATGCCGACGACCGAGGTAATGAAAGCCGTCTTCAGCCCTTCGAGCAGCAGGGGGACGCTGGCTTCGATGCGGGCGGTATCGAAATCCCACAGTCCCAGCAGCACGCCGGCGAACGTTCCGAGCAGTCCGGTGCTGACGATCAGGGATTTCATGTCGCGGTTTTTTCCTCTTAGTTCGATGAGGGCAAAGAGAAACATGACGACAATAAACAGGGCGAGAACGACGAGATTGAGCATATTCACGACGCCGGTCCGGGCAGTGTCGGCGCAAGGTACTTTTCATGCGCCCTCTTCGCGCTCTGGTTGTAATCGAGAAAATCGACGATGTTTTCGAGTGTCAAAATGCGCTCGAAGTTTTCTTTGGCGAATCGATAGGCTTCGGGCGTGAGGCTTTCGATACCGGATGCTCCCAGAACGAGGATCATCCCGGTGCGGTGTTCGGAGAGTTCGGGGTAGACCTGCGGCAGAAAGTCCTCCCGGTAGGCTTCAAGCTTCTGGAAGCGCTCGATCATCGTTTTGACGTCGATCGTCTCGGAAAGATCGGGCAGGCAGCTGACGAGATAGGCATGCGTATCGTCGGAAAGAATGATATCGACGCCGAGATTTCGGTCGCCGCGCAGGTTGCCGTAACGGATTTGGCCGCTTTGTTTGGCGTAAAAATATTCGATCGCCGCGAGTTCGAGGCGTTGGCGTTCGAAATCTTCGACCAAGGGTGCGTACAAAGAAAAATAGTCGGTCGTATCGCGCGGTGCCCGGTATTCAAGGCCGTGTTCCGAGGCAAAGGCGGCGACACGCTGCTGAAATGCAAGGTCGTCGAAGAAACTGTTTTTTCGATACTGAAGCGTCCCGTCGTAAAAGAGCCGGCGGCGCAGCATCAGCGCGTCGTCGCCCTGGGGATTGTGAAGCAGCGGTGCGACGTAGTTTTCGATAAAGATGTCGATGCGGCGGCGATGCTGCCGCTCTTTTTCTTCGCGTTGGCGCTGTTCTTCCATTTCGTATCGGCGCATCTCTTCTTGGCGTTTGGCGAGTTCTTCCTCTCGCGCTTTGCGCTCCGCTTCGGCCCTGGCGCGTTCTTGCGCCTTGGCTTCGGCCGCTGCCTGGCGGAGTTTTTCTTCCTGTTTTTTGCGCTCTTCTTCCTGACGTTTAAGCGCCAGCCTCCGCTTGCGCTGTTCACGTTCCTCTTCAGCGCGCTGCTGCTCGAATCGGATTCTTGCTTCTTCTTTCTCGCGCCAGCGCCGCCAGAACCAGTAGCCGCCTCCCCCGATGAGCGCAAGCGGGAGCAGGGGAATGAGTTTGTCGAGGAAATCCATTCAAGTCCTTGGAAGGTGGAGTTTTTTGAAGCGCTCGAGCGCCGTTTCGGCTTCGATCTTTTTGGCGCGCAACTGCATTTGGCGCTCCTGAAGGTGTTCGAGTTCGCTTCGGGCATCCGCAGCGTTCGGGTCAAGAGCGGCGATGCGTTCGTCGATGGCGCGCTCCTCTTCGCGGAAGCGGTGAAGCGTCTGAGAGAGCTCTTCGAGCCGTTCGAGGGCATTGACGGAGCGTTTCGGTGCCGTTTTCGTTTTGGGCAAAAATCCGTGAAACAGGGCGAAAACCAAAAAGGCACCTGCTCCTGCGGGCGGTGCGACGGCCGCAGCCAGCGCAAATGCCGCGACATAGCCTCTGTTTCGGTCGGTAACCTTGTAGCTGCCGACGGCGACGGCCGCGACGAGCAGGGGCCAGAGCGTCAAAACGGTCAGGGTATTCATCAGGGGCAGGAACAGATCAAGCAGTTGCATCCACCCTTCAAGCAGGGCAAAAGAGAGCCACAGCACAATGAAAAGCAAGACGGCACTTTGCGCCTGCAGGCGCCAGAAACGTCCCAGCGCGACGGCTGAGCCCACGGCTCCTCCCAGGTGTAACAGCGCGTATTTAAGGAGTACGGCGCGATGCGTATCGACGATTGCCTCGGTGAGGGCGCCTTGGCGTTCGAGCTTGTAGAAGTCGGCCGTTTCGGCGGCGATGCCGACGAGTGCGGCGAGCGTCAGGGCGATACCGGTCACGCTTGCGGAGAAAAGCCAGGGGTTGGGGCGCGGGAGCGCGAAAGCGTACACGGCGACGAGCAGCGACACGATCGCGGCCGCTTCGCCGGCAATCGCGCCGTAACGGACGATCGGTATGAACAGCGAAGCCGCCGAAGCGACGGCAAGGGCATAGGCGAACAATGCGAGCCGGGCAGCTTCGGTACGGTTGGGCAATGGCATTATCGTTTCCTTTGGAAAAAATTATACCCTCTTGAAGTAACGAAAAATTTGAAGCGGACCGCGCACATCTTAAGCAGCTACGCGTTAGACTTTTCGATATTTTAACCAAACGGATGGAAAAGAGATGGGAAAATCGGTCGAAATCGTCGACAGTGTCTGTACGTACTGCGGCGTAGGCTGCGACATCGAAGGGCATGTCGAAAACAATCGGGTTGTCAAAATCGGCGCGTCGCCGGACGGCGTGGTGTCGCAGGGCAAACTCTGCATCAAAGGAAAATACGGGTTCGATTTTCTGACCGACCCGAATCGTCTGCGCACCCCGCGCATTCGCAAATCGTTTCTCGCCGCGAATCCCGAGATCGAACGGGCGGTCGAAGGTCGTACGCAGCCGCTTGACGAAACCTGGGTCGAGTGCGATCTCGACACCGCGACGACGGCCGCGGCCATGAAACTGCGCGACATTCAGCGCCGGTACGGCCGCAAAAGTTTCTGCGCCATCGGCGGAGCGCGTACGAGCTGCGAGAGTGCGTACCTGTTTCAAAAATTCACCCGCCATACCATGCGCTCGCCGCACGTCGACAACTGTGCCCGCGTCTGCCACAGCCCCAGCCTCAAAGGCATGCGTACGACTATCGGCGAGGGGGCGGCGACGAACCCCTACAACGATATCTACGAAACGGAGTTCATGATCGTTATCGGCTCGAACACGACCGAGGCGCATCCCATCGTCGCCAACCGTATCGTCGATGTCGCGCAGCTTCATAACAATCTTGCCGTCATCGACGTACGCGAAATCAAACTGATGAAATTCGCCAAGCACAAAGCGATCATTCCGCACGAGGCGAACCTGCTGATTCTGAATATGATGGCACGTGTGATTATTGAAGAGGAGCTTTACGACAAAAAGTTCATCGAGACCCGCACCAAATGGTTCGAGGAATATAAAACGAAGATGCTTTCCGACCCGTACGCCGATCCGCGCTATTTCGAGCAGGTCGCAGGCTTCGAATATCTTGCCAAACTCATTCCCAATATCGCCCGCGAATATGCGGTCAAAAAGTCGATGATTTTCTGGGGGCTCGGTATCACCGAGCATATCGACGGCTCTTATGCCGTCATGGCGATCACCCACCTGGCGCTGCTGACGGGCAATGTCGGAAAGACCGGCGCGGGATTGATGCCGCTGCGCGGGCAGAACAATGTCCAGGGTGCTTGCGATATGGGCTGCCTGCCGTATTACGACCCCGACTACCAGAAACCGGAAGAAGAGGGCCTGATGACCCCGCAGCTCGTCGATGCGATGCTCGAAGGCAGCATCAAGGCCGTACTCAATATGGGCGAGGATATCACGCACATCCATCCCAACCTCAACAAAATCGACAAGGCGTTCGAGAATCTGGAATTTCTGATGGTGCAGGAGGTGATGATGAACGACGTCGCCCGCCGTGCCGATATCGTCGTCGGCGTCAAATCGGCGTACGAAAAGACCGGCGTCTACGTCAACGCGATGCGGCGGCTGCACCTTTCGCAGCCGCTCGTTCACTCGGACCTGCCCGACGACTGGGAGGTCATACAGATGCTCGACAACAAACTCGGCGGCAGCTACGCCTACAAAAACAGCTCCGAGGTCTGGGACGAAGTGCGAGAGGTGGCGCACCGTCGTTTCAGCGGCGCGTCGTACATGCGGCTCGAACGGCACCGAAAGCGCGGCCTTCAATGGCCGGTCTATACCGAGGATACGCCGGTGCTGCACCTGCTCGATTTTCGTACGCCCGACGGGCTGGGCGAATTTCACTACCACCGCTACGCGCCGCGGGGCATGGTCGCGGAACTGATCGACAAAGGGCGTGTCGAAAAGGGTTTTTATCTGACCACCGGCCGTACCCTCGCACACTACAACAATGCCGCACAGACGAAGGCGAGCGAACGCCTCGCCAAACGTTACGACGAAGACGTGCTCCTTGCCAGCGAAGAAGATGCGCCGCGCTTTCCCGAGGGCAAAGTGATCCTGCGTACCGAACACGGTCAGAGCGCGCCGCTTTCGGTGAAGTTTACCGACAAGATCCGCCCCGGCACGCTCTTCGTCACGTTTCACCATGCCCGTTCGCGCATCAACGCGATTTTCGGCGACAAGCACGACGAACTGATTCTGACGGCCGCGTTCAAATCGATCAAGGTCGACGTGCTCAGCGCATGAGCAGGCTCAAGGGCGACGCCGCCGAAGAACGGGCGGCGGCATTTTTGCGAAAGTCGGGCTTTCGCCTGATCGACCGCAACGTCAGCAGCCGCTTCGGCGAGATCGATATCATTGCGATCAAAGACGGCGTGCTTCATTTCGTCGAAGTCAAAAGCGCGCCGTCGTTCGAACAGGCCGCGGCGAACGTGACGCCGGCGAAAGTGCGCAAAATCGTGATGACGGCACAAAGCTACATGAAAAAGCACCGCCTCGACTTCGATACGAGTTTCGATGCGCTGATCGTCGTCGGCGAAAGCTGCGAACTGATCGAAAATATTACTTTGTAAAACTCAGGAAAGCATAATTTTAAAACAGATAAAATTTGTCTTATTAAAACGGATCGCATGCCTTTTCCGTAATGGCGGATTTACTATTGCGTCGCTATAATGGGCATATGATTTTCATCAAAGGATAGAGATATGGGTAAATATGTTGAACTGACATCTGCAACTTTCGACGATACGGTCAAAGAAGGCGTGACGCTGGTCGATTTCTGGGCACCGTGGTGCGGACCCTGCCGTATGATCGCGCCGGTCATCGAAGAATTGGCCGAAGAATACGAAGGCAAAGCGACGATCGCCAAGGTCAACACCGACGAAGAGCAGGAAATCGCCGTCAAATACGGCATCCGTTCGATTCCGACGGTGATGATCTTCAAAAACGGCGAAGTCGTCGATCAGATGATCGGTGCCGCTTCGAAGCAGGCGTTCGAAGAAAAACTCAACGCTCAGCTGTAATTCCTCTCTTTAAGACGGCGCGGGTTTTCCCGCGTTTTAACCTTTTTCTCCTTGCCGATACGAAAGACCCGATTTAGCATCTTATCGGTATGATTTCTCGAAAACACAACATTATAGACTGAAAGGGCGAACATGCTTGATTGTGCCATTATCGGAGGCGGTCCCGCAGGCTTGACGGCGGGGCTTTACACGACGCGCGGCGGGCTGAAAAACGTCGTGATGTACGAAAAAGGCATGCCCGGCGGACAGATTACCCAAAGTTCCGAAATTGAAAACTACCCCGGCGTCACCGGAGAAATTACCGGCATGGACCTGATGATGCCGTGGCCCGAACAGTGCCAGAAGTTCGGTCTGGTGCACGAGATGGTCGAGGTCGAGCGGGTAGTGCGCAGCGAAGCGGGCACGTTTTCGATTCTGCGCGGCGACGGCAAGGTCGACGAGGCCGTGAGCGTCATCGTCTGTACCGGCTCGACGCCGAAACGTGCCGGATTCAAGGGCGAAGACGAGTTCTTCGGCCGCGGCATCAGTACCTGTGCGACCTGCGACGGCTTTTTCTACAAAGGCAAAGAGGTCGCCGTGATCGGCGGCGGCGATACGGCCCTCGAAGAGGCGCTGTATCTGGCGAAAATCTGTTCGAAAGTCTATCTCGTGCATCGCCGCGATGCCTTCCGTGCGGCGCCCAACACAGTCGAGCGCATGCGCAGCACGCCCAATATCGAGCAGGTTCTCAACGCCGTTCCCGACGAAGTGTACGGCGATGCGATGGGCGTGACGGGCCTGCGTGTCAAGTTCAAAGACGGCACGACGCGCGAGCTCGACGTTCCGGGTGTTTTCGTTTTCGTCGGCAACGACGTCAACAATGCCGTACTGAAACAAGAAGACGGAAGTTTTCTGTGCAAGGTCAACGACTGGGGACAGGTCGTCGTCGATCTTTCGATGCGTACCGACGTACCGGGCCTGTTTGCGGCTGGCGATTTGCGTATCGAAGCGCCCAAACAGGTGGTCTGCGCCGCCGGTGACGGAGCGACGGCGGCACTTCAAGCGATCGCGTATGTCGACGAGAAAGGACACGGCCAATGAAAAAAGTCGGCATATTCGGAGCCAGCGGCCGCGTCGGGCGGCTGCTTATCGACGATCTGCGCGCCGAAGAGGCGCTGGCGCTGCATATCGTTCACGTGCGCAAGGAACTGAACTTTCCGCTGCCTGAAGGGGTCGTCGTCACGAACGATATCGAGACGCTCGTCGCCGAATCGGATGTGATTATCGACTTCTCGCTTCCCGAGGCGGCGCAGGCACTGCTCGAAGCGCTGTTGAAAACCCCCCGTCCGCTCGTGAGCGGAACGACCGGTTTCAATGCCCATCAGCTGAATCTGCTCAAAGAGCTCGGCGGCTGCGTGCCGGTGCTGTATGCGACGAACATGTCGCTTGGCGTCGCGCTGCTCAACAAACTGGTCGCGCTGGCGTCGAAAACGCTCGACGGCTTCGATATCGAAATCGTCGAAATGCACCACCGCCACAAAAAAGACGCGCCCAGCGGCACCGCGCTGACGTTGGCCGAATCGGCGGCTTCGGCGCGGGGCCTCGATCTCGATGAGGTGCGTGTCAGCGGGCGCAACGGAAATATCGGCGAGCGCAGCCGCGACGAAATTGCGGTCATGGCGCTGCGCGGCGGCGATATCGTCGGACGCCACACCGTCGGTTTTTACAACGACGGCGAATTCGTCGAACTCAATCACACCGCCACAAGCCGAAACACCTTCTCCAAAGGTGCGATTCGTGCGGCGAAATGGCTCGTGGCCCAAAACCCCGGTCTGTATTCGATCGCGGACTGCCTTGAACTTTCCTAAGGATTTTTATGCGCAACTCCCTGAATGAAAAATGTGCCGTCGTCGGAATTTTCGATCATGCCGAGGCGTCCAAACTGGCTTATTTCGCGCTGCATGCCCTGCAGCATCGCGGGCAGGAAGCCGCGGGCATCAGCAGCGGCGACGGCGAACGGCTGCACACGATCAAAGACCGCGGGCTGGTGACGCAGGTTTTCGACGAACACAAACTCGAAACGCTCAAGGGGCATATGGCGATCGGCCATACCCGCTATTCCACCGCCGGCGACGATTCGATTCTCGACGCGCAGCCGGTGCATGCGCGCTACGACCTGGGGCAGCTTTCGATCGTGCACAACGGCAATCTGACCAATGCGCTCGAGGTGCGGACGAAGCTGATCGAAGAAGGGGCGATTTTTCAAAGCTCGATGGATACGGAGAACCTGATCCATCTGATCGCACGCAGCAGCCAGCGCAAACTCAAAGACCGCATCATCGATGCGATCAAGCAGATCGAAGGGGCTTATTCGCTGATTTTTCTGAGCCGGACCAAAATGTTCGCCGTGCGCGACCGGTTCGGTTTTCGGCCGCTTTGTCTGGGGCGTGTCGGCGACGGCTACGTCGTAGCTTCGGAAACGTGCGCGTTCGATTTGATCGGTGCGACGTACATTCGCGACGTCGAACCCGGGGAAATGCTGATTTTCGAAAAAGACAAAGCGCCGCAGTCGCTCAAAATCTACGAGCCGCAGCCCAAGCACTGCATTTTCGAATACGTCTATTTCGCACGTCCCGATTCGGAAGTGTTCGGCAAGAACGTGTACAAAAAACGCAAGCAGATGGGCGTGGAACTCGCCAAAGAGCAGCCCGTCGAGGCCGATATGGTCGTCCCCGTTCCCGACGGGGGTGTCCCTGCGGCGATCGGCTATGCGCAGGCAAGCGGTATTCCTTACGAAATGGGAATCATGCGCAATCATTATGTCGGCCGAACCTTCATCGAACCGACGCAGGAGATGCGCGATCTGAAGGTCAAAATGAAACTTTCGCCGATACGCGACCTGATCGAAGGCAAACGCATTATCGTCGTCGACGACTCGATCGTACGCGGGACGACGAGCCGCCGTATTATCCGCATGCTCAAAGAGGCGGGGGCGGCGGAGGTGCACATGCGTATCTCCAGCCCGCCGACGACCGATCCGTGTTTCTACGGTGTCGATACGCCGAACAAAGAGAAACTGATTGCCGCGAACATGAGCGTCGACGAGATCTGCCACTATATCGAGGCGGATTCGCTGGCGTTTTTGAGCAGCGAAGCACTGCTGCGCAGCGTACGGGCCGAGGGCGGCGAATACTGCACGGCCTGTTTTACCGGCGACTACATCGTCTGAGCCGCGCGTGCAGCCCAAACAGATCTATACGTTCGGTACCTATCTGCACGAAAAGTTCGGCACGAAAGTGCACAAGGTACCGGTATCGATTTCGGGTTTTACCTGCCCCAACATCGACGGCACCGTCGCGCGCGGGGGATGCACGTTCTGCGAAAACGATTCGTTCAGTCCGAGTCTCGACAAGGTTCAGCCGCTCAAGGGGTTTCACCTCAATCTGAACAGCAAAGAAAACCCTTTTCTCGATCGTCAGCTCGATCAGCTGCAAAAGCAGTTCGAAGCACTCTCTTCGCGTTTTCGGCGCGAATACGGGGCGACGAAATTCCTGGTCTATTTTCAGTCGTTCACCAATACCTATGCCCCGTTCGCGACGCTCAAAGCCCTGTATGAAAAGGCGCTTTCGTTCGACGATGTCGTGGGTTTGAGCATCGGAACCCGTTCGGACAGTATCACCGACGAGACGCTGGAGCTTTTGGCGGAACTTTCAAAAACGCGGGAAATTTGGGTCGAGTACGGGATCCAGTCGGTCTACGACGCCACGCTCGAACGCATCAACCGCGGCCACGACAGCGCCAACGTCGAACATTGGATCAAAAAAAGCAAGGCGGCAGGCCTCAAGGTCTGCGGCCATCTGATTTTCGGTCTGCCGGGGGAGACGCAGGAGATGATGCTCGAAACGGCGAAACGGGCGTACGAATGGGGGATTGATTCGGTCAAATACCACCCGCTTTACGTCGTCAAACGCACCGCGCTGGCCAACGAGTACGCCCGCGGCGAGTTTACGCCGATTTCCGAAGCGCTTTACATCGATACGCTGCTCAAAGCGCTCGAAATGAAGCCTGAACACGTCAGCGTGCAGCGCGTCACCGCCGGCATCGACGACGAGAGCCTGATCGCGCCGCCGTGGTGCCGCGACCGAAATGCGCAGATTCGCCATATCAATGCGGCGCTGAAGCGGGTCGGGCTGAAATACTGAGTTTCGGTCCGCGCTTAGGCGCGTGATGCCTTTTCTGCAATCCCGCTCATGCCGAAGCGCCGGGCGAGTTCTTGTTTGATGCGCTCAGGCGAGATGTTTTTGTAGCCCAGCGCGACGAGGACGTGGTAGGTGAGGTCGGCGGCTTCGTAGACGATTTCGGCCTCGTCGTCGTCTTTGACGGCGAATGCGAATTCCCCCGCTTCTTCGACGACTTTTTTCAAGATCGTGTTTTCGCCTTTGCTGAGCAGTTTGGCCGTCCACGAGGTTTCGGGGTCGGCATGTTTGCGTGCGAGTATCGTGTGGTAGAGGGTGTCGATCACCCCGTAAACCGCAGTCGTGTCGATGCTTGCATCGATCGTCGTTTCGCCCGATTCGAGTTCGGTGAAAAAGCACGAACGCCGCCCCGTATGGCAGGCGACGCCTTCTTGATCCACTTTGATCAGCAGCGTATCGTCGTCGCAGTCGAGCAGAAATTCGCGGATATGCTGCACATGCCCGCTGCTTTCGCCCTTTTTCCACAACCGCTGTTTCGAGCGTGAATAGTAGTGCGCCAGTTTCGTTTTCAGCGAAAGTTCGAGCGCTTCGCGGTTCATGTAGGCGAGCATCAGGACTTCGCCGTCGTGTACGTCCTGGACGATGACGGGCAGGAGCTCCTGCTTCTGCCAGTCGATACGTTCGAGTGCTTCGTTCACGGGTGTACCTTACTTCGCGATGGCGCTTTGGCGCTGCGGATTTTTCATATCGACCCAGATATTGGGCGTCGCACCGCCGGGGGTGAGAAAAATCTTGGCGTCTTTGTTGACACGCAATGCATCGTTGAAACGGCCTTGCACCTTGATTTGCTCCATTTGCAGGAGTTTGGCCGTCAGCGACTGGCTGATAAGGTTGTTGGCCTGTGCCGTCGCCTGCGCTTCGATTTTGATGGCGTCGGCTTTACCCTGCGCGGCGATTTTCACCGCATCGGCTTTACCCTGGGCTTCGGCGGCACGTTTGAGGGCTTCTTGTTTGGCGCGCTGCACTTCCTGTTCGGCACGCTGGACTTCCTGCTTGGCGATCTGAACACGCTCGATCTGCTCTTTGACCTTCTGCGGCAAAATAATTTCGCGCAGCTGAACGGATTGGAAAATGGCCGGAGAATTTTTCTGTTTTTCGATGTTGTTGCGGATGCCCTGCTCGATCTGGTCGGCGATCTGGTTGCGGTGCGTCGGCAGCGATTCGGCTTCGTACTGGCCGATCACGTTGCGCACGACGTCGCGCACGACGGGATTGATGATTTTCTCTTCCCACGAAAAGCCCCAGTTCGAGATGGTCTGTGCGGCATACTGGGCGTTGAGACGGTACTGTACCGTCAGTTCGATCGCGACGGGAAGGCCGCGCTTGTCGAGAACGGTGATGGCCGGCTTGATCTCGATACCGTCGCCTTCGGCGGCGCTGCGTTCGATGCGGCTGGCGTAGTTGATGATACGCACTTTCGTGTCGACGATGTAGACCTTCTGGATGACGGGGATGATGAAGTGCAGCCCCGGCATCAGCGGCGTAGGCTCGTATTTTCCGTTGGTCGCCAAAATCCCGCGTTCACCTTCGGTGATGATGACGAAAGGCTTGGCGATCAAAAAGAAAAGTACCACGCCGACGACGAAAAAGAGCAGGGCGGATTTGCCCTTGCCCATGTTGAAGTCCATTTTCGGAGGCTTCGGCGCGCTGAAATTGCCGCCCCCTCCGCCGCTGTTTTTCTTTTTGTTGAAGTAGTCGTTCATATCGGTTGCCAAAATGTCTCCTTAGACGTAGGTCAGGTAGTGTTCGAAATCGGGATTGCGCCCGAAAACGATATCGAAATAGCCGCTTTGAATTTTTTCGGTCACGGGCCCGCGCTCGCCGGCGCCGATGATACGGGCATCGACTTCACGGATCGGCGTAATCTCGGCGGCGGTACCGGTCAAAAAGGCTTCGTCGGCGACGTAGATCTCTTCGCGGGTGATACGGCGCCGCGTGACCGGCATGCCCATTTTTTCGGCCATTTCGATCACGGTTTTCTGTGTGATCGATGCCAGCGAATTGTCGTTGGGCGGCGAGATGAGCTCACCGTTTTTGACCATGAAAAAGCATGCGCCGCTTGCTTCGGCGACGTAGCCCTGGTCATCGAGCAGCAGCGCTTCGTCGTAGCCGCATTCGACGGCTTCGAATTTGGCCATCTGCGAATTGAGGTAATTGGCCGTCGCTTTGGCTTTGCCCATGTTCGAGGTGTTTGCCGGCCGGGTAAACGAAGAAATTTTGAGCCGGATGCCGCGGCGCATGCCTTCTTCGCCGAGGTACGCACCCCATTCCCAGGCGGCGATCGCCGTTTCGACGGGGGCGTTTTTGTGGTAAAGCCCCATGACGCCGTAGCCCAGAAAAGCGAAAGGGCGCAGGTAGACGTTGTCGCCTGTAAAGCCGTTGCGGCGAATCAGTTCGCATTGCGCTTCGTTGAGGGTCGCGATATCGTAAGGGATGTTCAACAGCGTCATTTTGCCCGATTCGATCAGGCGGCGGGTATGGTCTTCGAGGCGAAAAATGGCGTACCCCTTGTCGGTTTTGTAGGCTTTCGTGCCTTCGATGACCCCGTTTCCGTAGTGCAGCGTGTGGGTGAGGACATGGACGTTCGCATCGTCCCACGGCAGAAATTCACCGTTCATCCAGATGTATTTGGCTTTGTTCATCGTCGTTCTCTTTTCGGTAGGAAATTAAAAGTAGGCCATTTTAGCGCACTTGCCGTTAGAGCGCCGTTAGGCGTTCACGACGGAGTGTTGATCATCCAGGTGGAAAAGACGTTGATATAGTCCCAGAACGACTGCACATAGGCTTCGTCGACGCCTTCTTCGACGAGCTGCGGCAGCAATCGGGCGTAGAATTCCAGCCAGCGGCGCCGGGCGGCTTCGTCGATGCGAAAGGGTGCGTGGCGGCCGACCATGCGCGGCGCACCGCGATGCTGGTTGAAATAGTCGGGGCCTCCGCTGATCTGGATGAAGAAATCGGCGGCGTTGTTTTTGGCCTGCTGAAAATCTTCTTCGTCGTTGACGGGGAACAAAAAGGCGATGTCGCTGGTACGGATCATTTCGTAATGATCGTCGACAAGCTTGCGAAAGCGTGCTTCGCCGACTTGGTGGTAGAAGCCCGGATGCGGTTTCGTTACGGGCGGTCGTACGCCGAGCTCTCCGGGCATGATCTCGAGGTTGAGCATAGGGGTCTCCGTTTTTTTGAGCCGATTGTAAACATTCGATCGTTAAAAAGGCATTAGGAATCTGCCCGTCGCTTTGGGCTTAACGTGTGCGAAGGTATAATGGAATTTATTTTTCAAGGAGCAAACGATGACGGACGCCAAGGTGTTTTTCGGTTCAACCGAAGCGCAGACGGAAAGCTGGAGCGAGCGCCGCAGCCCTTTTGACGGCAGGGTCGTGTCGCGGGCGCCGGTATGTACGGCAGACGATGCGCACAAGGCGCTGCAAATCGCCAAAACGGCGGCCAAAACGGCGAAAGATTCGCCGCTGTCGCAGCGGTGTGCCTGGCTGCACGACGTGGCGGCGCGGCTGCGGGAAAACAAAGAAGAGATGGCCCGAACCATCACCGACGAGGTCGGCAAACCGATCGCGTTTTCGCGCATCGAGGTCGATCGGGCGATCGAAACCGTGACGCTGGCGGCCGAGACGATGCGCACGATGGGCGGCGAGACGATCAATACCGACGCCATGCCCAGCGGCAAAAAGACGACGGCGTTCTACCTGCGCGAACCCGTCGGCGTCATCGCGGCGATCACGCCGTTCAATTTTCCGCTCAACCTCGTTGCGCACAAGCTCGCCCCCGCGCTGGTCGCAGGCAATACGGTCGTGCTCAAGCCCACGCCCGAAGCGCCGCTGAGCGCCTACCGTTTCGCCAAAATGTTCATCGAAAGTCCCTATGCCGTCAAAGATGCGCTCAGTGTCGTGTACGGCGATGCCGAGGTAGGGTCGACATTGGTCAGCAGCGATATTCCGCGAAAGATCAGTTTTACAGGATCGGTACCCGTCGGCAATATCATTACGCGCCAGGCGGGCATCAAAAAAGTCAGTCTCGAACTCGGCGGCAACGCCGCGACCTTTATCGACCGCAGCGCCGATCTCGACGCGGCGGCGGAACGCTGCGCGCAGGGAGCGTTCGTCAATTCGGGGCAGGTATGCATTTCGCTGCAGCGCATTTACGTCGATGCCGCGGTGTACGACGCATTCGCCCAAAAAATGGCCGACCGGACCAACGAACTGAGCGTCGGTTCGCCTTACGACGATGCGACGTTCATGGGACCGCTTATCGACGAAGAAGCCGCGCAGCGGGCATTGTCGTGGGTGCAAAGCGCCATCGACGAGGGTGCGCGCCCCGTGACGGAGGTACGCTGTGAAGGCACGATGTTCCATCCCGTCGTCATGGCCGACGTCACCGACGACATGGCGATCGTCTGCGAAGAGGTCTTCGCCCCCATCGTTTCACTGGTCAAAGTCGACGGTTTCGACGATGCGGCGCCCCGCATGAACGATTCGCCCTACGGCCTGCAGTTTTCGGTTTTCACCAACGATCTTGCACTGGCGCGGCGTGCGATCGGCGAACTCGAAGCAGGCGGCGTCGTCATCAACGACATGCCGACGCTGCGCTTCGATATCCAGCCCTACGGCGGGGTCAAGCTCAGCGGCGTCGGCCGCGAAGGCCCGCGCTTCGCGATCGAGGAGATGACGGAGATCAAGTCGGTGGTGATCGCCT
>CAZYEW010000001.1:22939-50577 GCA_964646705.1 uncultured Sulfurimonas sp.
TCAGCCTGTTTATTGGGAGAGGCGTGCCGGTACGACGGCTGTTCCAAAGCGCATGCCGGCGTGACGGCGGCGGTTGCGGACGACGAGGTGATCCCGTTTTGTCCCGAAGCACCGGTTTTGGGCACGCCGCGCGGCCGCATCAGCGTGCGTGCGGACGACACGGGTTTGCGGGTGCGAAAAGATGCCGACGGCACCGACGTGACCGATGCGCTGATCGCCGAAACCGACAAGCTGCTTGCGGTACATCCCGATGCCGATCGGGTGATTCTTAAATCCAAATCCCCCAGCTGCGGGCTGGGGACGACACCGATACTCGATGAAGCCGGCAACGAGATTGGCCGCGGCAACGGGATTGCCGCCGACTTGCTGCTGCATACGCTGCGCGGTGCGGATATCGTCGACGAACACGCTTTCGACGATATGGTATGATTCGCCAAAAAAGCCAAGGAGTCAACGATGCTCGATATCGGAACCAAAGCCCCCGATTTCTGCCTGCCCAATCAGGACGAGGTCGAAATCTGTCTGCGTGATCTCAAAGGCAAATGGGTCGTGCTCTATTTTTACCCTAAAGACAATACGCCCGGCTGTACGACCGAAGCGTGTGATTTCACCGAAAAACTGCCGGCGTTCGAAGGGCTCGATGCCGTCGTGCTCGGCGTCAGTGCCGATTCGCCGAAGGCGCACCGCAATTTTATCGCCAAGCATGCCCTTAAAATTACGCTGCTCAGCGACACGGAGCATAAAATGATGGAAGCGTACGGGGTCTGGCGGCTGAAAAAGAACTACGGCCGCGAATACATGGGGATCGTCCGTTCGACCTACATTATCGATCCCGACGGCAAGGTCGCGGCGGTCTGGGACAACGTCAAAGTGCGTCAGAAACGTTCGAAAAACGGAGAAAAATACGAAATCGTCCATGTGGACGAGGTCAGAAAAAAGCTGGCCGAACTTCAGGCTTCGGCCTAACTTCCTCTTCGCGCCGGGATTCCGGCGGCTTTTACTGCTTGATAATACTCGGATCGTAGATTTTGATCGCCCTGCCTTCGGATTTGATGAAACTGATCAGCTCGTTGTGAATTTCCATAAACGGCGTCAGCCCGAACTGCGGCGACAGCGGCGAGCGGTGTTCGCCTTCGGTCAGCAATGATGCGGTGTGGTTCATGTCGGGTGCGAGGAAATAGAAGTCGCCGCCCGGTGTTTCGACGATGGCGCTGGTATTGATCTCTTTGGCGTTCGTGAAGTGCACGAAGGGCTTGCCGCCGGCCAGCGGGTAGCCTGCGACGCTAAAGGGGATATGCTGGTCGCCCGAGCCTTCCGTACCGTCGCCGACGGCCGAAATTTCAAGGATTTTGAGCGGATTTTTACCCAGCGCAGGGGTATAGTTGGCCGGATCGGCATCGTCGAGGATCGTTTGCGAGGCAAGCATGAACGCGCTGTATTCGGGGGTGCCTTCCATAATGCCGAATGCCGCCAGACCCGCGTTGATCGCCGGTGCGAAGACCGGCGAATGGGTCAGAAACGGAATGACCTGCTGGCCGGGCATCATCAACACGGCCGACTTGATCGTGCGCGTATGGCTTAAGAAACCGATCGAGGCGATGTTGCCCAGCGAGTGGGCGAGGAAGGCGATTTTCGAGCCGTCGAGCCGGACGCCCTGTGCACTGCCGATGGCATGGGTCAGCTCGATGAGGTCGGAGGTGGTCTGGTAGAGATTGTCGCGCGTCGTCGTGACGTTGGCGAGGTTCATAAAGTTCGCCCCGCTCGAGTCGATCTTGCCGTCGGGTTCGAAAGCGACGATGTTGCCCGCGGCGTCTTCGGTCACGAGGTCGACGTTGAAGGTGCGCTCCAATGCTCCCATATAAAAAGGATTCTTCGTCGTATTGCTCTCGGTGATACCGTGCAGCGGCAGGTCGATGGCGATGCCGGCGTAACACTGCTCAGCGAGGGTTTCGCCGTAGACGAACAGGTCGGTACGTACACGGGTGATGCCGTGCTGGTAGATCACGACCGGCCAGCCGTCGTCGGGCATGGTACAGTTGCTGTCGGCCGAGGGAAGCGTCGCGACGACGGGGATCGTCACGTTGGCTTCGACTTTGGGCGTGAACGGCGCGACGTACTCGAATTCACCTTTTAGCACAGGCAGCGGATTTTCCTTGGAGGCCTGCGGCATGTACTGCGGCAGGTTTGCGAGCGTTCCGACGTAGATATCGGCGCTGTTCTTCATGTATGCACTGACGGGAAGGCCGAGTTTCATGAAAAGCTGCTTCGTCGTCAGCCCTGCACGTTGCAGGCCCAGAACGGCGGTCGGATTGGCTGCGGCGGCCGCGGCGAGTTTGGCCTCGACGGCACCGATCATCTGGGTGCGGAAGGTCCAGATCTGGACCGTACCCGTCGGGTCGATACCCGCACGCAGCAGCACGCCCAGCATCGCCCGGTTGGCCTGCCGGATCGCTTCGAGTTTTTGCGCGCTTTCCTCGTCGATGCTGCCGCCGGGTCGGACGGGATGTGACGAGAGGGTGAGTGCCGTGACGTAATCGGGGGATAGGACGCGCCCTTTGGCGTCTTTGAGGCCGTTGTTGAGGACGACCATGTAGTTGGTGAGCCCGTCGAGCGGTTTGAGCGGCACGATCACGACGCGGTCGCCTTGCTGTGCGGCGACGAAATCGACGCCGAAACGCAGGGTCGCGTTGATGTCGGTGACGGCGCCGGTGGCCGGATCAACGTTCACTTTGTAGACCTGAACGCCCGACACGAACGAAGCGGGATCGAGGGTCGTACCTTCGGAGAGCGGCGCACTGATGGGCGCAGTGGTCGAAAAGCCCGTCAAAGCGTTGAGCTGGCGCTTGATATTGGCGTCGGGGTCGGTCGGTTCGTAGGGGATATTGAGCGTTTTGCCCCCGTCGAAATCGTTCATGCTCGAACCGTTGGGTGCGAAAAGGATGTTGTTGGGGTAGGGAATGGTCCCCGATGTCGGATCGAAGACGGCGAAGCCGGCGATTTTGGCTTCGACGGTGTTGCCCGAAAGGCTGTCTTGCAAGTCGGTGCTTTTGTCGTTGCCGCATCCGCTAAGTACGAAGACGGCGGCGGTCGCTGCGATCAGTAACGTTTTATAGGTCATGGCTCACTCCTAGAATTTCATGCTCAGCTGGACGCTGAGGATATCGACGCTCGATGCATAGTTGCCTTTGAGGCGGTGTTTGAGCGGGTCGGCGCCGGATTCGTATTGGTTGTCGATGGGGGTGTCGGCGACGAACAGGTGGCTGTAGCCCACATCGCAGCCGAACATCTCGCTAAAGCGGTAGCCTAGCCCGAGCGACAGCCAGGTGCGGTCGTTGTCGGGGATACGGGGCGTGCGGTAATGTGCGTTTTTGACCGCTTTGCCGTCGTAGGCAAGGCCGGCGCGCAAGATCAGGTCGGGGTTGACGTGATAGCGGCCCCCCACGGCGACGCGCCACTGGTCCTGATAGTTTTCGGTCGTGACCGAATCGGGCTGTTGGGGGTTGTCGTATTTGATGCGCAGCTCTTTAAAGACGCTCCATTGCGTCCACATGACGTCGGCCATCAGGTCGAAGGTGCCGTAACCGTGAAAGGCACTCAACGAGGCCGAGGCAGGCATATTGACGTCCGAACGCAGGCCGGTGTCGACGAAAAGTCCGCTGCCGACGAGCGGTGCGGCGGCGGCAGGTACTATGAAATCGGCGTCACCCGTGACATGGTGGGAAATTTTCGAGCGGTACGCCAGAGAGAAACGTGTGTGTTCGTCGAGGCGATAGAGGACACCGATGTTCCAGCCAAACGACAGATCGCCGGCATTGTCGCCGGTCAGGTCGCCGAAGCCGTCGGCGCTTCCGGGTGCGCCCATCAGTGCGCCGAAATCGACGGCACTGGTCAGTTTGACGTCGACATACTGGGCACTGACACCCGCACCGACGCTCCAGTGTTCGTCGATTTTGTAAGCGACGGCAGGGTTGACGTTGAGGGTCATCAAATAGGTTTCGACGGCGTGATAGCGGCCGACCCAGTCGTCGTCGTATTTGGTGCCGAGGCCGAACGGCGTATTGACGCTCAGGCCGAGAAAGAGGTCGTCGGTGACCTGAGCACTGACGTAAAAGGTCGGTACGGCGGCGGCTTCACCGCCGTCGGCATCGGGGCCGGTAAGCGGCGAGCCGTCGGCGAAAGCGGAACCGTCGTTGGAAAAATCGGCTTTGGCCGAAATAAAGTTCACTGCCGCGACGAGACTGACCCCTTTGAGCTGTGTCATCGAGGCGGGATTGAACCAGACGGTCGAGGCATCTTCGGCGGCGGCACCGCCCGACGCATAGGCAGACCCCATTCCCGAGGCGGAATTTTCGATAATGGCGAAACCGGCGGCGTGCAGGCTCGAAGCGGCGAGCAGCAGCGCCGAAACGTTCAGCAGTTTGCGGTGGTGATTGAGCAACATGGGAAAACACTCCTTAATGACGGCGAGGTGCCGTGACGTCCGATAACTATAATTATCTCTTCATTAAAGTAAGGTAAATTGCATTATGATAGCGGCATGGAAACTTTGCACTATCCGTATCGGAACTTTTACGAGATGCTGTGTACCGACGTCGAGCGGTACGGCAGGAAAACCGTTATTTTCATCGACGACGAGCGTATCTCCTATCGACGGTTCAAAGAAAAAGTCGATGCCTTTGCCCGTTTTCTGGAAATCGCCGGTGTCCGCCGCGGCGAGAAAGTGGCGCTCATCGCACCCAACAGCGTGGAGTTCATCGCGACCGTTTTCGCGGCGACGAAAATCGGTGCGGTGGTCGTACCGGTGAACCATATGCTCAAGGCGGCCGAGTTCGAGTATATTCTCAGCGACGCCGGGGCGAAAGTCCTGGTCACGTCGGCGGCATTCGCCAAAGAAGTATCGGGACTGCGGGAGGCGGTTGCATCGCTGGAAACGGTCGTCTGGATCGACGACGCGCCGGCGATCGACCGCCATAACGTCATGTTCACGGAGGTGTGCGAGATGCATCCCGACGTCAAAGAACGCGTCGAGCCGATGGACCTCGACGATGCGGCAGTCATCTTCTACACGTCGGGAACGACGGGCAACCCGAAAGGGGCGCTGATGAGCTACCGCAACCTTTTTTCGAACATGGTCGGCGGCAGTGCGATGTTCAACGTGACCGCCAAAGACCGTTTTATCGTGTATCTGCCGATGTTTCATTCGTTTACGTTCACCATTATGACGCTGATGCCGTTTTATGCCGGGGCGTCGATGGTGATCGTACGCAAACTGATGCCGTTTAGCAATATCATCAAGCAGACGCTGCTCAAGCGGGTGACGGTCTTTTTGGGTGTACCCGATATTTACAATGCGTTGATTCGGGCGAAACTGCCGTGGTATTTTTTGTGGTTCAATCGCATTCGCGTGTTCATTTCGGGTGCGTCGGCTTTGAGCGAAGATACGCTTATCCGTTTTTCACAGCGTTTCAGGCATGCCAAAATGATGGAAGGTTACGGTCTGAGCGAAAATTCGCCCGCCGCGGCGGTCAATCCGATGGACCGTCCCAAACCCGGTTCGGTGGGGCGTGCGTTTCCGGGCTACGAGATCAAAATTGTCGATGAGGAGATGATGGAGGTGCCGCGCGGCGAGGTCGGCGAAGTGATTATCCGCGGCGACGGCGTGATGCAAGGCTACGTCAACAACGAAGAAGCGACCAAAGAGACGATCGTCAACGGCTGGCTGCGTACCGGGGACCTGGGCAAGATGGACGAAGACGACTACCTGTACATCGTCGACCGCAAAAAAGATCTGATCATCTCCAAAGGCATCAATATCTATCCGCGGCAGATCGAGGAAGAACTGATGAAAATGCCTGCAATCGCCGCCGCGGCGGTTATCGGGGTCGATGATCCAAAAAACGGCGAAGTCCCCGTCGCCTACGTCGAAATCGAGTCGGACTGGGAAGACGGCGTCAGCGAAAGCGCTTTGAAGGCGGAGCTGAAGAAGACCCTCGCCAACTTCAAAATCCCGCGGCATATCCATATTGTCGACGCGCTGCCGAAAACGGCGACGGGCAAGGTGCTCAAGCGAGAACTGCGGGCAAAAATGGCGGCTCGAAACTGAGAATCCCTCAAGCGTTTCCTTCGACGACGCTCCGAACTGCCGAAATCCCGAAACACCGGAAAATACGGCCTTGCACGGCTGTTTCCATAAGTAGCACCGCAGCAAAAACGGTGCGTTGCTCTCGTTGATTTAATTTCATTTTCGCTATATTGCTAAGAACTATTGTTTGTATAGAAAAAAATGGCGGAAAACACGGCAAAAAACGGTGTGCTTCGCTATTTTAAACCATGAAAAAAGGTTGGATGTATGGAACATATGAGCGTTTCACACCCGTATTTCGGGGTCTTCGTTCTCTTCGTGCTGACGTTCGGGGCGTTTTACGCCACGACGGTGGCGGCACGTTTCGTCAGCCGGGCGATGGCCGCCAAAGACACGGAGAAACTCAAGCTCTCCATCTACGAATGCGGTCCCGAAGTGACCAAACAGCCCAACAGGATTTCGCCGCAGTTCTATCTGTTCGCACTGCTGTTTTTGCTGTTCGACGTGGAGATCGTGTTCATGTTTCCGTGGGCGATCGACTTCAAACTGCTGGGCTGGTTCGGTTTCGCCGAGATGCTGCTGTTTATTGTACTGCTGGCCATCGGCTTCGTATATGCTTGGAAGAAAGGAGCGCTTGAATGGCACAACATCAAGTGAATTACGCACAAGACGGCGGGCTTCCCGTCGCACTGACGACGGTCGACAAGATCGTCAACTGGGGGCGCTCGAACTCGCTGTGGGCGCTGACGTACGGTCTGGCATGCTGCGGGATCGAGATGATGGCGTCGGGTGCTTCGCGCTACGACTTTGACCGTTTCGGTACGATCTTCCGCGCGTCGCCGCGTCAGGCCGAACTGATGATCGTCGCGGGAACGCTGACGAAGAAGCACGCCGAATTCATTCGCCGTCTGTACGACCAGATGACCGAGCCGAAATGGGTCATTTCGATGGGTTCGTGCGCCAATACCGGCGGGATGTTCAATACCTACGCCACCGTCCAGGGCGTCGATCGCGTCATTCCCGTCGATTTGTACCTGCCCGGATGCGCCCCGCGTCCCGAGACGCTTCAGTACGCGGTGATGATGCTGCAGAAAAAGATTCGCCGTGAAAAGGCGATCAAAGCTCAAAAACCCAAAAGGCTGCTGTGATGAGACGCTATACGCCAAAAGACGACGTTCAGAAAAAACCGTACTATACCGACCGTTTCTGGGTGGCGCCGCAGGTGCCCAAAACCGACGTGGCCGACGACGAGGTCTTCGCCGCGGATCTGGCCGCGATCAAGAAACAGTTCAAAGTCCTCGACGCCTATATCCAAGTCGGGCAGATGATCGTTTACATCCGGCCCGAAGACAACTACGGTGTGCTGGAGCTGCTGCGTGACGAGTGCGGCTACACTCAGCTTTCCGAGCTCAGCGCGATCGACTGGCTGGCACAAAAAGGGCAGTTTGAAGTCTTCTATCAAATGTTGAGCATGGGCAAGCGCAAGCGTCTGCGCGTCAAAATGTTCATCGATGAAAACCAGGCCGTCAACAGTGTCGAAAAACTGTTTCGCAGCGCAGACTGGAGCGAACGCGAAATGTACGACATGTTCGGCATCAAACTCAACAACCATCCGTTCCCCAAACGTATCCTCATGCCCGACGACTGGGAAGGCTGGCCGCTGCGCAAGACCTACCCGCTTCAAGGCGACGAATTCGCGGCATGGTACGAAGTGGACAAAATCTTCGGCAAAGAAGCACGCGACGTCATCGGGCCCGAACTGCGCGATCCGGCCATGGTCGATCGTTACGACACCAAACGGTTCGCACGGCTGGGGCATGAAGTTCCCTACGGTGCGGAATTCAAAGAAGAGACGCCTGAAACACCGCTGGGCTACCAGGAAGAAGAGGGTGTTTTCATGATCGAGAAGTTCGACGAAAACAAATCCGTCGTCATCAGCGACAGAGACAGATAGGGGCCGACATGCAACAGACGAACCGATTACGACCGTTTTTCGAAAACATCACTTTCGACCGCGACGACAACGAACTGGTACTCAACTTCGGGCCGCAGCACCCCTCGGCACACGGGCAGCTGCGCCTGATGCTGCACCTGCAGCAAGAGCAGATCGTCAAAGCCCACCCGGATATCGGCTACCTGCACCGCGGGATGGAAAAAATGGCCGAAAACATGATCTACAACGAGTTCATGCCGACGACCGACCGGATGGACTACATCGCATCGAGCTCGAACAACTACGGCTTCGCGCTGGCGGTCGAAAAGCTCATCGGCCTTGAGGTGCCGCGCCGCGCGAAAGTGATCCGCATGATGCTGCTCGAGATCAACCGCCTGATGTCGCACCTGTTCTGGTTGGCGACGACGGCGCTCGATATCGGCGCGATGACGGTTTTCCTTTACGCGTTCCGCGAGCGCGAATACCTGATGGACCTGGTCGAAGACTACTGCGGTGCGCGCCTGACGCACGCGGCGATCCGGATCGGCGGGGTACCGCTGGATATTCCCGACAACTTTCTGGGCGACCTGAAGAAATTCCTCGACAAACTGCCCGAGAACATCAAAGACTACGAAGACCTGCTCGACCAGAACCGAATCTGGAAAATGCGGATGCAGGGCGTGGGCGTTATCCCGACCGATATGGCGCTTTCGTGGGGCTGTACGGGCCCGATGCTGCGTGCTTCGGGCGTGCAGTGGGATATCCGCAAAGAAGAGCCCTACGAGCTGTACGACGAAGTCGATTTCGATATTCCGTGGTCCGACAAGGGCGACAACTACGCCCGCTACAAAATCTACATGGCAGAGATGCGCGAAAGTGCCAAAATTCTCTACCAGACGATCGATATGTACAACGAAACGGTCAAAAACAACGAAACCGAGCTGATGGCCCACGCACCCAAATACATTTCGGCACCCAAACTCGACATCATGACGCAGAACTATTCGCTGATGCAGCATTTCGTGCTGGTTACGCAGGGAATGCGTCCGCCGGTGGGCGAAGTCTACGTGCCGACGGAATCGCCCAAAGGCGAACTGGGGTATTTCATCCGTTCCGAAGGCGGGCCGTATCCGTACCGCCTGAAACTGCGTGCTCCGTCGTTCTGGCATACGGGGATCCTGACCGATCTGCTGCCGGGCCATTACATTCCCGACGTCGTTTCGATTATCGGAACGACCAATATCGTCTTCGGCGAAGTCGACAGATAAGGAGAGAAGGATGAAACGTTACGATCTGAGACATCTGCACGACGACTTCGAAGGGCGGATGCTGGAAATCATGCAGGAGGTTCCTGCGGGCGAAGTGATCATTTTCTTGTTCGAAGTGGGAAATTTCACACCGGTGCAGCGCAGTGCGGACCTGATGAAAGAGCACGGCTACGAGCTGCTCAACTCACTGAAATTCAACGAGGTTGACTGGACCATCGTTGTACGCAAATAGAGGATAGAACCGTGAGTAAAGTCTACTTTTCTACGTGGCGTTCGGAATTTATCAACAATATCGGTAAACCCGAAGACGCGTGGGAAGCATCGGCCTACAAACTGCCGCAGCAGTTCAACGAGCACGAAGCTGCGACCGCTTTTATCGGGTGGGACGGCGTCGCGCTGTACGACCCGGACGTCGACGTCGTACGGCTTGCAACGGAATATGCGGCACAGTATCAGGTTTATTCCGAGGCGTGCGGCCGCTGTGCTCCGGGGCGCTGGGGCGGACGGATTCTGTACGACCTGCTCGACAAAATCGCCCGCGGCGAAGGCGCGCGCGAAGACCTTGAGCATCTCAAGGAAGTGTCGCGCAACATGCAGCTGACGTCCAAATGCGAGATCGGCAAGACGGTTCCCAACCCGCTGCTCGACCTGATGACGCACTTCGAAGACGACTTCCTTGCCTGCATCGATGAACAAAAGCCGTCGAAACACTACGATGCGGAGGTCGACTACATCGCCAAGATCACCGCACCCTGTACCGATGCCTGTCCGGCGCACGTCGATATTCCGGCGTACATCGAAGGCGTGCGCGACCTGCGGTTCGACGATTCGCTGATGGCGACGCGCCAGACGATGCCGCTGGCCCATACTTGCGGCCGCGTCTGCCCGCATCCGTGCGAGGACGAATGCCGACGCACGAATCTCGACGAACCGATTTCGATCATGGAGCTCAAGCGTCTGGGGGCCGATTACGAAACCGACCACGGCTTCGGTTTTTTTCATCCGGTCGAGCCCAAACCGAAAATCGGCAAGAAAGTCGTCGTGATCGGTGCCGGTCCCGCGGGGCTGACGACGGCGTACTACCTTGCGCTCGAAGGCGTCGATGTCGACGTCTACGAAGAGCTTCCGGTACTCGGCGGCGAAGTGACGGTGGGTGTTCCCGAGTATCGGATGCCCTGGGCGAAGTACCAAAAAGATATCGAAGCGGTCAAGGACCTCGGTGTCAACTTCATCACGAATACCCGCGTCACGGCCGACATGATGCGCAATTTCGAAAAAGAGTACGATGCGGTCATGATCGCCACGGGGACGCGGATTTCCAAAAAGGTGCGCTGCGAGAACGAGCGCCCGGAAATCAAGGGCTACTGGGGAGCGATCGACTTTCTCGACAAGGTCAACCTCTACGTCAAGTTTGGCATCACGCTGACCGAAGAAGAAAAAGACGAATATATGATCGACAAGGAATACGTCGATCTGACGGGCAAAACCGTCGTCTGCGTCGGCGGGGGCTTTACGTCGATGGACGTTGTACGCTGCTCGGTCCGTGCCGGTGCCAAAAAAGTCATCATGCTTTACCGCCGCGACGAAAAGACGATTATCCGTAACACGACGTACGAAGAGTACCACGAGGCGGTCGAAGAGGGTGTGGAATTCATCTTTCACTCGGCGGTGCAGCAGATCGTCGACGAAGACGACGTGCTCAAAAAACTGGTCGTCGACCGCTTCGAACTGGTCCCCGATCCCGACGGCGGTCGCCCGCAGCTTAAAAAGATCGAAGGGGCGTCGTTCGAAATCGAGTGCGACTATCTGATCCCGGCGGTTTCGCAAAGCGCCGATCTCGACCTCGTTCCCGAAGAGTGGGAACTCGAGATGACATCCTGGGCGACGATCAAGACGAACGGGCGTGACTACATGACCTCGCGCAAAGGAATTTTTGCCGCGGGCGACTGCGAATACGGTCCGATGACCATCGTCAACGCCGTCGGGCAGGCCAAACGTGCCTCATCGGTGATCGCCCGCTATGTGCAGACGGGCGAAATCACGCTGACCGACGAAGAACGCATGGAAGATCAGCTTCGCAAGATGCGTGTGTACGACAAGAACGAAAAAGTCACAGGATGGCTGCCGGGGGTTCCGCGCCAAAAAAGCGAAGTCGTCGATGTCGATATCCGCAAATACAGCAACGTCGAAGTCAATTTCGGCTTCACGCAGGAACAGGCTATCAGCGAAGCCGAACGCTGCATGCGCTGCTATTACATCGCGATGGTCGCGAAATGAGGAGCCGCAGATGAGTGATACGATCCATTTTACCATCGACGGCCGGCCCGTCACCGCAAAGCCGGGCGAAACGATTCTTAATGTCGCCCGCCGCGAAGGGATCTATATCCCGACGATGTGTTACCTCGAAAAAACGGAACCGGCGGCGTCGTGCCGTCTGTGCGTGGTCGAATGCGACGGGGTCGACGGCATGATTCTCAGCTGCCAGACGCCTCCGACCGAGGGACTTGCGGTGACGACGGACAATGCCGCGCTGCACGAGGAACGCACGAACATTATGCGCCTCTACGACGTCAACCACCCCCTTGAATGCGGGGTCTGCGACAAATCGGGTGCCTGCGACCTGCAGAACAAAACCCTTGAATTCAATGTCGGTGAACAACTGTTCACGGCGAAAGATCAGCCGCGTCACAACAAAAAATGGGGCTTCATCAACTACGATCCGAGCCTCTGCATCATGTGCGAAAAATGTACACATGTGTGCAACGAAATTATCGGCGACGACGCGATCGAGCTGCAGTACGGCGGCTACAAATCGACGATCGTTCCCAAAAACGCCGAAACCCTCGACTGTACGTTCTGCGGCGAGTGTATCGCCGTCTGCCCGGTGGGCGCATTGATCAGCGCCGATTTTCAGTACACCGCCAACGCTTGGGAACTCGAACCGGTCCCTTCGACGTGTGCGCACTGTTCGGCAGGGTGTGCGCTGCATTACGAGGTCAAGACGTTCGGCGCAGGCACCACGGGACAGGAAAAGATTTTCCGCGTCACGAACAATTTCGAATATGTCACCCTGTGCGGTGCCGGACGTTTCGGGTTCGATTTCGACGTGCAGGGCCGCAAAGATGCGCAGCAACTCGACGCCGCGGTCGCGGCGATCGAAAAAGCCGATGCGATCCGTTTTTCTTCGGTTATCACCAACGAAGAAGCCTTGCTGCTGCAGCGTTTCAAAGAAAAGTACGGCCTTAAACTGTTCAACGAAGATGCGCGCCGTTTCGCGGCTTTCGTCGATGCCTTCCGTTCGGTCGATACGTCGGACAAGGCCTTCGCAACGACCGAAGCGCTTAAAAAGGCGACGGGCATCGTCGTCGTCGGCAGCCGCATCGCGACGGACAATCCCGGCGTGCGCTACGCGATGACCGAAGCGGCCCGTCATCACGGCGCGAAAATCGCCTACATGCACCCGATGGAAGACACACTGCTGCAAAACACGGTGACACAGTTCGTGAAATACGAAGTCGGTACCGAAGAGGGCGTGATGGCACTGCTGGCGGACGTACTGCTCGAAGGCAAGGAACTGACCAAGAAAGCCCGGGCGTTTCTCGACGGCCTCGACGAAGGTTATCTCAGTGCCGAAAGCAACGTCGGCGAAGAAGAGCTTGCTGCCCTGCGGCGTTCGTTGACGCGCAGCAAAGATAACGTGCTGGTGCTCGGCAGCGATCTCTTCGCGCATCCGAGGGCCGAAAATATCGCGAAAATCGCCGCACTCATCGCACGTTTCGGCGGCTTCAAAGTCCTTTTCGTTCCCCGTGATGTCAACACGGCGGGCGTCGCGGCGATCTGCGACCTCGACGAGCCGTGCGACGTCGCATCGGCGGTGGGCTACAACGCTCCGGGCGATTTCGTTATCGCGGCGGATGCGGATGCGGACCTCGTCGTTCCGGCACTCAATCAGCAAGAAGGCACGGTCGTCAGCATCGACCGCAGGGTGCTGCCGCTCAATGCCGCTCTCGGCTTCGAAGGCTACGAACTGAACGATCTGGCGAACGCCTGCGGAATCGGTGAAGCCCTGACGGTCGATTTGACCGAACGGCTGCCCGAAGCCGCCGGCTTCAAAGCCGCGGCGTTCGACGAGCTGGAAAATTTCCATTCGCCGCTGGGCGAGGACAGACGCGGGTATGTATTGGCCTGGCCTAAAGCGCGCGTCACGGGCGAGCCGGATGCGGTGCAGGAGCTGCCCGAATTCAACGGGACGGTGGTGTACCGCTGCGATCCGGTACGCCAGTTCAACGCTTTCACGGCTCGGACCGAACAGCTGACGGACGAACGGGGTGTTTTTTACGGCTCGGCGCAGTTCGCCACGGCGGCACGGGTCGGCGACGGCGACCGCGTAGCGATCGAAAGCTCGGGCGGACGGCGCGAACGCGTTTTCCGCCTCGACGAATCGCTCAAAGGAACGGTGGCCCTCGAGCCGACGTTCGACACTCCTTTTGGAGCCGGAACGGATGCATACCGATTCGAAAAAGTCAAAATCATGAAAGTGAGTAATGATGAGTAAAGTGAACATTACGATAGACGGTCGGCAGATCACGTGCGAGGAGGGTGAATACATCCTCAACGCCGCACGGGCCAACGGCATCTTTATTCCCGCCATCTGTTACCTGACGCGATGCAGCCCGACACTGGCGTGCCGCATCTGCCTGGTCGAGGCCGACGGCAAGCAGGTCTATGCCTGTAACGCGAAAGCCAAAGATGGCATGAACATCACGACGACGACGGAAAATATCGAAACCGAACGCCGTGCGATCATGGAGGTCTACGACGTCAACCACCCGCTGCAGTGCGGGGTTTGCGACCAGTCGGGCGAATGCGAGCTGCAAAACTACACGCTCGAAATGGGCGTCGACTCGCAGAACTACGCGATCAAAGACGTCGAACGTCCGATCCGAGACTGGGGGCATCTGCATTACGATGCGGGCCTCTGTATCGTCTGCGAGCGCTGTGTGACGGTCTGTAAAGATATGATCGGCGACAACTCGCTCAAAACCGTACCGCGGGGTGCCGACGCCATCGATGCCGAGTACAAGGCGAACATGCCCAAAGACGCGTATGCGATGTGGAACAAGCTCAACAAATCGGTCATCGGACTGACAAGCGGTGAAGAGATGCTCGATTGTACCGGCTGCGGGGAGTGTGCGGCGGTCTGTCCGGTCGGCGCGCTCGTCGATACCGATTTCGTCTATACCACCAACGCATGGGAGCAGGAGAAGATTCCGGCAACCTGTTCGCACTGTTCGGCGGGCTGTGCGCTCAACTACGAGGTCAAGCACAGCTCGATCGCCGATCCGAGCCCGAAAATCTATCGCACGAGCAACGAGTGGAACTACGTTTCGCTGTGCGGTGCGGGACGCTACGGCTACGATTTCGAAAATCGCGACGTCACCAAAGACGAAGCGGCCTTCGCCAAGGCCGTCGAGGCCTTCGAAAAAGCCGATACGATCCGCTTTACGAGTACCATCACCAACGAAGAGGCGATGATCCTGCAGCGGCTCAAAGAAGAACGCGGCTACAAGCTGATCAACGACGATGCGCGCATTTTCCGCCGTTTTCTCAACGACTACGGTCAGATCAGCGGGCATCAGCTCTACGGCAGCGACCTCAAAGCGACGCACGATGCCAATTTCGTCGTCTCCGTCGGTACGGCACTTAAATCGGACAATCCCAATGCGCGTTACGCGTTCAACAATGCGATCAAGATGAACAAGGGCGCGGGGCTTTATTTTCACCCGCTCAAAGACCCCGTTATCGAAGGCATCGGCAAAGGCGTTTTTACCGCTTACCACAAACCGCTGCGCGAAGAAGCCGTGCTGTACCTGATGCTCGATCTTTTCGGCGACAAAGAACAGATGCCCAAAGAGATCGCGGATTATCTGGCGTCGTTTCACGAACCGCGTACGATCACCGTCGAAGAGACGATCAAAGAAAAAGTCGTTGAGAAAGTAAAAGTCAAAAAAGTCAACGAAGAGACCGGCGAAGAAGAAGAGGTCGAAGAAGAAAAGACCAAAATGGTGCCCAAAAAGGTTTCCAAAGAGGTCGAAATCGACTACAACCGTCTGCTCGACCTGCTCGACATCGACTACGATGCGTGGACGGCTTTCATGGACAAGAACCTGAAGAAAAAAGACCGCTTCGCCCTGATTGCCGGCCCCGATCTTTATACGCATCCCAATGCGAAAAACATCGCGCGGCTGCTGGCGACGATCGAAAAATTCACGCCGTTTTCGCTGGTGATGATTCCGCCGCTGACCAATACGCTGGGCGTCGCGCTGATTTGCGATCTCGATGAAACGGCGGGCGATTATGTCGTCGGCTACAATGCGCCGGGCGACTTCGTTTTGAGCGCACTGGGCGACGGGGACCTCGATATGCCGGCGATGAACCAGCAAGAAGGGACGATGACGTCGATCGAAAAGCGCGTCAACCCGACCAACGCCGCGCTGCCTTACGGCGGCTACGAGCTCAACGACCTTGCCAACGCGTTGGGACTCGATGCGGAGCTGACGGTCGATTACACGCAGACGCTTCCGACGAAAGCCGGTTTCAAAGAGGTCGAATTCGACGCCCTGCCCAACCGTTTCGAAAACGACGGCACCGAAGTGCGCGGCTACGCGCTCAAAAACGTCGCACGCCGCACGGTCAAGGACCAGAGCGTCGCTCCGATCGACGAAGCGCTGGTGCTCGAAGCCGAGCATATCGTCTACGCGGCCAATCCGGTACGCCAGTTCACCGCGTTTACGAAAAAGGCACATCAGCTCGACGAGCCGGCCGGCTTGTACGTTTCGCCGGCACAGCGTGAGGCGCTGGGCCTCGAAGCGAATGCCGAAGTGCGCGTGAAAACCGAGGGCGGCGAGCAGAGCCTGCATCTCGTCGAAGACAACAAGATCGACGGACCGATCATGTGCGTCACGACGTTCGATCCACACATCAAAACCACGGAGCTGTTCGGCGAGTACCGTTTCGCCGCGGCATCGATTCACAAGGAGGGGTAAATGGATACGGCATTCATTATCGAAACGATCGTCAAGATCGTGGTCGTACTGCTGGTCTTTTCGGCGCTGGCCGGGTTCGGGACCTATTTCGAACGGAAAGTACTGGCGTTCATGCAGCGCCGTTTGGGGCCGATGCACGTCGGACCGTACGGACTGCTTCAGATCGCCGCGGACGGTATCAAGCTGTTCACCAAAGAAGATATCGTGCCCGCCGGAGTCGTCGGGCCGATCTTCAAGATCGCACCGGTGATCACCGCGGCGACGGCGTTCATGGCGGCGGCGGCCATTCCGTTTCTGCCGCCGTTCACGATTTTCGGCTACGAAGTGCATCCGATCGTCGCCGACGTCAATATCGGGATTCTCTACATTCTCGGCGTGATGGCGATCGGGCTGTATGGGCCGCTGCTGGGCGGGATGGCGTCGAACAACAAGTGGTCGCTGATTTCGGCGGCGCGGGGCGCGGCGATTTTCATTTCGTACGAAGTCGTCACCGGGCTTTCGCTGCTGGCTCCCATGATGATGGTGGGGTCGCTTTCGCTGATCGATTTCAATACGTATCAAGCCGGCGGCATCGGCGACTGGCTGGTCTGGAAACAGCCCGTCGCTTTCGTGCTTTTCTGGATCGCCGCGTTCGCCGAAACCGGCCGTACGCCGTTTCACCTGGTCGCCAACGACCACGAAATCATCGACGGTTTCGGGACGGAGTATTCGGGGATGCGCTGGGGGCTGTTCTTCATCGGCGAATATGCGAACATGTTCTTCATTTCGTTCGTCATCGCGATCGTCTTTTTGGGCGGTTACGGCGACGGCACGGCGATGGGAGCGATCGCTCTGCTGCTGAAAGTGGCGTTTTTCTTTTTCTTCTTCCTGTGGACGCGTGCGGCCTGGCCGGACGTGCGGCCCGATCAGCTGATGTGGCTGTGCTGGAAAGTCCTGATGCCGATCGCGGTGCTCAATGTCGTCGTAACCGGCATTGTGATGATGTTTTAAGGGGTAGTGATGAGTTTGGAACAATTTAAAGACAGAAACGTAGGGACGCAGAACTACTTTATGGTCGATATCGAGACGTACGCCTCGACGCCGATGGAGAAGTTCAAGCAGGTGGTACGGCGAACGTTCAACGGCGAACTTTTCGTCGGTCTGTGGGTCGTACTGCGCGAGATGATCAAATTCGACATCCATACCGTTCAGTACCCCAAGGAAAAACTGCCGATCGGGCCGCGCTACCGTGCGGTCCACGAGATGCAGCGGCTGTGGGAGTCGGGAACCGAGCGCTGCATCGGCTGCGGGCTTTGCGAAAAGATCTGTATCTCCGACTGTATTCGTATGGACACGCGTATCGACGAGAACAGCCGCAAAGAGGTGACGGAGTACACCATCAACCTCGGCCGCTGTATTTTCTGCGGCTACTGTGCGGAAGTCTGCCCCGAACTGGCGATTGTCCACGGCGGGCGGTACGAGAACACCTCGGAGCAGCGTGCGCATTACATCGATTTCGAAGACATGCTGACGCCGATCGAAAGCGCAATCGCCGGCAAACAGAAAGAGTACCCGGGATTCGGCGCGGTGACGCCGCATGAAGACGAGCGCGTCAAGAAGACGCCGCTGGCGTATTAAGGAGCTTAAATGGAAGCAATCGCTTTTTATCTGTTCGCGATTTTGACGATCGTGATGTTCACCTACACGGTGATGAGCAACCAGGCGCTCTATGCGCTCAGTTCGATGGCGGCGGGCATGATCTTTATTTCGGCGTTCTTCTTTTTGCTGGGTGCCGATTTCCTCGGCGTGGTGCAGATCATCGTCTACACGGGTGCGGTGATGGCACTGTACGCGTTCGGGATGATGTTCTTCGATTCGACGCGCGAAGTACGCGAAAACAACAGCCCGAAAATCGTCGTCTTGACACTCAGTGCGCTTTCGGCGGTTTTGATCATTGCTATCGTCGTCGCGCCGATTATCGGCGACAACATCGCTGCGCTCTATCCGCAGAGTGAATTCGTCAGCAATCCCAAAGCCGTGGGGATCGTATTGTTCACGAAATACCTGGTGCCTTTCGAGGTCGCGGCGGTGATGCTGCTCGTGGCGATGATCGCGGGTATCGTACTGGCGGGCAAGAAAATGGACCGTTCTTTGACGCAGATGAAAGAAGAAGAGATCGCCCTGCTCAAAAACAATGACTCCGAAGGAAAGGTGACGTTATGATGGAAATCGGTCTGACACACTATCTGGTACTGGCGACGATCCTGTTCGCGATCGGGCTGGTGGGCGTTTTGCGCCGTAAAAACCTGCTGCTGCTGTTCATGGCGTCGGAAATTCTTTTGAATTCCGTCAACGTCGCGTTTGCCGCGATCGGCCACTATCTGGGTGATTTGACGGGGCAGATGTTCGCCTTCTTCGTGATCGCCATCGCGGCATCCGAAGTGGCGGTGGGGCTCGGCCTGTTGATCGTCTGGTACAAGCGTACCGGCTCGATCGATCTTGATACTCTGACATCGATGCGAGGATAGAGACATGGAAATGTATTTGTATATCGCACTGTTCGCACCGCTGACGGGTTCGTTGTTCGCGGCGCTGTTCGGTGCTTCACCCAAAACACTTTGGACGGGCGTCGTGACGTCGGGTCTGCTGTTCGCCTCGTTCGTCAGCAGTGTCACGCTTTTCTTTCACCTGTTCGCAGGTGCGGAGCCGATCCATGTGGAGATGATGACGTGGATGCAGACGGGCAGCCTCTATATTCCGTTCGGCTTTCTTGTCGATCAGGTCAGCGCGACGATGATGATCGTCGTG
Organism: uncultured Sulfurimonas sp.; assembly: GCA_964646705.1. Lineage (GTDB taxonomy): Bacteria > Campylobacterota > Campylobacteria > Campylobacterales > Sulfurimonadaceae > Thiomicrolovo. Next base: position 42,056 of record CAZYEW010000001.1, read on the forward strand.
ACCACCGTTTCGACGGTCGTGCACGTATACGCCATCGGCTATATGGACCACGATCGTGCGTTCAACCGCTTTTTCGCCTGGCTCTCGGCCTTCGTCTTTTCGATGATGGTGCTGGTGATGAGCGACAACTTCGCCGGCCTTTTCATCGGCTGGGAAGGCGTCGGACTGTGTTCGTGGGCGCTGATCGGATTCTGGTACCACAAAGAATCGGCGACATGGGCGGCGAACGAAGCGTTCATCATGAACCGCATCGCCGACCTCGGCATGCTGATCGGAATTTTTCTTATCTACTGGAACGTCGGCAGCCTTCAGTACGATGACGTGTTCGCTGCCGTACCGACGCTCGATACGTCGGTACTGACGCTGATGGCGATCTTTTTGTTCATCGGCGCGATGGGAAAATCGGCACAGTTCCCGCTGCATACCTGGCTGGCCGACGCGATGGAAGGCCCGACACCCGTTTCGGCATTGATTCACGCCGCGACGATGGTTACGGCGGGTGTCTATCTGGTCGTACGTGCCAACCCGCTCTATTCGCTGGTTCCCGACGTGGGCTATTTCATCGCAGGACTGGGTGCGTTCGTGGCCCTCTTTGCCGCGACGATGGCACTGGTCAACCGCGACATCAAACGCATCATCGCGTACTCGACGCTTTCGCAGCTTGGCTACATGTTCGTCGCCGCCGGGCTGGGCGCGTACTGGGTCGCGCTGTTTCACCTGATGGCGCACGCCTTTTTCAAAGCCCTGCTCTTTTTGGGTGCGGGTAACGTCATGCACGCCATGGACGACGAACTCGATCCGTTTAAAATGGGCGGGCTTTACAAGGTGATGAAGTGGACGGCCATTCTGATGATTTTGGCGTCGGTCGCACTGGCGGGTATCTGGCCGCTGGCAGGGTTCTTCTCCAAAGACAAGATCCTCGAAGCGGCGTTCAGTTCGCACCATTATATCATCTGGGGCATCCTCTGGGTGACGGCGGGCCTGACGGCGTTCTATTCGTTCCGCCTGATCATGCTGACGTTCTTCTCGGGCGAAGAGCGCTATAAAACATACGGTTTCCATCCGCACGAAGCGTACAAGTTCATGCTCTGGGCGATGGCGCCGCTGGCCGTACTGGCCGTGATCGCCGGCTGGTTCGAACACCCGTTCGTGCATTTCGTCACCGAACTGCTGCCGACGTTCGAGTTTCATACCGAAGACGTGGCAGGCATGCTGATCGTCGTCACCTCGCTGATGGCGCTCGGCGGTATCGCGGTAGCGGTCTATCTGTACAAAGACGGCCTGCTCAATCCAAAAATTCAGCAGACCGCCGTGTACAAACTGCTTGCCAACCAGTACTACATTCCGAAGTTCTACGACGAGTTCATCGCCAAGCCGTATGCGGAACTCTCCGCGATCTTCTGGAAGCAGATCGATCTTAAAGTCGTCGACTTCATGGTAGATTTCATCGCCACGTCGATTTACAAAACGGGTGAGGCGACTCACACGATGCAAAACGGCAACCTTTCGTCCATGCTGCGATGGATGGTGGTCGGCGTTGTGATCTTGCTGCTCGCAGCGGTCGCATTCGCCTTCGGGTTGCAAGTAGCAGGTTAAGGAGCGTTGATGTTTGATCATATTTTATCGATTCTGATTTTCTTCCCGGCGTTGGCGGCGATGCTGGGCTTTGTCGTGTCCAAAGAGAGCATCCGCACCTACGGTGTTGTCGTGAGCGCGATCGAGTTCGTACTCGCACTCGCGCTGTGGTATGCCTACGACCCGACGGCCGGCGGGATGCAGTTCATGGAACAGTTCCAGCTGATTCCGGCGTTCGGCATCAGCTACCTGCTGGGTGTCGACGGCATTTCGCTTTTCATCATCATTCTCGCGGCGTTCTTTACGTTTATCGGGATCGCCTCGCTGGGTGAGACGAAGCGCATCAAAGACATGATTATCACGCTGCTGTTCTTGCAGATGACGATGGTCGGCGTTTTCGCCGCGCTCGATGCGATTTTGTTCTATGTCTTTTGGGAACTTTCGCTCGTTCCGATGCTCTATATCATCGGCGCATGGGGCGGGCCGCTGCGTATTTACGCGTCGATCAAGTTCTTTCTCTATACCTTCACCGGTTCGCTGGTGATGCTGGTGGGCATGCTGTTCATGGCGTATTTCTATTTTCAGGCGACGGGCCAGTGGAGCTTCTCGCTGCTTGAATGGTACCGCCTTGTACTGCCCGAAAATCTGCAGCTGTGGCTGTTCGCGGCGTTTTTCATGGGCTTTGCCATCAAGGTGCCGATGTTTCCGTTTCATACCTGGCTGCCTTATGCGCACGGCCAGGCGCCAACGATCGGTTCGGTCATCCTTGCGGCGATTTTGCTGAAAATGGGAACCTACGCGTTCGTGCGTTTTTCGCTTCCGCTCTTTCCGGATGCATCGTACATCTTCATGGTGCCCATCGCCGTCATCGCGATTATCATGGTGGTTTACACGGCGATGGTCGCCTATGCGCAAGAAGACATCAAACAGGTCGTGGCCTACAGCTCGATTTCGCACATGGGTATCATCATTCTCGGTACCTTCGCGCTGAACGTCGAGGGGATCAGCGGTTCGGTCTTTTTGATGCTCGCCCACGGCGTCGTGTCGGGCGCACTGTTCCTGCTTGTCGGCGTGATCTACGATCGCCGCCATACCAAACTGATGAGCGAATTCGGCGGGCTGGCCTCGGTGATGCCGCGCTACGCGACGATCTTCGGGATCATGGTCATGGCCTCGGTCGGACTGCCGCTGACGATCAACTTTATCGGCGAGTTCCTGAGTCTGCTCGGTTTCTACGAACAGTCGCATACCCTGACGCTGCTGGCCGGAACGGCGATTATCGTCGGTGCCGTCTATATGCTTTCGGCCTTTAAAAAGGCCTTCTTCGGCGAGGTGACGAACGAAGCGAACAAGAAACTCAAAGATATCAACAAGCGTGAACTTTTCGCACTGGTTCCGCTGACGCTGATCGCCGTCTGGCTGGGGGTTTATCCCAAACCGGTGCTCGGTCCGATCAACAGTTCGGTCGAGTCGGTCGTGCAGCTGATGCACGACAAGGCGATCACGCCCGAAGCGAAATCGGCGATTCCTGACGTCGTCGCGATCAAACGTGCGCAGACGGAAGCCGCTACGGCCAAAGCTGCAGCAGAAAGGGAGGCAGAATAATGTTGGATGCTGTCAATGTAAGTATGGAGTCGCTCAATCTCGCGACGCTGGCACCGATGCTGATCGCCATCGTCGGGGCACTGAGCATTCTGGTGATCGACCTGGCGAAAGAGGGCTTGCACAAGTCGTTTTACGTGATGGTCTCGCTGTTGTTCCTGATGCTCGACTTCGGCGTGCTGCTCGGTTTTTCGGGCATGTTCACGCAAAACGGGACGATGCTCGGCTTTTTCGACGTGATGCTCATCGACGGGCTGGCCATTTTGGCGCAGCTGATCATCGTCGGTGCTTCGATGCTCTTTATCCCGCTCGCGCTGACGTCGAAGCGTTTTCACGAGTACAACTACCCGGAATATTTCGCACTGTTTCTTTTCATGATTGCCGGCTTCCAGTTTATGGTCGCGACCGACAATCTGATTCTGATTTTCGTCGGTCTCGAGACGGCATCGCTGGCGCTCTATACGATGATCGCCCTGCACAACCGCTCGAAATCGTTCGAAGCGGCGATCAAATATTTTACGATGGGTGCACTGGCCGCAGGATTTTTCTCCTTCGGTGCGATGATTTTTTACGCCATCAGCGGTTCGGTCGAAATTCACCAGATCGCGGCGGTGATGGCGACCGACGGTTACGCCAATATCGGCTACCTGCTCGTCGGTGTCGTCTTCATGCTCGCGGCACTGGGTTTCAAAGTCTCGCTGGTGCCGTTTCACACATGGACGCCCGACGTGTACGAAGGTTCGAGTGCCGCACTGGCGGGCTACATGTCGATCGTCCCGAAGATTGCCGGTTTTATCGTCGTCATGCGTCTGTTCGAATTTTTGGTCAACAGCGGCGTGGTCTGGCTTCAGGTCGTCTTGTACGCCGTCGTCGTCATCACGATGACCGCGTCGAACATCTGGGCGCTGGTGCAGACCGACGTCAAGCGGATGCTGGCGTACAGCTCCATTTCGCATGCGGGCTTCGTGATGGCCGCGGTCCTCATCGGCACGACGCAGGCCAATACGGCCCTGTTCCTGTACTGGATTCTTTTCAGCTTCACCAACCTCGGCGGCTTCGCGATGCTGTGGGTCAACCGCCAGAAACATCTGCTGCCGGGTCAGAGTTCGGATCACCCGTACGAGAAGTTCGCCGGCATGATTCGCACGATGCCGTTTGCGGCGGTGATGATGGCGCTGTTCATGCTTTCGCTGGCCGGCGTGCCGCCGTTTGGACTTTTCTGGGGCAAACTTTACATGATCAGCTCGGCCGTCACCGGCGGCTATCCGGTGCTGGCACTGATCATGGCGCTGAACTCGGCGATCGCGGGGTACTATTACCTCAAGCTGATCGTCTACATGTTCATGAAAGATCCCAAACTGGCCGGAGCCGACCAATACTATCTTTCGAATGCGTCTCTCTCGCTCAAGACGATCATCGGCCTTGCCGCTTCGACGACAATTTTTGCCGTCGCCGCGGTCAATCCGCTGATCGAATTCATCGCGACGCTGGTTTACAATTCCGGCTATTGATTCGCGGCTTCGGCCCCGAATCGCTTCATAATTTTCTCCGCACTTTCATAGACGACGTTTTGAAACTGATTTTTATTGAATGTCCGCTGGCGTTTCGCCAACTGCGCGGTATGGGTCGCAATTTGCTCGACGAGCGTTGAACGGCCGATACGTCCGTCGAGATAATCGAGCGTTTCGACGATACCGATAGCGTGCATCGATTGCGGTGCACGGCCGTAGCGGCGTTCGAGTTCCGCCACTTCGTCGATCAGCCCGTTTTCGACCATCTGCACGGTCCGCTGTGCAATACGCCGGCGCAGCCGTTCGCGTTCGACGGCGATTTCGTAAAGCTCGTACGTCGTTAGCAGCGGCTGCGGCGGATGCTGTTCGAACCATTGTGAAGGCGGTGTACCGGTACTGAGATAGAGGGTGAGCATTTTTTCGATCCGGTAACGGTCGGTCGGTGCGATGTTTTGCATCGTTTTCGGGTCGATACGATGGAGCATGTCGTACGTTTCGCGAAGGCGGCGCATCGAAGCCGCGACCTCCGTTTTGACCGCTTCGCCGGGAGGAGGGGTTTCGGAAATTCCGTCGATCAATGCCTTGAGGTAAAAAGACGTTCCTCCCACGATAACGAGCGGTTTGGCTGCGGCTTCGCATCGCCTGCGTGCCGTGTGAAAGAGCTCGATGAATGTCGCGACGCTGAACGCACAGTCGGGGGCAAGCACGTCGATACCGAAATGTTCAATGCCTTTTCGCTCGGCGAGGGTAGGTTTGGCCGAGGCGATGTCGATCTCTTTGTAGATCGAAAGCGAATCGAGCGAAAGGATGAACGCACCCAGACGCTGTGCGATTTCTACGGCAAGTGCGCTTTTCCCCGATGCGGTGGGACCGATAAGGACGATGGTTTTCATGGTGCGATTATACGATAGAATGGAAGAAACGAAAAAAGGAGGGGCATGAAAACGGGCATCGCGGTTCTGTTGGCGCTGCTGTTTTTTGGCGGCTGTACGTCGATGGTTTTTCACCCCGACCGCGAGCATTACGCCACGCCGAAAAACTACGCCGTCGCTTACGAACCCGTGACGTTTCGCTCCGGCGACGGAACGAGGCTCGTCGGATGGTGGATGAAATCCCCGAAGCAGCGAAAGGGAACGGTCGTCGCCGTACACGGCAACGCGCAGAATATGACGGCACATTTTACCAATTTTCTCTGGCTGGTCAAGGCCGGCTACGAAGTGTTCGTCTTCGATTACCGCGGGTACGGTGACAGCGGGGGCGAAGCGCAGCTGCGCGGAGCGATCGACGATACGAAAGCCGCGATCGGTTACGTTTTGGCGCATCGCGGCGGGAACATCACGGTGTTGGGGCAGTCGCTCGGCGGGGTGCTGCTGATCGACGCGCTGGCCGAAATACCGGCCGACCGTATCGCGCTGGCGGTGATCGACAGCGCCTTCGCGTCGCTTCCCGAAGCAGGCAAAGACGTGCTCGCACGCTCGGCCTTCACCTGGCCGTTTCAATGGCTGGCATACCTCCTTCTCGACGGCCGCTACGATGCGGTCGATCGCGTGGGAGCGCTGCACGTGCGCAAGCTCTACCTTGCCGGCTCGAACGACCGTACCGTCGATCCCAATCAGAGCTGGCGGCTTTTTGATGCGTCGGCGAAACCGCGGGCGTTCTGGCTGGTGCAGGGAGCGGGGCATACGCAGGCGTTCGCCTCGCGCGTCGTGCGGCGCAAGCTGCTGGCCTTTCTTGAGGCCCCCGATTTTTCCGACGATTTCAGCACCATGCTGATTTTCGATAAAATAACATTCAAAAAAGGAAAGCGGTGAAGGGTCTTGTCCAACGGCTTAAAGACTTCAACGAACTGGTGATGTTTCAGCACTCGGTGTTTTCCCTACCGTTTATCTTCATCGCGATGGTCGTCGCCTCGCACGGGTGGTTCGGATGGCGATTGCTGGGGCTTGGCGTACTTGCCGCGCTCAGTGCCCGAAACTTCGCGATGGGCGTCAACCGCTACGTCGATCGCGATATCGATGCCGAAAACCCCCGTACGAAAAACCGTCCCAATGCCGACGGCCGCCTGAATGCGAAGGCGATTGCGGTATTTATCGTGCTCAACGGCCTTGTTTTCGTGGTGACGGCATGGTTCATCAACATGCTGGCGTTCGTGCTGTCGCTGCCAATTCTTGCGTTTTTAGCCGCCTATTCGTATTTCAAGCGTTTCAGTGAAACGGCGCATCTGATGTTGGGACTGACGCTTGGGCTGGCGCCGATCGCGGGGGTCATCGCCGTCGAAGCGGCCGTGCCGCTGTGGTCGGTGCTGCTTGCGCTTGGCGTGACATGCTGGGTGGCGGGGTTCGATTTGCTTTATTCGCTCCAAGACATCGAATTCGACAAGCAAGCGGGGCTGTATTCGGTCCCGTCGCGCTACGGTCCCGAGGCGACGCTGTTCATTTCGGCGCTTCTGCATGTCAATACGGTCATTTTCTGGGCGCTTTTCGTCTGGGCGGCGGGGCTTGGCGCGTTGGCATGGGCGGCAGTGTTCGTTTCCGGTGCGATGCTTTTTTACGAGCATCGGCTGGTGCGGCGCGATTTTACGAAAATCGACCGCGCCTTCTTCACGGTCAACGGCTATCTCGGTATCGTATTTTTGCTGCTGATCGTCGCCGACGCGGCCGTGGGGTGAAGACATGGGCATGACGGCATGCAAAGAGTGCGGAACATTGGTGAATATGCCCGAACATCTCAGCCCCTCACAGTACCGCTGCCCGCGCTGCAATGCGCTGATTCACCGCCGCGGGCAATCGTTTACCGACGTGATCATCATGGCGACGACCTCGCTGCTGCTGTTTGTGCCGCTGACCTTTCTGCCCGTGCTTTCGCTCAACATTATGGGCATGGAATCGACGGCGACGCTTTTCAAGGCGCTGTGGCAGCTCTACCGTGACGGCTATTACATCATCGCCGTGATTTCGATGCTGACGGGGCTGCTGCTGCCGGTCTTCATGATGGCGGTACTGCTGATGATCCTCGTGCCGCTTCGGCTGGGATACCGCCGCAAACAGGTGGCGTTCTACTACCGCCTCTATGAAGCGATGCGCGAATGGGGTATGGCCGAAGTTTATTTGATCAGCATCATGGTCGCCATCATCAAGCTGAGCAAGATGGCGACGCTGCACGTGGGGCTGGGGCTGTATATGTTCGTGTTTTTCTTCATCACGTTCTACATTACGACGGTCTGGTTCAACCCCGAAGACATCTGGGACGACGATGCGTTATCCGAGTGATATCGAAACCGGACACGTGCTGTGCCTGCATTGCGAAAAACTGCACAAAGTCGGCCGGCACACCTGCTCGCGCTGCGGCGCCGTGCTGCATCAGCGCATTCCCAATTCGGCGGCATGGACCTGGAGCTTCACGATCGCGAGCATGCTGTTTTTGATTCCGGCGAACCTGCTGCCGATGATGATCGTCGATTCGATCGCCGGCGCCGATCCCGGAACGATCATGGACGGCGTGATCTACTTTTTTCAGCACGGCTCGTACGGGATTGCGTTCGTGATCTTCACCGCCAGTGTGTTCGTGCCGTTTTTCAAAGTTTCGGTGCTGCTGTACCTGCTGCTGATCGTACATTTTAGGTGGTCGAGCCGGCAGATGCACGGACTCAGGCTCTACCGTATCATCCATTTCATCGGCAAATGGTCGATGCTCGATATCTTTGTCGTGGCGCTGATGGTGGGGCTGGTGCAGTTTGGCAATCTGGCGACGATCGTGACGGGGCCGGCGGCGCTGACCTTCGCGTTCGCGGTGGTGATGACGATGCTGGCGACCGAGTTCTTCGATTCGAGGCTG
>CAZYEW010000001.1:50677-54158 GCA_964646705.1 uncultured Sulfurimonas sp.
AGTGAGAGGTGAGAGGTGAGAAGTGAGAAGTGAGAAGTGATGGAGGGGGAACGATGAAAAAATCTGACGATAACTTTGTGCCGCAGGCGGTCGAAAAAGGGCGGGGGACGCTTTGGCTGGTTTGGCTGATTCCTTTTGTGGCGCTGACGATGGCGGGCTGGATGATCTACAAATATTACGCCGAGCGCGGCGTCGATATCGTCGTCACGTACGACAGCGGCAACGGAATCGAGGCGGGCAAGACGCCGCTGGTTTACAAAGGGATCAAAATCGGGGTGGTGAGCGATATCGCCGTCGACCGCAACGATTTGTCGAAAATCAACGTGACCATCACCGTCGACCGCCGTGCGGCGCCGGCGGTGATGCGCAAGGGCAACAGTTTCGTCAAGGTCTCGCCGAAAATCACGCTGACCGAGGTCAGCGGGCTCGATACGATTCTCAGCGGCGTCTACATCGAGGTCTTTCCGGCGGTGCCCGACCGAAACGCCCTGCTGAAGCTGCCCGTCATGCAGCATTTTGTCGGCATGGATACCATCCCCGCACAATACAACGGCACGGGGGTTTACGTAACGCTCAAAAGCAAAACGGGGGACCTGACCGTCGGCACGCCGGTGCTTTACAAAAAGTTCGTCGTCGGAAAAATCATCAAAAAAGTACTCGACGGCAACGGGCTGCGCTACATCGCGCATATCGACCACGACTATGCCTGGCTGGTCAAAGAGGATTCGCATTTTTGGAAAATGAGCGCCCTCGAGGTCAAAGCGTCGCTTGCGCAGATCAAGGTTTCGTTCGATTCGCTTGCGACGCTGCTGACCGGCGGCGTCAGTTTCGATTCGCCCGAGGATAGCCCCCGTATCAAACACAAACGAACGGTACGCGAACTTTACGACAGCCGCGCCGACGTTTTGCTCGATCGCGAGAATATCGTCTTGATGCTTGCATCGAACAGCAGTCTGCGTGCGGGGCTTTCGAAGGTTTACTACCGAGGAAACGAGGCGGGACGGGTCGTCGACGTACGCTACCTGCCAAAACGTGACGAAACCAAAGTGACGGTGCGTCTGTCGAAAAGCTTCAAGCCGCTGGCGAACGCGAAAGCCCATTTCTGGATCGTCGAACCCAAAGTGACCTTTCAGGGCATTCAGGGCATCGATGCACTGACGCGCGGCACCTACGTGGCCTTCGATACCGCCGATCCTTTCGCCGCACCGAAAAAACGGTTCGTTCTGCATAAAGATTCGGCGCCCGTCGTCGGCACGACGGTGCATCTGAAAATCGACGAAGCGATGGGCATTCGCGAAGGCACGCCGGTGTACTACCGCGACATTCAGGTCGGTTCGGTCAGCAAGGCGGGGCTCGATCCGAAAAGCGGAAAACTCGACGTCCAGGCGGTGGTCGAGAGCCGCTACGCGGGACTGCTCAACGACACGACGATGTTCTACAACCGCAGCGGCATGGAAGCGAAACTATCGCTGCACGAAGCCTATGTACGCAGTGGTACGGTGGCTTCGCTGATCGCCGGCGGCATCGCGTTCGAGACGCTGCGTTTCGACGCGCCGTCGAAGCAGCGGACGTTCAAGCTGTACAAAGGCTACGAGGCGTACAAGAAGGCGCGCTATCTTTCGGGCAAGGGCCGCAAAATCAAACTGTACGTTCCGGAGCTCGGCAGCCTGAGCGAGGGTGCGCCGGTACTGTACAAAAAGATGAAGGCGGGCGAGATTATGGACGTGCGCTACGATGCCAAGGCCGACCGCTTCGAACTGACGCTGTTCGTGGCGGCACCGTTTAGCGACAAAATCAATGCGAGCACGCGCTTTGTCGAAGCGAGCGGGCTCAAGGTCGACGTGGCATTTCCGCAGATAACGCTTGAAACGGGCAGCCTGGAGAGCATCTTGCGCGGGGGCGTGGCGTTTGTGACGCCGGCGGCGGAAGCGAAAAAAGACGACGGCACGTTCGAACTGTACGATGCGAAGCGGACGAATTACACGCGCTTTACGCTGCTGATGGAGCAGGGGTACGGCCTGAAAAAAGGCAGCCCGCTGCTTTACAAAGGGCTTCCCGTCGGCAAGGTCGATGCTTTGGCGCTCAAAAACGGTCATGTCGAAGCGACCGTACTGATCGAAAAGGCGCATGCGGATCTGCTCGATGCCGACAGCTGGTTCTGGCTTGAAACCTTTCATGCGGGGATCGACGGCGTGGAAAACGTCTCGGCCGCCATCAGCGGTCCGGCGATCGCCCTGAGGCCGGGGCTTGCGGGCAAGCGCTCCGACACCTTCGCCCTGCGTTCAAACCCGCCCGCGCCGACGTACGGCAAAGCCGGTTTGCGTATTCGCCTGTACGCCGACCGCAAAAGCAGCCTCAAAGTCGGTTCGCCGCTGCTGTACCGCCAGGTGCAGATCGGCCAGGTCGAATCGTGGCAGCTTTCGGGCGACGGCACGGCGGTCGAATTGACGGTTTACGTCGAACCGCAATATGCGCACATGGTACGCGCCAACGCGAAATTCTACAACGCCACGGCGTTCGGCATGGAGGTCAACCTCGCCGGCGTCAAGGTCAAAACGGAGACGCTCGAAACGATGATTCACGGCGGCATCTCGATGGCGGTCCCCGACGAACCGGGCGACAAGGTCGAAAACATGTCGAGCTTTTTGTTGTATAACTCTCCGCAACAAGAATGGTTGGCCTGGCGGCCGAAATTGTGAAAAGAGGAGTGGAAATGACATGCGTGCAAGAACATGGAGTAGATTTGGGACTGCATAATGACTAATATCATACTGTGCGGCGGCAGCGGTACAAGGCTTTGGCCCGTCAGCAGAACGTTGATGCCCAAACAGTTCGTCAAACTCTTCGACGACAAGTCCCTTTTTCAGCTGACGGTCGAGAGAAACAGGGAACTTTGCGAAGAACAAGTGATCGTTTCCAATGCGGAACAGTACTTTTTGGCGCTCGATCAGCTCGAACAGATCGGCAGCGAACGCAACAAGTTTTTATTGGAGCCGGTCGGTCGCAATACCGCGCCTGCGATCGCCCTTGCTTGCCTGGCATTGCCCGAAGACGAAGTTGTGCTTGTCTCGTCCTCCGATCATCTTATCAAGAACGAAAAAGCCTATGAGGCTGCGGTCAAGCGTGCCCAAGAACTTGCCAAGTCCGATGCCCTGGTCACTTTCGGTATCACACCCGAGTGCCCAGAAACGGGGTACGGTTATATCGAGGCAGAGGGCGAAACGGTCAAAGCTTTTCACGAAAAGCCCGATCTTCAAACGGCGAAAAGCTACCTCGATGCAGGGAATTTCTACTGGAATTCCGGCATTTTCTGTTTTAAAGTCGGAATGTTCCTCGAAGAGCTTCAGGAACACTCCCCCGACATCTACAACGCGGCTAAAAACGCCTATGCGAACGCCAAAACAGACGAGATGATACGCATAGCGCATGAGGATATGCTGGCAATCCCCGAAGACAGCATCGATTATGCGGTGATGGAAAA
>CAZYEW010000002.1:0-1241 GCA_964646705.1 uncultured Sulfurimonas sp.
AGCGCCTCGGCGATCAGTTCGATGGGATTTTTGAACGTCGCCTCGACGCCGCTTTGGTGCATCGCGTTGTTGATCTGCATCCGGCATGCGGAACATTCGGCCGATACGATTTCGGCGCCGCTGTCGCGGATCATCGCCGCTTTGGGACGGCCTGCGGCTTCGGCGAAATGATATTTTTCGGTCTGCATCGTCACGCCGCCGAACCCGCAGCACACGTTCGGATCGCGCATTTCGTTGATCGTATAGGTCTGGCCGATCAGGCGGCGCGGCTCTTCGTAAATGCCCTGCATTTTTCGGGCATGGCAGGGGTCGTGGTAGGTGACGCTGACGTCGCTGCGCCCTTTTTCGGCCAGCAGCCGCGGCAAATCCGTATGGCGCTCGAGCCACTCCGTCGCCATAAAGATTTTATCTTTGAGCCGGGCGGCACGCGCTTGCCACTCGGGCTGATCGTGAAAATAGTGTTCGTAGTCGACCTTGATCATCGCCGAACAGGTCGCTTCGGGGATGATGATCGCCTCGACCTCGTCGATAAAACTCTCGAAATATTCGATATTCTTTTTGGCGTTGTGATCGACCGTGGCGAAGTCCCCCGTAAAATATGCCGGTGCACCGCAGCACAGCTGTTTTTTGGGAATAAACGCGTCGATTTCGAGCGCTTCGAGGATCTCCATCAGGCCGCTGCCGATTTCGGTGTAGTTGTAGTTGCCGAGGCAGCCGATAAAAATCGCGACCTTCCGGCGTCCGCCGTTGTCGGTATGTTCGGGGTAGCTGTTGAGAAACGAACGTTTGCGCATCGCCGGCAGCAGGCGCTCTTTTTTGATCAGCGGCAGCGAAAAGCGCGGCTGCATGGAATCGATCTCTTCGCGGATTTTGAACCCGCAGGTCTGAAAAGCGTAGCCCGTTTTCATCAGCAAATCCATCAGCTTGCGGTGGCGCAGCAGGAAAAAGAAGGCTTTCTTGAACCAGGCAATGCCGAATTTGTCGGCAATATCGGCGCGCACCTGCTCGATCACCATATCCGTCGGCAGCGATTTGGGGCAGACATCGACACAGTTGGTACACAAAAAACAGCTTTCGAAAATATCTTTGGCCGTTTTGTCAAGCTCCAGCTGCCCGCGCTGATAGGCACCGAGCAGGTCGATAAAACCGCGCGGGCTCGTTACCTCGTCGGCATTGACGTTGTGAATCGTACACACCGGGATACACTTGCCGCACTTGATGCACGCATCGCTGGTTTCGGT
>CAZYEW010000002.1:1341-2842 GCA_964646705.1 uncultured Sulfurimonas sp.
CCCTCAAACCGTTTTCGAAAAAGTTTTCTTCTCTCCGGCGTGTTTGTGCATGTAGGCGTCGAAAGCCATGGCGATGTTGCGAATCAGCAGCGTTCCGGTCGGGGAACATTCGATTTTGTCCGGGGCGATTTCGAGCAGCTCTTCGTGTACCATCGGCTGCAGTTCGTCGAGGGCATCGGCGAAATATTCGTCGAACTTTACGCCGAATTTCGCTTCGAACCGGGCGATATCGAGTTTGAAGTTGCTCATCAGTTCCATAATGACGTGCTGGCGGATCAGATCGTCGCGGCTGTGGGTCACGCCGCGTTCGAACGGCAGGCGGTCCGCATCGATCGCCGCTTCGTACGAGGCCATGTCTTTGAAATTCTGCGCGTAGTAATCTTCGCCCTCGCCGATCGACGTAAGCCCGACACCGACGAGATCCGCCCCGCCTTTGGTGGTGTAGCCTTGAAAATTGCGATGCAGCTCGCCTTTTTCGATCGCTTTGAAAAGTTCGTCTTCGGGTTTGGCGAAATGGTCCATGCCGATCATGCGGTAGCCGTTTTGCTCCATGAAGTCGATGGTGTGTTTCATAATGGCCAGTTTTTCGTCGGGGCGCGGCAGGGTCGTTTCGTCGATTTTTCGCATGGTCTTTTTCAGCCACGGCACGTGGGCGTAGTTGAAGACGGCGAAACGGTCGGGGTCGAGGGTGAGCGCCAGGCGCAGCGTCTCTTTGAAGGTGTCGAGCGTCTGGTACGGCAGGCCGTAGATCAGATCGACGTTGACGCTTTGCATCGCGTATTTGCGTGCCAGTTCCATCGCGGCTTTGGTGATATCGTAAGGCTGTACACGGTGCACGGCGGTCTGCACCTTTTCGTTGAAATCCTGAATGCCGAAGCTGACGCGGTTGAAGCCGCCTTCGGCCAGCACTTTCATCTGCGCGTCGTCGATATGGCGCGGATCGATCTCGCAGCTGATTTCGGCATCGGCGGAGAAATTGGGAAAATGCGCCTTGATGGCCGCGATGATCTCTTCGAGCTGCCCGGCGGTGAAAAACGTCGGGGTGCCGCCGCCGAAATGCATCTGAATTACTTCGCGTGACGTATCGAGGTGGCGCGAAAGAATCGCCAGTTCCCGTTTCAGATAATCGATGTAGCGGATTTTTTTGTCTTCTTTGGACGTAAATACGACGTTGCAGCCGCAGAAATAGCAGGCGTTGCGGCAAAACGGCAAATGAAAATAGAGCGACAGCGGCCGCGCTTTGTCTTGCGATTCAAGTTTCTTTACATAGGCGTCGTAGGAAAAATCGGTGCTGAATTCCAGTGCCGTAGGGTAGCTGGTATAGCGCGGCCCCGGTTTGGAATATTTGGTGAATTTGGCAAAATCAAGCATAGCGGTACGCCCCGTCGAGAGAAATCAGTGCCTTATTATGCCCGCCCGGCGCTTGTGAGGGGGTTAACCGTGTTTTTCTTCAAGGTATACCCGCCCCTTCGTCACCCTGAACTCGATTCAGGGTCCACGG
>CAZYEW010000002.1:2942-14482 GCA_964646705.1 uncultured Sulfurimonas sp.
TTCTTCAAGGTATACCCGCCCCTTCGTCACCCTGAACTCGATTCAGGGTCCACGGCACCACAGGCTTGTGGATTCCGGATCCGCAACGGCAGTGCATGGCGGTGATGCTTGTCGGCTTAAGACCTCCGTTATCACCCATTCACTATAATCGTTCAGACCTAAAGCATCTTCTTTTTATCCGGTTTCATCACGGCCAGGCCAAGAATGAAAAAGAGAGGGAAAGGCTTGATTTGAACGTTATCTATCGTATGCATGCCGTTGAAAGGCTGTTTGAAAGAAATATATCGGAAGATGCCGTAGAAGCGACCGTCAGACGCGGAAAAATCATCGAATCATACCCTGATGACAAACCCTATCCCTCATTTCTGGCGCTTGGCTATGAAGATGATGATCCGACAAAACCGCTTCACGTCGTATTTGCCAGACACAACGATGAAATCATTGTCATAACGGCCTATCGGCCCGATACATTGCAATGGACAAACCACTTCCAAACAAGGTTGAAAAAATGAAATGCGTCATCTGTAAATATGGTGAGACCAAAGAAGGAACGACGACAGTTACCTTGGAAAGAGAAAATTCAACAATCGTCTTCAAAGATGTTCCTGCCAAAATCTGCGACAATTGCGGCGAAAGGTATCTTGACAGAAAAACAACGCAAGAACTGCTCAAGCGAGCAAAAGAGCTTGTCAAAAGCGGCGCCGAGGTCGATATTCGAAAATTCCATATTGCCGCGTAACGCAAACGCATCGAAACGGATGCTGGCTGACGTGAATGGAAGATGGATAATGTACGATGGAAGATGATGGTTCATCATCCGGAGACCTCCGCCCCTTCGTCACCCTGAACTCGATTCAGGGTCCACGGCACCACAGGCTTGTGGATTCCGGATCGAGTCCGGAATGACGAAAGGTGAGCGTCAGCATAAATTGTCACCCTGAACTTGATTCAGGGTCCACGGCATAATCGGCTTGTGGATTCCGGATCGGGTCCGGAATGACCGTGGAGATCAAAACCGTTACATCAATCTCAATACGAAATCTTGATCGCCAGGCTGAATTCTCTGCCAGGGCGGCTGCGCACGGTAGTGAGGTCGCCCTGCGTGAATTTCACTTCGCTGTCGAGCAGGTTGAGCGCCTTGAAACGCAAGGTGTAGGTGAAATCACTGTCTTCGAAGAAATAATTGTTGAGCTTCCACTGCGTGACGAAATCGAGCTTGGCGAACGGCTGCTGGTAAATATCTTTGTTGTTGTCCGTTCCCAGCGAAACGATGCGCTCTCCGATCTGGTTGAACAAAAACAGCGCGCTGTCGCCGGTGGACGGGTTGTCGTAACCCAGCGAGAGATTGACGACATACGGCGACTGTCCCTGCATCGGGCGGTTTTTCGACGTCAGACGGCTGGTGAAATCGTTGTTCGGATCGTCATCGAGCGTAATTTCCGACTGAATCAGCGCCACGTTGGTCGCAAACAGCAGGTTGTCGAGCCTGTGGTCAATAAAACCGAAACGCTTGCGCAGATCGAATTCCACCCCGTAACTCGTCGCCGATTTGGCGTTTTGGTAGGTTTCCAAAAAGATATTGTCCTGCGAGTCGTCGAGTTTGATGACTTTTTCGATCGGGTTTTTGAACGTTTTGCCGAACAGCGCGAACGAAAGCATCTCGTCGGCGGCCATGTACCATTCGTATTTAAGGTCAAAATGGTCGATATACGTCGCTTTGAGATCGGGGTTGCCGAAAACGATGTTCTCGGTGACCGGATCTTTGTAGCGGGTGTTGCTGAACTCGCGAAAATCGGGGCGGCTGATCGTCGTCGCGTACGAGGCACGCAACTGCATGGCATCACCGTCGAAGCGATACGTCAAACCGAGGCTTGGGAAGTAATCGTCGGTTTCGAGCGGATCGTAGGTCGCGGCGGCATCGCTGAGCTGCTGTTTCGATGCCTCGTAGCGCACCGAAGCGACAAGGTCAAGGTCGGGCGTAATCGAAAGAAGCTGCTTGAGGTAATACGCCGTCACATCCTGTTTGGCGTCATAGGAATCCGTCGCGCGGTACGACGCCGAAAAATCGAGATCTTTCGCATACGTATCGTAGATCGTGTCGATCGCCTGCGGCATATCGTCGAAATTGCTGCTGAGCATTTTGAAACGGCGGCTGTCGAAAGTACGTTTTTTGTTGTAAACGAATACGCCGGCCTGCGTGTAGTTGTCATGCCCGTTGAAGACGAACGGCAGCGACAAATCGGCACGCCAGTTCGTCACCTTGTCGTCGAGGATAAAATAGTAGTACCACGTCTTGCGGTCCCAGTTGAGTCCTGACGACTGATGGTTGTAGTTGTACTCGACCGTACCGGGTTCGTCGCGCGTCGCCTTGGCGTTTTCGTAGGCCCAGTCGATTTTCAGATTGTCGAAATAGCCGTCGGTTTCGCTGCCGTTGAAGCGCAGTTCGTTGCTTCCGCTGAGCTGATGCGTCGAAAGTCCCGTTTCAACGTATTCGTAATAGGTCTTTTCGCGGTCTTCCGTATCGCCCTGGTAGTCGATCGACGACGCCGTCGTACGGTTGCGCTGCTGCTTGGTCGTGAAATAGGTGTATTTGATCTTCTGGTTTTTCAGGTAGTCCACGCCAAGGTTGAACATGCCCGAAAGCTCCGTTTTGAACGTCGAAATATCCGCTTCGGTATGGTTGTCGTGGTAAACCTGTTTACTGTCCATATCGTAGAAGTACTTGTCGTACACCGTATGCGTGTCGTCGGCGGTTTTTTTGTAGTAGATCGTTCCCGACGCGCCGATGGTCACATCGTCGCTAAGCACGAAACTTTTGCCGCCCGCAACCTCGAATTTCATCCCCATCGGCACGGTTTTTTCTTCGCGGTTAAGCGTGCGGTAGTGCAGGACGTCGTTCGTCACGTCACGGCCGCCGACGAAACGTCCGCCGTCGATCACGCTGCTTGGCAGCGGCTTGTCGTTGTGGGCATTGGTAATCGCCGTGCTGCCCGTCGCACTGTTGACGATAGCCTCGGCCGCCACCGACGCGAATCCTTCGCCCTTTTCGGGAATGTCCCGGCTTTTGATCAGCACCGTTCCGCCGCCGAACGACGCGGGCAGATCCCCGGTGTACGATTTTTGAATCGTGATGCTTTGCACCACCGACGTCGGGAAGATATCCAGCGGCACGACACGCTTGGTCGGC
Source organism: uncultured Sulfurimonas sp. (assembly GCA_964646705.1). GTDB lineage: Bacteria > Campylobacterota > Campylobacteria > Campylobacterales > Sulfurimonadaceae > Thiomicrolovo. The sequence continues at coordinate 6,130 of CAZYEW010000002.1, forward strand.
ACCGGCGAAGGCACATGCAGGTCGTTGAGCATGACCGTCGAATAGCGGTCGCCCAGCCCGCGGACGTAGACGTATTTGCCGCCGACGATCGTAATGCCGCTGACGCGCTTGAGCGCGGACGCGACGCTGCTGTCGCCGCTTTTGGTGAACTGTTCGCTGCCCAGCACGTTGCCTACCGCATCGCTGTTGCGTTCCTTGGCGATGACCGAAGCGACCGAGCCTTCGATATGCGGGGCAAGCACGACGAACTCTTCGAGTTCCATCGACGCCGGGGAGAGTTCGACGGTTTTGGAAACCATTTCACCCGGAACGACGTGCACGCGGACGTTCTGCGACGAAAAGGCAGTATGAATGATCGACATCGTGCGGTTGCCTTCGGGGAGATCGAGTACGGCTTGTCCCTTGGCGTCGGTAGTCGCGTCCGTATTCAGTCCCGCGACGAAAATACGCGCGCCTTTGACCGGCTTGCCGTCTTCGGCCGAGAGCAGCGTCAGCGCGACCGTACCTTGTTTCAGCGATTTTTCCGCATGCTTCTGCGCGGCAGCGACCGTTTTGGGCGCTTCGACGTCTTCGAACGCCAGCGAATTGTCCGATTTAAGCGACAAAATGATCTGCGTCTGTTTGCCCGCGACGACGGCAAATGGCTTCTTGACCGCCGCCTGTGCCACGCCTTTGTCGCGCACGATCAGCTGAAGCTGATAGCGTCCTTCGGGCAGCACCGCGTGCAGGTATCCTTCCGTATCGGTCTTGAATTCGGCCGCTTTGGGCGCAGTGCTCATATCCGCTTTCTGATCGAACGCTTCTTGCAGTTTGTAGATCGCCACCGTCTGCGAGCCGACCGGCCGACCGTCTTTCATGATATACAGTGCCAATTCGCCGTTCGGAGCGGCGAAAACCGCGGCCGCGAACAGTACGAGCATCGTCAGTATCCGCATCATTGTTCACACTCCCACACGTTGTGGCGGCAGGCATCCATTTTCTTTCTCAATTCGATCGCCTTTTTGAAAAGATCGGGTTTGCTCAGCGTTTTGAGCAGCGCTTCGGCGCGGTCGAAATCACCTTCCATGTAATAGGCGTACGCCAAGGCGTAACGGATGGGCTCTTCTTTCATCAGGCCGCTTCGGCGCAGGGCGTCACGCGCGGCGATGACACGTTCGTAATCGCCGTATTCGAGAAAAATGGCCAGACGCTGGCGGTATTTCTCTTTGGTGTCGAGCATCTGCGTATTTTTGTACAGCGCCATGACGAAATCACGGGCCCGGCGATACATTTCCGCCGATTCCTTAGTGAACTTTCGGTCCTGAAGCGACGCTTCGTCGAAAAGTCCCGCCGCCGCGACGACCATCTCTTTGTCCAGATAAAGGTGCGCCAGCATCACCGTAATCTTGACGCTGTTCGGGTAGCGCAGGTGCGCTTTTTCAGCCAGCGCGATCGCCTTGTCCGTCTGCCCGCTTCGGCGCAGCGCGTTGATGAAGTTGAGCAGAATCGTTTCGTTGGCTTTGGCGTTTTTCAAATAGGTCTTGGCATCATCCAGTGCCGCCTGATACAGATGCAGCGACACCAAATAGTAAAACCGCTGTTTGTACGCGTCGTAGTATTTCGGATGCAGCCGGTTGAGCGTGCGCAGCAGCGCAAGCGCTTTTTCATGATCGTTTTCTCGCCAGTAGCATTCGGCTTCGAGACTGAGCAGCTTCGGGTTTTCCCGCGTCATCTGCGGCACGTGTTCGAGTGCTTCGATACAGCCGGCATAGTCTTTGAGGCGAAAGCTGTTCTGTGCAATGTAAAGGTACAGCGGCTTCGTGGCGTTGGCGTCTTCCGATGCATCGATGCAGCGGTAGAAATCTTCGTTGGCCGTGCGGTAGTCGCCCTGCTTCGTCTCGACCAGGCCTTTGAGCATGAAATAGCGCCCTTTGTCCAGATCGCTGGCGTTGGTATCGACGTTGTGCAGCGCATCGGCGGCGCGGGCGACGTGCCCGTCGCGCAGCATCAGCGCCGCGAGCTGCAGGTAATCGATGTCGTCGTTCTTTGCGGCTGCGGAAAGAAGGCCGAGCAGCATGATAAGTGTCACAAAATATTTCATCGGTTTCTCTTCTTTAGTTGAGGTCGAAGCGGATCTTCTGCTTCGCCCAGACGTTGACCGCCTTGCCCTTGTACATCGCCGGCTTGAACGTCCACGTTTTGACCGCGGCGACGGCGACGTCGTCGAAAACGCCTTCGGGGCTGCTTTCGAGGACTTTGACTTTTTCGACGTGTCCCTGCTTGTTCACCAGCAGGTTCATCAGCACGTAACCCGTCACGCCCAGTTTACGCGCTTTTTTCGGATATTCGATCGGCGTGCGGCGTGCGGGTTTGGGCGGCTGATCGACCGTATCGTCGGTCATGACCATATCGTCGCCCACGTTGCCGAGCAGCTTGTCGTCAGACACCAGATCGCCCGTCGAAAACGCTTCGAGTCCCGTATCCATACCCGAAAGCTTCGAACCGAGATTCGGCGACGGCGTACTGCGGTGCGGGCGCGCTTTTTTTGGTTTGGGCTTGAGACGCGGACGCGGCTTGGGTTTGGGCTTGACGACCTTGTGAATCTCGAACTGCGCCGTGCTTTCTTGCTTTTTTTGCGGCTGTTCCCACCCGGTATCGTTCATCTCGATGACGACGATAAAAACGAAAAAGAGCCCGAATACACTCCACGCCAGGGCAAGCAGGCGCGGCTTGAGCGTGGAAAACTTTCGCACGTCACCCTACCTCTTTGCGTGTGGCTACCGCGACGTCCTTGGCTCCGGAGAGCCGGCACTGGTCCACGACTTCGATCAGTTTCTCGACGGGAATCGTGTCGTCGGTGACGACCAGAACCGATTTTTCCGTCGAGGCTCGCAGCATATCGCGCAGTTTGCCCTGAATCGCCCAGACTTTGACCGGCTGATTGTCGATGTACGTCTGCGCACCGCTGTCGATATAGACCTTGATCACCTTGCTCGACGCCCGCGACGCCGACGACGCTCCCGGACGTTCCAAATCGAGTTTCATATCTTTGACGAACGTCGTGCTGACCATGAAAAAGATCAGCAAAATGAAAACCATGTCGATCAGCGGCGACATATCGACGCTGCCGTCGATCTCTTTTTTCTCTCTAAAACGCATGTAAGATTCCTTCTTCCGAACAGACAATGTCTTTGATCTGTTCCAGTTCGAGTTCCATAACCCGCGAATGGCGGTCGATCAGCCGGCCGATCACCAAGCCGGGTACGGCGACGACAAGCCCCAGCTGCGTCGTGAACAACGCCTGCGAAATCCCGCCGGCGATCCCGCCGCCCTGGCTGAACAGCGTCATGCTGCCGAGCGAATCGAATGTTTCGATCATCCCGATCACCGTTCCGAGCAGTCCGATCAGCGGTGCGACCATCACGATCGTGTTGATGGTTTTGCGGTATTTTTTCATGCGCTGCCGGTACGGAAAAAAACGGTCGTCGATGGTATCGCGGGCCGCTTTACCGCTGCATCCCGAGCGCAAAACGTCCAAAGCCTCGACAACGGCACCGTCGATCAGACCGCGCGGTTCTTTGCGCTTGCCCGAAGCGAATTTCCGGATCAGCACCCGCACGCTTTTTTTCGACCCGCGTTTGAGCGCATGATAGCGATACCCCATGGCGTACCACAGAATAATGACCAGAAAAAACAGCGGCCACATCACGATTCCGCCGCTGTGCATGTAGGCCAGAAACTGGTCCGTCAGATGCTGCAGTGTCGTTTGCATCTCAGTGGGTCTTGCTGTACTCGTTGATAATATGCAGCGCCGAACGCTCCATACCGTCTTTGATCTTCTCCGCCCAGCCGTTGAGCAGATTGCCCAGCAGCAGCAGCGGAATCGCAACGATCAGCCCCAGTTCCGTCGTCACCAGCGCGATCGAGATGCCGCCGGAAAGCAGTTTCGGATCGCCCGTGCCGAATTCGGTAATAATGTCGAACGTCGCGATCATCCCCGTGACCGTACCCAACAGCCCGAGCAGCGGTGCGACGGCGGCGACGACCATGATGGTCGATCCGAACCGGTCCAGCCGCTCGCTTTCGTGCATGACCGCTTCCATCACGACGTCCTCGACATGTTCGCGGTCGCGTCCAAGGTTGCGCACCGTCGCTTTGAGTACCCGTGCGGCCGCACCTTTGCGGCTTTTGAGAAACTCCAGCGTCGCATCGACGCCTTTTTTCTGAAGTACGTCGAGCGTTTCGTTCATCACCCGTTCCGTACTCGATCCCGCCGAAGACAAGAACAGTGCCCGAAGCACGACCAGCAGCATCGCGAACGCGCCGAGACCGACGATCACCCAGCCGATGATACCGCCTGAATCGATCACGTCGAGCACCGTTTTTTCTTCTTTGTCGGCGACCGCTTTGGTGCGATTTTCGAAGATGAAAATATGCAGCTGCGCAGGCAGCTGTTTTTTCGCCAGTTTTTTCGCCGTTTCGGCCGCCTCGGGCGCATCCCACAGCTTGAGTTTGCCGCCGCCGGCGGGGACAAGCGCTCCCGCGGCATCCGCTGCCACGCCGTACACGGCGATATTGCCCACATGCACCAGCGTACCCTGCTTTTGTGTGCCGTCTTTGAGATAGAAGCTGCCTTTGGCCGAATGCACGCTCGAAAGCTCGTCTGCAAGCGCCAGTGTCTCGTTGAACAGCATTTTGAGTGTCGCAGGATAGTCGTTTTTGTTGATTTTCAACGCGATACCGTAAGGCTTGAGCAGTGAATCACCCTGTAAGGCGACTGACGCGATCATCGCCGTATCGTCGCTGATCGCCTGTGCGTTGCGCTGCGCTTCGAAAAGCTGGTCGCCAAGCCGGTCGGCTTCTTGAGTTTTCGCAAGCACCGTAGCTTGGAGTGTTTCGATCTCTTTTTTCGCCCGTGCAATTTTTGCCTTGCTTTCTTGCTTGACATGATCGAGGCGCTGCTTGAGCATCTCTTTTTGCGCTTTCAAGAAGGCGAATTCTTTGGCGTAGGCATGTTGAAGTTCCCCGTCACCCGCACCGAACAAGACGGCCGTAGCGATCAGCAATGCCGCAACAATCCGTTTCATCATTTCACCTCCGATTTCGCGATTGCGTCGGGCAGCGTGAAATAGCCGCTGCGAATCTGCTTGTGCATGGCGTCGAAAAGGTCGAGAATCTCTTTTTTACCTGCTTCGTCGACGACTTCTTTGTAATACCACCCTTTGGTGTCTTTGGCCGCGTATCCGACGCGGTCGTCGGGCGTCTTGAAGTACATCATGACCGTCCCAAGCCGGGCGACTTCGGCCAGGCGTTCTTTGGCGTCGAGCGTGATGGTCTGCTTGAACAGGCCGTTTTCATGGCTCATGCGAATTTCGTCGGCATAGCTGTTCCACACCTGTACCAGCGCTTTTTGGGGCGTCACCAGCCCGGCGTCGAGCTGCTCGGCGATCCGCTTGACGTCGGCAAGGCGTTCTTGGGTTTTAAACGGCAGTTCGGCGGCAATATGCGCCTGCAGGTTCGCGATCGCTTCGCGCACGACAGGTTCGATGCCGCGGCTGTTGCGGCCGGCTTCTTCGATCTGCTTGCGCACTTTCGCCAATTCGCGGCGAAGCTGTTTGATCTTAAGCGTTTCACGGCCGATCGTCGCATCCAGATCGTTTTTCTCCATCACAAGCGAGCGCATCGTCGCTTTCGTCTCGTCTTGAATGTCCTGAATTTTCGTATCGAGCGATTCGACTTCAGCACGCAGCTTCATCAGCGTCTGAGCCATATTGTCGTCCGTATTCGCCGACAGCAGCGACGCCGCAAACAGCGATGCGGCGAACGAGCGTTTCAACATCGTAGGTATCATGGGTTCCTCAACATTTTAAGATGTGCAAGGGTAATGCAGCTGAATTACCGTATCGTTACCCGAAGGTCACAAAACGGTAACAATACCGTAAAGCCGTTATTTCTGTCGATGAAGCGGGGGAAAACGTTAAGCGGTGAAGTACGGGCCGAAGCCCGCAAAACGTGAGAAGAAATTAGTGTTCGAGCGGATCGTTGGAGCCGGCTTTACCTTTCCAGACTGCCGCTTCGTTAACACCCGCACAGCTGTCGTCATCCACTTTGATCTGCGAAGGATCGCCCATCAGTTTGCCCGGTGTCGTAAAGAAATCGTAAGCCGTTTTCACGTCTTTGGGCGCTTTAGAGTTGTGTTTCGAATAGACGGTATCATCCGTCAATACCAGTGCCGTATCTTTGAAGCAGACCGGACCGTCGATATGTTTCGCACCCGTGTCGTATGCATCGGTGCTGCGGAAGTGAACCATCTGCTCGTCGGCCGTTTTCGCACTGACGAACTTGACGTTGTTCCATTTGAAACCGGCGTCGTTTTTGTTGTAGAATCCGCCGCCTTTGATGTAACCCGTGTAGTTGATCATGATCGGCTGCGTCGCGTTGCTGTCGTCGGTGACGATCGTATTGTGATCGTTTCCGAATTCCATACCCGCGGAGTCGTGGTTGTTCGCTTTGTCGACGTCACGCTGAACAACGAGCACGTTTTTGATCGTACCGCGGTAACCGAGGTCCGTATCGACCGAATCGTCATGCGCGTTGTAGATATAGAGACCGTCGATGTTCGCACGGCCGCCCCAGATTTCGATCCCGTCGTCGAGTCCGCCGACGATAGCGATGTTTTTAAGAATCGTTCCCGAACCGACACCCGCAAGCGACAGACCGTTGAGCTCTTTGTCTTTTTCGACTTCGAAGCCCGTATGCTTGATCAGGACATATTCCAGATCACCCGACGACTGGTCGTTTTTACACGCGATGCCTTTGCTCTCGTCACAGCCGAATTCGACACTCTCGTCGGCTTCGTATTTGGCTACACCGTAGTGCGTATAAGCATTACCTGCGAGGACCAGGCCTCCCCATTCGCCCGCGGCGTTGTCATGCGAATTGCCTTCGACGTCTTTGAGCGAAGTGAACACAATCGGCTTGGCCTGCGTACCTTTGGCAATCAGCTGTGCACCCGGTTCGATCACCATGAACGAGCTCGGTGTCGCTCCCGCGAGTGTCGTACCTGCGGGGACCGTCAGTTTGGCCGGCGCTTTGACATTGACTTTGCCGCTGAACGTATAGACTTTCGACGCATCGAGGGTCATATCCGACGTAATCGTATTGGGCAACGCTTCATAGGCCGAATCGGGGACTTCGAGCGGATCGTTGGAGCCGGCTTTACCTTTCCAGACTGCCGCTTCGTTAACACCCGCACAGCTGTCGTCATCCACTTTGATCTGCGAAGGATCGCCCATCAGTTTGCCCGGTGTCGTAAAGAAATCGTAAGCCGTTTTCACGTCTTTGGGCGCTTTAGAGTTGTGTTTCGAATAGACGGTATCATCCGTCAATACCAGTGCCGTATCTTTGAAGCAGACCGGACCGTCGATATGTTTCGCACCCGTGTCGTATGCATCGGTGCTGCGGAAGTGAACCATCTGCTCGTCGGCCGTTTTCGCACTGACGAACTTGACGTTGTTCCATTTGAAACCGGCGTCGTTTTTGTTGTAGAATCCGCCGCCTTTGATGTAACCCGTGTAGTTGATCATGATCGGCTGCGTCGCGTTGCTGTCGTCGGTGACGATCGTATTGTGATCGTTTCCGAATTCCATACCCGCGGAGTCGTGGTTGTTCGCTTTGTCGACGTCACGCTGAACAACGAGCACGTTTTTGATCGTACCGCGGTAACCGAGGTCCGTATCGACCGAATCGTCATGCGCGTTGTAGATATAGAGACCGTCGATGTTCGCACGGCCGCCCCAGATTTCGATCCCGTCGTCGAGTCCGCCGACGATAGCGATGTTTTTAAGAATCGTTCCCGAACCGACACCCGCAAGCGACAGACCGTTGAGCTCTTTGTCTTTTTCGACTTCGAAGCCCGTATGCTTGATCAGGACATATTCCAGATCACCCGACGACTGGTCGTTTTGGCACGTGATGCCTTTGCTCTCGTCACAGCCGAACTCGACGCTCTCGTCGGCTTCATACTTGGACATACCGTAGTGTGTATAAGCGTTACCCGCGAGGACCAGGCCGCCCCATTCGCCCGCACGGTTCGGCGCCGATTCGCCTTTGACGTCTTTGAGCGAAGTGAAAACAATCGGCTTGGCCTGCGTACCCTTGGCGATCAGCTGAGCGCCCGGCTCGACGACCATGAACGAGTTCGGCGTACATCCGGCAATCGTCGTGCCGGCGGGAACCGTCAGCTTGGCACCGTTGCTGACGTTGACTTTACCGTCGAGTCCGTAGACTTTCGACGCATCGAGGGTCATATCCGACGTGATCTGGCTCGGCAGGTTCATATCGACTGCGGCATCGCAGCTTTGTGCCGGTGCCG
>CAZYEW010000002.1:14582-16537 GCA_964646705.1 uncultured Sulfurimonas sp.
ATCTGGCTCGGCAGGTTCATATCGACTGCGGCATCGCAGCTTTGTGCCGGTGCCGAAGAGCTGCTGCCTTCCGAGGAAGACGAAGAAGACGTCGAAGAGACCGAAGAGGACGACGTATCGTCACCGCCGCCGCCACCGCCGCCGCCGCAGCCGGTAAAGCTCAATACTACTGCAGCTGCCGCTGCACTCAGGGCAATCGTCGTAACGTGTTTGCTAATCGCCATAAATCTACTCCAAATGAAAAAGATGCTGCAAGTGTAATGCCGTTTTGTTACGCTGAATATACGGTTTGATTACAAAATGGATGCATTTGGCAACCGAAACGTAATCGTTTTGTAGCTTTATGTCTTTACACTACACCATCTATTTTTGAACCCATGCTACAAAGGCTCAACACGTGCAAGCACTTGTCGTAATCGTCGAAGACGACACCGACTTACTGGAACTGCTCGAATACAAACTCAGCAAAGAGGGATTCGACGTCATCGGGATGGTCAATACCCGGAACCTGCGCCGTACGCTCGAAGAAGAAGCCGTCGATCTGCTCATTATCGACCGCAATCTTCCCGACGTCGAAGGCAGTGAATACATCGCCATGCTGCGCGATCAAGGAATGAAAACGCCTGTTGTATTCTTGAGCGCGAAAGACAGCCCGGAGCAGATTCATCAAGGATTTTTACGCGGAGCGGACGACTACATCTGCAAGCCGTTCGATATGAAAGAGCTCGTCTTGCGCCTGCATGCCATTCTCAACCGCTGCAAACCCGAAGCCATGGAGCGAACCCTGCCGCATAAACTTACCTGCCGCGACATCGAAATGCTGCCGCATTCGCACGAAGTCTTCATCGGAGGAGACCGTGTCGATCTGACACGGCTGGAATTCAATCTGCTGCGTACGTTCATCGAGCATCCCAACAAGGTGCTTAAACGTGATTTTCTTATCCGCCAGGTCTGGGGCGAACACGGTACCGACAAGGGCCGCACGGTCAACGTCGCCATCAACCGTCTCAAAGAAAAAATCGACCCGCAAAAAGAGAAAGGCTACATTAAAACCGTGCGCGGCGTCGGTTATATGATCGAACAGCAAACCTCTTAAAAAGCAAGCACACGCTTATTCACAGCAGTCGTTTCAGCTGTTCCTTCGCTTTTTCCAAGAGCGTCACGACCGTTTCGAATTTGATTTTCCCGTAATCGAGCAAACCGATTTCCAGTCCCTTGAGCACAAGGGTGATCGTCTGCGCGGCAGAAAGGCCCCGTTCTTTCGCGTAGCGTTTGATGTCGTCGATATCTTCGGCGATGAAATCGGCGACCGTCAGGTCGATTCGGGCGGATTCCTCGGCGACTTTGCGAATCTGTGTCGCAATTTTTTGCACGATATCGTCGGCCATTGCCGTCCTTGCAGTTTTTTCCCCGATTGTACCATATTCGCGTGGCAACGTTATCGTTTCGTATCGCAACGGAAACATTCGGCGTGCATACTTGCACCGATCCAAACGCCAAGGAGCATTCTATGGATGAAGTCGTCGAATCAGTTATTGATTATCTTGTTTCCCGATACGGGTTTTTCAGCGAAGAAGCCCGCTCGCTCGTTTACGCGGAATGGGATTTCGTCGAAGCGACAGCATGCGAAGAGCCGTGCAGCGAGCAGCTGTGCAAAGAGATTACCGAAGCACTGCTCGACATGTATATGGTGGCATAATGGCAGTCTCGGTCGAATCGTATCTCCGTCACCATGCGCCGACGATCGGCCGCATTCCGGGTGCGGTCACGTTGCTGAAAAAACTCTTCCACGAAAACGAAATCAATCGTTTTCTCTCCGAACATGCCCGTGACGACGCGTTTGGTTTCGTCGAAGCGGTCGTCGAACATATGCAGCTCGACATAATGCTCAACCGCAAGGAGCTGGACCGCATTCCGGCGTGCGGACGTGCCGTCATTATCGCCAACCATCCGCT
>CAZYEW010000002.1:16637-21237 GCA_964646705.1 uncultured Sulfurimonas sp.
ATCATGCGGAGGAACTCGGCGAAACCTTCGACGGCAAAAAAATTCTGCTCTACCGCAGCGACAAGAAAGACGTCGTCTTCAAAGAGATCGGCCGCCTGCGCGAAATTTCGTTTCGCAGCGTCGGTGAAGGCAGCGGGAAAAAACGCGACATCGACGACTACGACTATATGTACCGCCACCTGATCATCTGGGACGATGCCGCACTGGAAATCGCCGGTGCGTACCGCATCGGCATCTGCAACGAAATCGTACCGGTATGGGGCATCGAAGGACTCTATACATCGACGCTTTTCGATTACGACGACGCCTTTATGGGCGTCATGCAGCAGGGCATCGAACTGGGACGTAGTTTCGTCCAGCCGCGCTATCGCAATTCGCGAGCACTCGATTATCTGTGGCAGGGAATCGGAGCGTACGTACGGATGCACCCCGAATTTCGCTACCTTTTCGGTCCCGTCAGTCTGAGCGCGGCCTACGACGAAGCTTCCCGAGCGCTGCTGGTACTGTTCTACCGCCGTTTCTTCGGCGCACGCGGCAACACGCCGGTACGCCACAAGATCCCCTACCGTCCTGCCGCCGCCTACCAAGAAGCGTTCGAGCGCGACTATGCGGATTTAGACTATCTTTCGGCCATGCGAACACTCAAAAAAACGCTTTCTGATCGCGGCTATGCCGTTCCGACGCTGTACAAACAATATACCGAAGTGACCGAGCCGGGCGGTTCGGAATTTCTCGATTTCGGCATCGATCCCGATTTCGCCGACTGTATCGACGGTTTTATCGTCGTCGATCTCGACAAACTCAAACCCGCGAAACGCAAACGCTACCTCGGAGCATAAACGGCAGCGCTGCGTCTCCACGTTAAAGACGCGGGACACCATGAAACGTTTCGGTGATTTTGATAAATAAAAATTATTTTACACACAAGTTTCATGATGATTTATTCCTCACTTCCTTTAATGAATTGTATATTTTTTATACAGTTTCTTTCTCTTTCTTCCATCAAAAAAAGCGTACCTCTTGACCAATGTCAAGAACACTTCTAAACCTAATCTTTTAAAATCCCTATTGATTTTTCTCAAAGGAGAGTACGATGAATTTCGCTACGTCGCTCGAACTGTTGCGGTTTCACTGGATGGCCTATTCCATCTATGCGCTGCTGATCATCTCGGTGGTCGCGTGGTTCGGCTACAACCTCGGCCGCAAAGAAAAGGCCAAGTCGATCGTCAGGATCCCGTTTTACGGCTACATTGCCTTTTTGGTCGCCGGAGGGGTCGGCCACCATATTTTCACCTACAACGCCATTCCCTGGGTCGCCGAAGATATCATGCGCGACGGCATCAAAGCCGACAAGGAATACGATATCACGATCAAAGATCACAAATGGCAGCTTCCCGCAGCCGTCATGCACGCCAATGTCGGCGACAAAGTGCGCTTCAACGTGCACAGCGAGGATCTGACCTACGGGTTCGGTCTCTTTCGCAAGGACGGCACGATGGTCATGCAGATGCAGGTCCTTCCCAATCACGACAACGACCTGCTGTGGACGTTCAACGAATGCGGCAAATTCGACCTGACTTCGACCGAATACGCCGGGCCTGCCCAGTACGACGAAGATGACGGGCACGACAAAATGCTTGTCAAAAACGCCCTCGTCATCCCCTGTTCAAGCAACAAAATCGCAAGCAGATAAAAGGAGCCTATCATGCAAAACAGAACTTTCGCCGACCGTTTGATGAACGGGACCGATTTCGATGCCGACAGCCTCAGCGCCCTGCAGAAAGTGACGCTGCGCGCAGTTGTCATGAGCTTTCTTTTCTTCGGACTCGTCGCCCTCGAAGGCATGATCATGCGTATGGTGCAGACGGGACCTAGCAGCCCCCTGCCCGAAATGTTCAGCCATCCCGAGCACTACTTCTCGATCATGACGGTGCATCCCATCGTCGGGATTTTCGGCTCGACCTACCAGCTCGTTTTCGCAGCTTTCATGTTCTTGGTCCCCTACCTGACCAAAAAACCGCTCTACAGCGTCAAGCTCGCCAACGCGGTGTGGCTGCTGATCACCATCGGCACCGCCCTGGCGTGGTTCGCCGGATTCATCTGGCACTATGCCCCGCTCTACACGCTCTACTGGCCCCTTCCCGCGGACCTTAGCCAGTTCAACATCGTCGGCGGTTTCGTCTTTATCGTCGGCGTCGCTCTGATTATGATCGGTACGCTGGGATTCATCTACAACATTTACGCGACGATCTTCGCCCGCGTCGGTGTGCACAAAAACAAAACGACCAAAGAACTGCTCATCTCCGGATTCGGTATCGACGGCCTGATGAACCTCATCCACAAGCTCACCGGCAAACCGCCCTATTCGAAAGAACCGGCACTTTCGCTGCCCGTCGTCGCGATTTTCCGCGGTACGGTCGACACCTTTCTTGACGCACTGGTTATTCTCGGTGCGGGAATTTTGGTCCTCGTCTACCTTATCGCCGACGCCGGCGGCATCACCTGGGACGTGCACGCCGTCGATTCGCTGCTGTACAAGAACTTTTTCTGGTGGGGGCTCGACCTCGTCGCCGACGGCCTCGTACTGATCTACGTCGCAGGTTCGTGGTATTTGCTCGCGACGATCATCACCGGGCAGAAACTCTTTATGGAAAACGTCGCACGCGCCGCGCTGCTGCTTGAGCTTTTCGTGTCGTGGATGGTCTGGAGCCACCACCTGCTCGCCGATCAGCCGCAGCCGGAAATGATGAAACTCGTCTCGGGCGAAATGGTCACGGCCTTCGAACTGCTGACGCAGGGTCTGGCACTGTTCATCACCCTGGTCACGCTGTGGAAGGCCCGTCCGCTCAAAATGAGCCCCGAACTCGCCTACCTGCTCGGCGGGCTCGTCGGTTTCGGCCTTGCCGTACCCGCCGGCATCATCCAGGCCGACATGGGCATGAACCGCGTGCTGCACAACACCCAGTGGATCAGTTTCGCGCACTTTCATATCGCACTGATCGTCGGGCTTTACATGACGCTTTACAGTGCGCTGTACGTGCTGTGGCCGCTGGTCACCAACAACACGACGCTGTTTAGCAAAAAACTGACCTGGGTGCACTTCTGGCTGTACCTCGTCGGCGGTGTCGGTATGGGGGCGTTCGCAGGCATGGCCGGTCTTGACGGCATGCTCCGCCGCCACCTTTACGTCAACGGAGAATTTCACGGCTGGATGGTCCTTGCCGCGATCTTCGGCTCGATGGTACTGATCGCCTGGTTCGTCTTCTTGTTCAACATCGTCATGAGTGTCGGCATCAAAGGCCTTGTCGGTATCTTTATGCCGGCGAAGAACGACGTCGCCAGCTTCGGCATCGAAGAAGAGCCCGAACCCGTCGCGGTCAAAGCCTGATTCCCCGGCTTTTCGCCCCCCCAGGGCGTTGGCCATCGGGCGTTTTGATGCCCGATGTCGAACGACCATCTCTTTCGAAGGAACCGAACGTGACCAATCTCGAACGTGTCGCCCGTGAAATCAAAACCGTCGGGCTGTACGATCTGATCTTGCAAGACGTCCAGAAACTTCTCGGCACCCAAAAACCGACCGTCGAACAGATCCGTACCCTGCTCGATGCGCATCCGCAGATTCTGCGCGACTACAAACAGACCAACGTCGAATACAACCTGAGCAATATCCACCTCAAAGACATTCCGCTCGAAGGGCTCGACAACGCCTGCCTTGAAGACGCGCGAACGATCAACGAAAACCTTGCCGTGCTGCGCGACATCGAAAAATACACCCTCGATTTCGCCCACTCTTCGACCCTCGTCATCATCTTTTCGGTCGAATTTTTCGTACTTTTTTCGGTGCAGTATTTCATCGTTTTGCTCAACCTCAAAGCTTACCAATGGTATATCTACGGCCTGTTCGCACTCTCCATCGCCGCGGCGTGGCGGTACGCCAAAAAAGAGCAGCGAAAATACGCCCGCGAGAATGCGCGTTTCGAACAGCTCTACGACGACACGCTAAAACGGCTCGAAGCCCTCGAAGCACGCGGCTGTGTCGACAAACAGGCATTGTGGATTCACGAAAGCGACGAACACGTATGAAGCCGATCGAGCTCAGTATCGACTGGAACGAAGCGGCCTTTTTGCAAGGGGCCAAACTTCTTTACGACACCACCCTCAAACATTCCCCTCGGCGCTTTCTCGGCTGGGCCTTTATCGCCCTGGCACAATTCGGCGTCGTGATGGCCGTACGTCAGGGCACGGTCGGCATGCTGCTGCTTGGCACGTTGCTCTCGATCTACTGGTATTTTCTGCGCTGGCCGCTGCGAAAAGCCGCGCTGCTTCGGGAATTTCGGCGATCGGCGACGGCGGGTAGACGCCTTCGCGTCATCTTGCGCGACGAAGGGCTCGCCATCGACGGCGAAACGGTTGCCTACGACGCCGTGCACCGGGTGCTCGCCGCGCCGCAAGGCTACGTGCTTCTCGTCGGCGACGGCTTTTTGTTTGTGCCCGACAGCGCTTTTTCCGACGCGAAAACACGCGAGCGTTTCTCCTCGGCACTGATCGAGCGCGTCGGCAGTTTCGAGCGCATCGACGCCTGATTTATTCCGTCTGCGCG
>CAZYEW010000002.1:21337-23562 GCA_964646705.1 uncultured Sulfurimonas sp.
CGTATCGACCGGCAGCTGCTTGAGATAGTTGAGCGACGAATAGCCCGTACCGAAATCATCCATACTGAACGTCACGCCCTGCTGTTTGAAACGCCGAATCGTACGCACCGTATGGTCCATGTCTCGCAACAGGGCATCTTCGACGATCTCCAGATCGAGCAGGTGTGCATCGACCCGATGCGTATCGATCAACGCTTCGAGTTCCTCGGCGAACTGTTCGCGGTTGAACTCTTCCGCGGATATATTGATCGATACGCGCATATCGAAGCCTTCGTAGCGTGCACTCCACGCTTCAAGCTGCTCGCACACCATCGCCACCACCGCTGCGTGAAGATCGTGACCGATACGTCCCTCGCGTGCGATCATCAAAAATTCGTCGGGTCCGAGCAGACCGAGCCGGGGATGATTCCAGCGCAGCAGCGCTTCGGCTCCGACGAGCTTTCGCGTCGCGACGTCGACCTTCGGCTGATAGTGCAGTATCAGTTCGCCATTGCGCATCGCCTCTTCGAGTTCATGCCTAAGCGTACGCAGCCGACGGCTCTCGACGGCCATCGTTTCGGTGAAAAGGCGAAATCCCCCTTTGCCGTGGCGCTTGGCTTCGTACATCGCCACATCGGCATCGAGAATCACTTCCTTGGGCGTCCGTTCGCTCATCGGGAAAACTTTGACTCCTGCGCTCATCGCAATGCGGATCTGCACCGATCGGTGCATAACCGTGTCACCAAAATGCGCAAGGAGCCGCTCGGCAATGCCTTTTGCTTCTTGCATACCTGCATGCTTTTCATGTGCCTTCAACGGGCAAATCATCGCAAATTCGTCGCCCGATATCCGCCCGACGACATCATCTTCGCCGGCGAACTCCGTAAAACGACGTCCCACTTCGACCAGTGCCCGGTCCCCCGCCTCGTGGCCGTACCGGTCGTTGATCTGCTTGAAGTTGTCCAAATCGCAGTAAAAAAAAGCGTAATAGCGGCCCGAATACAAGGCATGCGCAAAAATACGTTCAAGTTCTTCGAAAAACTTCTGACGGTTGAAAAGATGCGTCAGCGGATCGTGCTGCGCACGGTACTCGACCTCTTTCTGCGCCGCTTTCATCTCGCTGATATCGAAAAAATGCGCCACATAGTGCGTGATGATCCCTTCGTCGTCACGCACCGCACTGATACTGAGCAGCTCGGGATAGACCTCGCCGTTTTTGCGCCGGTTGTAGATCTCGCCGCGCCAATGGCCTTTGTTTCGAATATCTTCCCACATTTTTGCGTAAAAAGCCTTGTCGTGGCGTCCCGATCTAAGCAGTCGCGGCGTCCCTCCCACTACTTCATCGGACCCGTATCCCGTAATATGTTCGAAAGCATCGTTGACCTTGAGGATTCTGCCGTGCGTATCGGTAATGGCGATGGCTTCGTGACTTTGAAACGTCTGCGCCGAAATACGCAGCTCGCGGCGAAGCAGTGCTTCGGCGCGCTGCATCTGCATCTTTTCGAAAACGTGTCCCATCGCCTGCGAAATTTTTTTCAGCAGCAAAATCGTCGGTGCGTCGAGGAAGTCGCGCGTTTTGGTGCCGACAACCAGCACCGTCACCTCGGATGCGTCACGAACGATCGGGAAAAGCCCCAGCCGTTCGATACCGGCATGCAACAGCCCGTCGCTGCGGCGCACGCGCAATACCCGAAACCGCCCTTTCGCCGCCACGGCTTCAAGCCCTTTGAACAGCAGCCCTCCCTTGCCGCAGATACGGGCAAGTTCTTCCTGCGCCGCTTCGGCGCCTCTGCCGCGCGCCGCATCGACCCGCCAGCACCGCTCGCGGCGCTCGACGACAAGCACGTAGTCGAAAAATCCGCTGTCGTACAGCGTGTCGCTGAGCGCGTTGAAAATCGTCTTTTCTTCGGAAGGATTATAAAGCAGGGTTTCAAGAAAACGTGCAAGAGTTTCGTGTATGCGGCGGTGACGCTGCGCCTGGGTGAAGAGCCGCTGCATCAGCCGCGTCATCTGCAAGGCGTAGCGCAAGAAGACGTAAAAAAGTCCCGTCAGCATCGCCAGCACGACCAGACCGCCCGCCAACAGCCAGGCCGCACTCCGCTTCATAATCTTTCCGCGCTTCACGATCGTCGAAAGTGCGTAATTCTCGACATCGTACAAATCGTCGACGTACGCCGTGGCTTCTTTCCACCAGCGCAGCGGGTCGTATCCGGTAAAACCCGTCGCGATCAGCCGGTCGCGCAATG
>CAZYEW010000002.1:23662-51321 GCA_964646705.1 uncultured Sulfurimonas sp.
CAGCGCAGCGGGTCGTATCCGGTAAAACCCGTCGCGATCAGCCGGTCGCGCAATGTGACGAAACGCTCCAGTGTCGCGCTTTGAAGCCGTCGGCCGCCGTCGAATTTCCACACCGAAACTTCCCGTTGCAAATGCCGAAGCCGTTCGTCCATCATCACCGACAATCGGTTCACCGCATCGACGTACACTGTTTCATGGACATGATGAACAAGCAGATAGCTTATGAGTGCCCGCAACTGCCCGACATCGTCTTGAAGCAAAAAAAGTTCTTTGAGCAAATGCACACGCATCATCGTTTCGGGATGGCCGATCGATACTTCGTCGGGAACTGCATGAAAAAAAATCGTTTTGATCGCGGCGGTGTAGGCGTCGAGCAGCTCCTTAGCCTGCATCGTATGGCGATCCCTGGCTTTTCTTAGTGCCATTACACGCTTTTCTTGCTCCTGAAGCGTCCTCTCCAATGCATTCCCAAAACGTCCAAAGCGTGTTTCGCTCCGTCCCGTCCGGGCGAAAAGCTCGTCGGTACGGCGGCGCTGACGCAGCAGTTTGCCGGCAAAACCTCCGCCGCTGTCGTCGAGCGAAACGACACTCAGCCCCCGCTCTTTTTGCAGCGAATCGATCAGTTTCATGCCGTATTCAAACATCCCAACCGCTTCGACCAGGTTTGCGCTGCTGCGGTATTCATGGTACTGCTGCCGGATCAATACAAGCGAAAGCAGCAGCAGTACAATAGAAGGAAGCAGGTAGATCAGCGTCAGACGGCTGCGAATGCGTCCGATAAAGGCTGAAAGGTTGTTTGTGTCGTTGCGGTCAAACACGCGTCGGTACTTCCCTTACATAAAATTAACTGAAAGTATAACGAATATAAGTGTGGAAAAAATGAAGGTTACAGGGAAAATATCTGACCGAAAATCAGCCAAATTTTCCGCTGATGTATTCTTCGGTCAGTTTTTCCGTCGGCGTGACGAAAAGGTCTTCGGTCCGGCCCAGTTCGATCAGGTCGCCCATGTACATAAAGCCCGTATAGTCGCTCACACGCGCGGCCTGTTGCATATTGTGCGTGACGATGATGATACTGACGCGTTCTTTAAGCTCGGTGACGAGTTCTTCGATGCCCTGCGTCGAGATGGGGTCGAGGGCGGAGGTCGGTTCGTCGAAAAGCAGCACTTCGGGCTCTACCGCAATGGCGCGGGCGATACAGAGCCGCTGCTGCTGGCCGCCTGAAAGCCCGTTGGCGTCGTCTTTGAGGCGTTCTCCGACCTCTTTCCAGATCGCCGCACCTTTGAGCGCGGCCTCGACACGGTCACGCAGTTCGGTTTTGTTCTTGATCCCTTGCAGCCGCAGGCCGTACGCCACGTTGTCGAAAATGCTCATCGGAAACGCCGTAGGCTTTTGAAAAATCATGCCGATCTGCGTACGCAGTTTGATCAAATCTTCTTTGGGCGAAAGAATATTGCGCCCTTCGAAAACGATTTCGCCCTCGTAAGTATGGCCCGGGTAGAGGTCGTGCATGCGGTTGAACGACCGCAGCAGCGTCGTTTTGCCGCACCCTGAAGGACCGATCAATGCCGTTACCGAATTTTTCGCAATGGGCATATTGATCTTCTTCAGACTCGGTGCGGGCGCTCCGGCATAGGTGAAAGTGAGATTTTTGACTTCGAGGGCTTTCTCTTCGGTCACTTCGACGATGGTCGCCATTATTTTCCTTTTTTCTTCAACAAAATGATCCGTCCGAGGATATTGATGCTCAAAATGAACATCGAAAGAATGAACGCCGCCGCCCATCCGAGCTTCTGCCAGTCTTCGTACGGACTCGTCGCGTAATTATACATCGTTACCGTCAGCGAAGCCATCGGCTCGTTCAGGTCGGTATTCATGAAATTGTCGTTGAACGAGGTAAAAAGCAGCGGCGCCGTTTCGCCGGCGATGCGGGCGACCCCCAGCAAAATACCGGTAAGCACCCCCGCCTTCGCACCGCGGTAGACGACCTGCAAAATCACCTTGTATTTGGGAGCACCCAGTGCGAACGCCGCTTCGCGCAGTGTCGAGGGGACCAGGTGCAGCATGTCGTCGGTCGTACGCAAAATGATCGGAATCATCATGATCGTCAGTGCCGTCACACCGGCCCAGCCGCTAAAATGCCCCATCGGAGCGACGACGATAGCATAGACGAACGCTCCGATGACGATACTCGGTGCACTCATCATGATGTCGGAAATGTCGCGAATGGTTTCGGCAAGCTTCGAGCGCTGACCGTATTCGCTCAGATAAGTTCCCGCAAGCACGCCCAGCGGCACGCCGATCAGCGACGCGACGCCGACGAGGATCAGCTGGCCGACGAGCGCCTGTTTCAATCCGCTCTCTTCGTAGCCCGGGGGTGCCCCTTCGAAGGCGAAGACGTTCCAGTTGAGCGCGTCGAGGCCGTTGGAGACCAGCACGTACAAAATCCAGAAGAGAAAGAAAAGCCCCAGTGCCGCCGACAGCGACGAAAGGCTCAAGACGATTTTGCTGACGAGTTTGCGTTTTTCGACGGCGGTCACGAAGCCCTCCTTGTACGGCGCAAAAAGTAGAACTTGGAAACGGCGATGACGACGAAACTCATCACCATCAGCACCAGAGCCAGTTCGAAGAGTGCCGAGAAATACAGATCGCCGTCGGCTTCGGTAAATTCGTTGGCCAGCGTAACGGGGATCGACGTCGCGGGCCGGGTGATGTCCCACGAGAATTTGTGTACGTTGCCCATGACGAAGGTCACCGCCATCGTTTCGCCGACCGCACGCCCCAATGCGAGAATCAGCGAACCGATGATCCCGGCTTTGGCGTAGGGAATGACGATATCTTTGATGACGTCCCATTTGGTGCCGCCGAGCGCATAGGCGGATTCTTTGAGAATATCGGGCGTCGTATTCATCGCATCGCGCGTCACGGCGGCGGTGAAAGGCAAAATCATGATCGCCAGCACGATGCCCGCGGCCAGCATGCTGATGCCGACGCCGCCGACGATATCGCGCACGATGGGCACGAAGTAGAACAGCCCCCACATCCCGTAAATGACCGACGGAATCGCCGCAAGCAGTTCGATGGAGATGCCCACGGGCGTTTTCAGGCGTGCCGGTGCGATTTCGCTTAAAAAGATCGCGACGCCGATCGCGACGGGCACGGAAAGCACCATCGCCAAAAAGGTCGAAACGATCGAACCCATGATGGCGGCATAGCCGCCGAATTTTTCCAGATTAGGCGCCCACTTTTCGTCGGTGAGGAAATCGAACCCGAAACTCTGCATCGCCAGCGTCGATTCCTGAAACAGCACCGTGAAAATCCACGCCACGATTACCAAAACCAGTATCGCGGTGATGCGCGTCATATTGCCGAAAAGCCTGTCCATTACCGATGTCATCGTTCTCCTTCAAGCGACCCTAAACGGCGCGTATTTTAATTGATCAAGGTTACAAAAATATTACCGAAGCGAAAAAGAAAAGATCGAGCCTTTGGCGATTTCGCTTTCGATTTCGAGTTCGCTGCCGTGCAGCTTCAAAATGTACGACACGATCGACAGTCCCAGCCCCATCGAGTTGTCCCACGTATTCTTGACGACACGGTAGTATTTCGATGTGATATTTTCAAGCTCTTTCTTCGGAATCCCCATGCCGTGATCGACCACGCTCACCCGGCCGTCTTTCAATCGTACCTCGACCCGTTCATCCGAATATTTGAGCGCATTGTCGATCAGGTTGGTCAATACGACTTCCATCATCGCGCGATCGGCCTGTACCGGTGTCGGTTCGGCGTCGCAGAGAATCTCGCGGTCGGGATATTTCTTGCCCAGCGTCGCCGCAACGTCTTGGCAGACGTCGGCCATGTCGAAAGCGTCTTTGCGAATCTGAAGGTCGTTGTTTTCGAGCTTGACCGAAAAACTGAGCCGATCGAGCATCCCTTCGATTTTTCGGGCATTGGAGAGGACCTTCTCCAAAAAACGCTGGCGGATCTTCACGGAAACGTTCGGGTCTTCGCGCAGGGTTTCGGTATAGCCGATAATCGCCGCAAGGGGGTTCTTGAACTCGTGGCTGATCGCCGAAAGAATATCGCTGCGCTGCTGGTTGATCAGGCGCAGTTTGGCCGTATATTTGCGGCGCTGCTTCTCGCGCTGGCGCAGCCGCTTGACCAGGTTCTTGAGCTGAACGGAAATTTGCAGGAATTCCGAATAGTAACGCGGTTTGACCTCGGCCTTGTAGTTTTTCGCGGCGATCTGCTGAAGGTAATCGGTGATCTGCGCAATATCGTACCGAAGGCGCCGGCTCATACGCGACGAAAGAAAAAAAGCGAAGACGATGAAGACGACGAACACGGCGATCAGGTTCACGTAGCTCTCCCAGTACCGGTCGAACATCTGCTTAAGCCCGATCGCCAGACGAAGCGTCACCGGCTGACCTTTCCACGGCAGCCGTTTGGCGACGTAAAGCAAATCGTAATGCAGGGTATGCGAATAGCGGATCTCCGCACCGTATCTTTGCCGTGCCGCTTCCATCACCTCGGGACGGCCGGCATGATTTTCCATCTGCGTCTTGTCCGTGTTGCTTTCGGCAAGCACCGTCCCGTCGGCGGCGATGACGGTGACGCGCAATCCGGTTTTGTCGTGAATACGCCGGGCGAATGCGTCCATATCTTCGACACGCGGCAGCTCGAACGCAAGCAGTTCGATGTCCTGCGACAGCCGTTCCTCGTAATCGCTGACGACGATCGATTTGTAGGTCAGGTATCCGACGAACGAAGCGACGGCAAGCAAGCCGGCGAAGAGTGCGAGAAAGTTCAGAAAGAAATGCTGGTGAATCTTCAACAAAGCGTATACCCTACACCGCGGACGGTTTTGATATAGGCCTTCTCTTTTGTCGGATCGATCTTCTCTTTGAGGCGATTGATCGCGACGTTGACCGTGCGGTCCTGGTAAACCTCGCCGCCTCCCCAGACGTGCTCGAGCAGATAGTCGCGGTCGAGCACGACGTTCTGGTTGGCGATCAGCGTGTGCAGCAGGTCGAATTCCAGCTTGGTCAGCGCAACGTGTTCTCCGCCGACCTCAGCCTCGCGTGAAGCCATGTTCAGCCGAATATCGCGGTAGACGACGGTGCCCGTGTCGCTTTTGGCTGCGGTGCGGCGCAAAATCGCCTTGATGCGCAAAATCAGCTCTTTCATGTTGAACGGTTTGGTCAGGTAGTCGTCGCCGCCGCGCAGGAAGCCCTCTTCGATATCGCTGTCGCGGTCTTTCGCACTCAGGTAGATAACCGGTACGTCGATGCCTTCTTCACGCAAAGACGCGACATATTCGCTGCCCTCGGTTCCCGGAAGGTTTCGATCCATGATCAGTACATCGACCTTTTCCTCTTCGAGCAGCTGCGTCAGCGTTTTCGTGCTGGTAAGCCCGATCACCTCGAAACCCTCTTTTTGCAAATTGTACTCGACGAGTTCAAGAATATCTTCTTCGTCTTCGACGACGACGATCAGCGCATCCATTTTCTCAACCTGCTCAGGCGCTGTACGCCACCATCTGGCCGCCTTTTTTCGCATAGACCATCAGGTTGGCGATATTGACGGCACGGTCGCAGATGCGTTCGAGTTTGCGCAGGGTTCCGAGCACCTTGACGTACTCGATCGACAATTCGCTCTCACTGATGATATTGGTCATAATATCTTTTTCGAGAATACTGAACAGATCGTCGTTCTTGCTCTCTTCGACCATCACCTTGCGGTAGTTCTCTTCGACGTCGCAGCTTTCAAGCTCCGTAAAACACTCACGAATGAAGCGCATGGCGCTGATCGCACTGCGGTGCAGCTGGACGATGACGTTGTCGAAAGGCCTGAGATCGCATTCGCTTTGAACATGCTCTTCGATACGCCGCGCGTACTTTCGCGTGCCGATCCCGATGCGCACCAGCTCGTTGTTCATCTTAAGATACGTCACGAGCGTACGGAGTTCCTGGGCCTCCGGACCGAAAAGCGCGAAGGTTTTGATAATCTCGTTATCGATGGCATCGGCGTCGTGTTCGACGGTCTTGAGCAGCGCGCGTGCCTTTTCGTACTGCGCCGCATCGTTTTCGATGTAGCCTTCTAGCGTATGTTCGTTGCCTTCGACGATGCTGTCCATCAGCCGAACGATCATCTGCTCGATTTCGCGAACCTTGTGGTCGTATTTTTTCAACATACTTTTGCACTTCCCTCTTCGAATATATTGTTCGTGCGGATTGTATCGGCAAAAAATAACAATAAGGTTACAAGCCGTCGGCGAACATCGTGATGTTTCTGTAACCTTTTCGTTACATTGCCGTTTTACAATGCCGCCGAAATTCATCACAAGGACATTCCATGTTCAAACGACTTGCACAGGCACTTCTCGTCGCAGCCATCGCCTCGACGGCAGCTTTCGCGGGTGACCGCATCAGCGGCGCCGGCGCCACTTTCCCCGCTCCGCTGTATTACGACTGGGCGTACCAGTATGCCAAAAAAACGCATACACGCATCAATTACCAGTCCATCGGATCGGGCGGCGGCATCAAGCAGATCAGCAACCGCGTCGTCGATTTCGGCGCTTCGGACAAACCGCTCAAAAGCAAAAAACTCGCCAAACTGAAACTGCTTCAGTTCCCCGCCGTCATCGGCTCGATCGTCGTCGTTTTCAACGTTCCGGGTATCGGTGACGAACAGCTCAAACTGACCAACGAAAACGTCGCCGACATCTTCGCGGGCAAGATCACGATGTGGAACGACGCGGCCATCGCCAAAAACAACCCCGGCCTCAAACTGCCGGCGAAAAAGATCATCGTCGCGCACCGCGCCGACGGGTCGGGCACGACGTTCAACTTCACCTACTACCTCTCGCAAAGCTCGCAGAACTGGAAAAACAATTTCGGCACCGGCAAAGCGATCGACTGGCCCGTCGGCATCGGCGGCAAAGGCAACGAAGGCGTATCGAGCCTCGTCAAGCAGACGCCGTACAGCATCGGCTACGTCGAAAACGCCTATAAAATCAAAAATCATTTTACCGCCGCTATCCTCCAGACGGCCAGCGGCAAATGGGTGAGCGCCCGCGAAGAGAACTTCAAGTCCGCCGCGAAATACGCCAAATGGACCAAAGAAGACAACTTCTACGCGCTGCTCGCCCTTCAGCCCGGCGACACCTCCTACCCGATCGTCGCGGCAACGTTCATTCTGCTGCCCAAAGAAAAGACCGCGAAAAACAAAAAAGTGGTCGCTTTCTTCGACTACGCCTTCAAACACGGGGATGCCAGCGCCAAAAAGCTCGGCTACATCCCGCTTCCCGAAGCGACGAAAAACATGATCCGCGAATACTGGGCGGAACATATCAAGTAAAACGGTACCGGGCCCGCCGCTTCTTCGTCATTCATTCTCCGGGCGGCCCGCCCCAAAACTCACTATTAAAATACACACCGTCAACACAATCGTCGTCCCTTCATTTCAGCCCGTTGACCCTGAATCAAGTTCAGGGTGACGCTCTTTCCGTCATTCCGGACTCGATCCGGAATCCAAAAGCCTTTTATGTGGTGGGCCCTGAATCAAGTTCAGGGTGACAGGTGATGTATTCAGGGTAACAAGGGGCGGAATTTCAGGAGACGAACCTTCATTCTCTTTTTAACCACTTCAAAATTTCTTCGTAATCTTGATGTAACCAAAGCGTTTTACAATGCCGCCAAATTTTCACAGGAGCGTATTCACCCATGAAACGTATTGTTTTGTCCGCCGTTACCGTTCTCAGCCTTGCAGCCGCCGCCCAGGCCACCGAACCCGTTACACTCTACACCGATCCCGCCACGGGCGAAGTGTTCACCAAACCGGGCGAGGGACGCATCGAAATGGGCGATTTCATGAACGCCAAAGATATCTACCTCGAAAATCAGGCGCAGGATTCCGCCATCGCGAAAAAAGAAGCCAAGCGCAAAGACGTCGATGTCTTCGCCAAAGCCAGCAAACTGAAATTTTCCGGCCAGCACTACCTGGGCTACCGGTTCCGCCAGGCGGATGCAGACAGTAGCTCGCAGTTCGAAGCCCGCCGGAACTACCTGCAGGTCAAAGCCTACCTCTTCGACGATCCCAAATCGTACATGCGTGCCACGCTCGATACCTTCGAAGAAAACGCCGATCCCGACGGCACGAACTCCAATGCCGCCGGCAGCTGGATCGTTCGCCTCAAATACGCCTTTCTCTATCTTCACGACGTGCTTCCGGCCACCAGCATCGAATTCGGTCTGGCGCACCGGCCGTGGCTCGACTACGAAGAGCACAATGCCTGGTTCTACCGCTCGATCTCCAAAACCTTCGTCGAAACCAAACGCGCCGGAGACCTGACGAACTCCGCCGATTTCGGGATCAACGTCAAAACCAAAACCGAATATTTCACCTCCGAGATCGGTATCTTCAACGGCGAGGGCTACCATACCGCCGAAGACGGCAAAAGCGCTTCGCTCGAATGGCGTCTGACCGCGGCGATTCTCGGCAAAGGCAAAGCACACCGCAAACCGCGCAAAATGACCTACTGGGATGCCTCGTTCTACGGCCAGTACAACAACCGCAACGCAAAAAACGGCGACGAGACCTATGCGTTCTACGGTTTCCACACCGTCTACAACACCCCCTCGTTCCTGATTGCCGGGCACTATATCATCGCCGACAACGACCGCGACAACACCGTTTCGCATAACGGTTCAGGCTGGTCGGTCAACGCCGGCTACCGCTTCGGAGAAGACAAACGTTTCGAAGTGCTGGGCCGTTACGGTATCTGGAGTGCGAAAGACAGTACGACGGATACAACCTACGACAACATCGATGCGATCGCTGGGGTTTCATGGGAGCAGAACAAGAATGTCACGTGGGTGCTCAACGCCAACTATTACGACCCGACAGACGGCAAAAACTACAAAGGCGGCAATGCCGAAAAGTACACCGACTTCATGCTGACGGCCGAAGTCAACTGGTAGGCCGGCCTACTCCTCGATGTAGTAGCCGATACCCGACGCATTCTGAATGACGTCGGTCGGCAGCTTGTTGCGCAGCCGCCAGACCAGCGTACGCACGCTGTTCTCGGTCGCTCCTTTTTCTTCCCAGACGTAGCCGATTGCCTGTTCGAAACTCACGACAACGCCAAGCTGCGCGACGAGCAGGCGCATAAAGGCATTTTCTTTTTTCGTCAGCTTGATTTTCTTGCCCCGATAAAACGTTTCGCCGACACTGATATCGAAATGGTAGTCCCCGCCGAACGTGACGATCGGCTTGTCCGAAACTTTTTTGCTGTAAAGCAGTTTTTCGAGGTTGAGTTTTTCGTTTTTGAGGCCTTCGAGGTTCTCTTTGCGTTTTTTTTCCTCATCGTACTTGTACATCGCCATCTGAATCGTCGCATGCAGCGAATCGGGGTCGAAAGGTTTGACGATGTAGCCGTAGGGTTCGGTCAGCTTCGCTTCGTCGATGATTTTCGCATCACTGTGTGCCGTCAGGTAGATAAAAGGCAGTTGATGTTTGGCACGGATGTATTTGGCCAGCTCGATGCCGTCGGCTTCTTCTTGGAGGCTGATGTCGACGAGCACGATCTGCGGGCCGTAGATTTTGATCTTTCCGGGAGCTTCGTCGGTATTGTCGACCGTCGCAGCCACCTCGTACCCCTGCTTTTGAAGCGCCATTTCAAGGCTCATCGCCGTGACGGGGTCGTCTTCGACGATCATGACTTTGTAACTCTCCATACGCCGGTCCTTCTCGAAAGATATGGATATTATAATTTATTATAGCTGATAAATCGGCTTATTACAAAGTTATGACATTCCTATCACAAAAATCAGTTCCTGTCACATCTTTCCTGTTACCAAACGAAGCGTTTTTACACCTCTTTCGTCGCGCGATCGAAAAGACGGTGCATCCGAACGAACATCGCTTCATAGTCCGCGTCTTCGTTGGCACGGGCACTGCGTTCCATTGTTTCGGCCAGATCGGTCAACGCTTCGATGCGAAAATTGCCGCTTGCACCTTTGATGGAATGTGCAAGTCTCGCCACCTCGCTCAAGCGCTCTTCTTCGATAGCACGCTGCAAACTGCAAAACGTTACGGCGGTCTTTTCTTTATATACCTGCAAAAGCTGCAGAAACTGCGCATGCGAAATGCGCAGCACTTCGCATACCTTCGCCTCGTCGATGATACCCGCTTCACAAGAAGATGCAGCGCTTGGTTGCGCTTCTTTTCGTTCCGTCTCTTCGGAAACCTCCAAAAAACGCTCGAGCATCTCCTGCAGTGCATCCATACCGATAGGCTTGCCGAGAAATCCGTCGTACTCCGCCCGCTGTGAACGGTTGGCGATCACGTTGGCGGTAATGGCCACGATGGGCAAATGGCTTCGTTTCGTTTTCTGTTCGTGCTGACGCATTTTCTTGGTGGCACTCAGACCGTCCATGATCGGCATCTGTTCATCCATCAGCACAACGTCGTAACGCTGCGATTTCATCCGTGCCAGCGCCTGCGCCCCATTGGGAACCAAGTCGTATGCAATGCCCAGATTTTCCAGCAACGTCGCAATCAGCTCCTGATTGGCTTCGTTGTCTTCGGCGACGAGCACCTTGCCGTGCAGGCGCTTGCGCTGTGAAACCTGCGGCACCATCTGCGCCTTTTCCTGCCCGGCCAGTGCACGTTCCATCACCTCTTGCAGCTTGGCGCAGTACAGGGGCATCACCAGCGGGACGATCCCTTCGATTTTGTCATAGCTTTCGTCATGTACGTCCATCAGCGCAATCGCCGGGCGAGGGTCCGCAGCAATGGCGCGGCGGGTATCTTCTCCGACCGAGGGGTCCGAAAAAAACAGCAAATCGAACGTCGCATCGAGGCTTGTGACCGTTTCAAGCCCAATGCCGAAACTCTCCAGATAGCGGCGCAGCGACGTACACATCACGTCATCTTCGTTCTGAGAAGACAGCAGCGCCAACCGCAAATTCTGTACGCGATCGACGGCGAACGGTGCCGGTCGCCCCTCGGCGGCAATACGCACCGGCAGCGTAAACGTAAACGTACTGCCGATACCCGGTTGCGAAACAAGGCTGATTTCACCGCCCATATGGCGCACCAGCTGCGCACTGATCGACAATCCGAGGCCCGTTCCGCCGTACGTCTTCGCACCGTCGCGCGAAGCCTGCGAGAAAGGATCGAAAATATGCTCCTGATCTTTCTTCGGAATTCCGATGCCCGTGTCGGCGACACTCACGGTAATCCGATGGTCGGCGTACGACGCTTCGACCGTAATCTCTCCGAACGGCGGGGTGAATTTGATGGCGTTGCTGAGCAAATTGGAGATAACCTGCTGAATACGCAGCGGGTCGGATATCAGCTCGTAGGGGATTCTCGGGTCGATGAAACTGGTCAGCGTGAGCTGATGCTGGTTGACGCTGGGAACGAAGAGTTCGAGCGTATGCGAAATGGCACGATGAAGGTTGAACGTTTTGTGCTCGACGGTAAATTCCCCGCTGCGCAGTTTGGAAAAATCGAGAATGTCGTTGATGATACTCAGAAGGTTCTCGCCGCTGTTGTGGATGATGTCGAGATAGCGCCGGTCTTTCGCATCTTTCGCCTCGTCTTTGAGCAAAGCGACGAAGCCCAAAATGGCGTTGAGCGGCGTACGTATCTCGTGCGACATGTTCGAAAGGAAGTACTCTTTGGCTTCGCCTGCGGCGATGGCTTCTTCTTTGGCGACGACCAGGTCGGTGACTTCGTAGCTGATCGCCATATATTCGTTGACGTGCCCGTGCATATCGGCGATGGGCACGATCGTCGTATCGACATAAAAGGTCTTGCCGTCCTTCGTTCGGTTCTTGACGGTCCCTTTGAACACACGGTTTTGCGTAATGGTTTCCCACAGGTTTTTGAAAAACGCGTCGGGCATCTCGGGGTGGCGCATCAGCTGGTGCGAACTGCCGACGAGTTCTTCGGGCGAATAGCCGCAGACCCGGCTGAGTTTGTCGTTGGCGTAGGTGATGACGCCCTGTGCATCGGTTTTCGAAACGATGGCGCTCTGGTCGATCGCACGGCGGTACTCTTCGAGCAGTTTGACGTTGCGTTCGATTTCGCGCTCTTTTTGGTAGATCGTATCGGTATAGCGCTTGAGCACACCGGCGAAATTGAGGTCGAACACGTAGCTGATTTCGTCGAAAAGCGCTTTGGAATTGATGCCGATCTCGTAACTCACGTCGATCATCGCCCGGCGAAAATGGCTGCAAAGCAAAAAGAGTTCGTCCGCGGAGATTTCGTGGTCTTTAAGGTATTCGAGCAATTCGGCGATCACCGGGCAGTCGCCGATTTCACGGTCGCCGCGAATGACGTAGACAAAGTAGTCGAACACGCCTGCTGCGTAGCGCCGTATGAACAGCTCAGGCTCGATGCCGTGACGCGCGAGAACTTCTGCCGCCACTTCGTAAGAAACCCACATTTTCAGCATCGCGCCCTTGGCAGACGCGAATTCATCGACAATGGCTTTAAGCGTCGGTATCGGCTGCATCGTCGCTCCTCTCATAAGCGACCATTATACCACGTCAGGGGCGCATCCAGACGAAAACGGCAAGTGCGACAACCGCCAATTGTACCGCGGCGATCGCGACGGTGCCGATAATATTGCCCGTTTGGCAGCTGGTGCACTGTTTGTATTTCTTTGCTTCGTACTCGGCGTAAAAGAAGTAGCCGACGATCAATGCAAGCACGACGGGAAGCGCCCATTTGTCGATCGTGTAAATCGTCGATCGCGTCGCTGCATCGACGAAAAACGGCGTCACGAACGTCGCTGCGATTGCGAGCATCGCATACCGATAGGCCCGCTTGATGTAATCGCGGTAGAACACCGACGGGCAGGTGTCGCTCGTCGCATCGGGGTCGCGGCTGTCTTTGACCAGGCCGAACTCCAGATGGTCGTCAATCTGTTTTTTGACCGCTTTGCCGACCCGGTCGACGAAGGTACTGCCGAACGCGTAATCGAGCTGATGCTGAAACGTTCGCGCCGCTTCGCCTTCGAACTCCCGACTGTGCATGTCGCCGCTGCGGTCTTCGTACACGACGCTGACAAAGGTGTAGCGCGGGACCTCGACGCTCATTCCCTCATAGTACGGACTCCGCTCGGTCGCGGTTTTACTGCCCTCGTGACGCACGATACGCGCATTGACGTAGGGAACGTACGTTTCGCCCTCTTTGAGGACGATGACGTTGTACTGAATCCCGATTTGAATCGCCGTGAGCGCATCGAGGTTCTCGGCCTTCATCGTGTCGATCATATCTTCGATAATGTCGTCGAGGGTTTCGTTGAAAAAGCGGACGTTACCGGAGATAAGACGGATACGCGGATCGGGGTATTTTAGCAAAGGCTGCTGCATGGGAAATCTTTGTGGTGAAGTGCAATGTGCCGCGACAAAGCGCGGCAAAGGCGTCAGTGGCTTTTACTGACGACGACCAGCATTTTCATGTTGATCGCCAAAAAGCGGATAAACTGCCAGATTTTGCAGGTCCGCAGGAACCGGGCACCTTTGCCCGGAATCATCGAGGTATTGAACGCGTCGTTCTTGCCGAAGTTAACTTCTTCTTCTTTATATGCCATCGTTTCTCCTTTCGCTTCTTATTCCGGAATCATCGTCCAGCCCGGCTTGAGCTTGGCTTTGTAGAGGAACAGGTAGTGCAGAATATGCTTGATCCAGTGACCCGCCAGACCGATTTCACCGAAGGTGTAGTCGGTATCGCGGCCCGTACCGGGGTATTTGTCGAAATCCGGGACGACCGGGTAGACCGTCATCGCCGCCGCCTGGCCGTCGAGCCAGCCTTTACCGGCCGACGCGACGCACGCCGCACCCATTTCGGCCATCGAGGCTTCGTGCAGGTGCGCGTCTTCGCCTTTGCGGATCATATCGCAGACACTGTGCGCGACCGCTTTGCCGATGATACCCGAAGGCATCCCCGTTCGCGGCGGTGTCGGGTTGATCGGCGTGCCGTTGGGCGACTTCATCGGCTTGGAAATGATATGCGGCGGCGCGAACGCGATACCCGCGGCGAACATATTTTTGTACGTCGGGTTCTGATACGTGCGCGGCCAGTCGGAGGCTTTCCACTCTTCGTACGGTTTGGGCGTATAGTCGGCATCGACTTTCATGAAGCCGTTGGGCGCGAACACGGTATCGGTGATATCTTCGCCTGCTTTATTGTAGGCTTTAAGACCTACGCCGGCAAACGGCGGAATCAGCATCGCGAAATCGAAATTTTCTTCACCCCTGCTGCCGTCGAGCAGTTCGTATTCGACCTTGCCCGCTTCGACCTTGCTGACGTGCGCACCGGTAATGTACTCGACGCCGCGCTCGGCGAAAAGCGATTCGGTGAAAATCCGCGAGCTGACGACGTAACCGCCGACTTTCATGTGCAGTCCGCCCATACCGAAGTCGCCGAGGAACGATTCGTTGGAAATCCATTTGATTTCGAGATTGTCGCGAACGCCCGCTTTGCGCGCTTCGTGCTCGATGTTGAAAATATACTCGAACGCCGCTCCCTGGCAGGTACACATGCCGTGGCCCGTTCCGACGAGAATCTTCTGCTTTTCGGTTTTGGCTTTTTCGAAAATCTTTTTAAGTTCTTCGCTGGCGTGCGACGCATGGTCGGCCGTACAGACCGAAACCGTGTGCTCGCCGAGTTGCGAACCTTCGCCCAGCCCCGGTGTCGCACCGAAGTTGAGCTTGGGTCCCGTCGCGTTGATGAGATAGTCGAAAGTTACTTCTTCGGTTTCGCCCGCCTTGCCCTCTTGCGTGAATTCGATCGTTACGTAGGGCTGATCGGAATTTTCGCCGCCTTCGGGGTGAATCGACACCGCCTTGGCCTGCTTGTACGTGATGCCCGCTTTTTCGTAAACCGGTGCGAGATCGAAGGTGACGTCTTCCTTCGTCATTTCACCGACCCCCACCCAGATGTTCGACGGAATCCAGTTCCACTTCGAATTGGGCGTTACGACGACGACCTCGTGCTCCTTGCCCAGCCATTTGGCCGCGAAGGTCGCTGCCGTGTGTCCGGCGACCCCGCCGCCAAGTACGACTAATCTTGCCATGCTCTCTCCTTAACTTAAAAATGAATTTTCGCACTTCCGGGTGAGAATCCACGCACCGCTCAAGCAACCCATCCGTCACCTGAGCGGTACCCAAAACGCGTGCCCGTCCGTTTCAAAAATCGTATACGCAGTCATTTTACGACACGAATATCACAAAAAAATCACCGCGCCGATTTCTGCTGAAATCATTATCTAACATGTTTCATAAATATACATTTAATTTTATCGTCAGGGCATGCTTTTCGTGAAATTCGTGCTTTCAGTCCGTTTCCCTCCCAAGAATCTTCGAAACGATTTCGTACACGTTTTTCGACAAGTTTTGTTTTTCGAGTATACCTTCGAGGGCAATCGCCATCTTCGAACGACGTGCCGCATCCAAGCGGCCGTACGGTTTGAAGGCACCTGCAAGCCCTGCCGCGATCATCGGGTTGAGCGTATCGAGCGTCATGATCTGTTCGGCGACGAAAGCGTAGCCGCTGCCGTCTTTTGCATGAAAATGGAACGGATTTCTGGCGAAGGTTCCGATCAGCGCACGCACGAGATTGGGCACTTTCATATCGAATGCCGCATCGTCAAGCTGCGCTTTGACCCGCTGCAGCGTTCCCGGTGCCCGCGACGCGGCGATCGCAGCGAAATATTTCGTCATGACAAGCGTATCGCCGCGGTGCCGGGCATAGAAATCTTCAAGCATCGGCCGTGCCGTTTCCGGCGCGTAGCGTGCCGTAAGCGTCATGGCCGCCAGCACATCCGTCATCGTCGCGCTCTGCGCATACTGCGCCTTCGCCTTTTGCAGCGCTTCGGCATCGCCGCCCATCAGCAGGTAGTCGAGCATACGGTTTTTCAGCGCACGCGCTCCGATGCTTTTGGCATCGAGCCCGCGGTCGGACGGACGGTGATGCCGTTCGTAAAGTGTGTGCATCTGCGAAGCGAAACGTGCCCCGAGCACACCGCCGAGTTCACCGTGCACCCGGCAGACCGCATCGACGTCGACGGGCGATATGCGCTGCATCAGGCGTTCGACGGAGGGCAGTTCGAGCAGCAGCGCTTTGAATTGACCGTCTATCGCCGTGTCGTCGAGCAGTGCAGCGAACGCATCGAGGTACGTCCGCGTAGGCGCTTCGCCCCGCAGCATCTCGAGCATCGTCGTCTGAGCAAAATTCTGCGCGGCATCGTAGCGCACGAATCCGTCGTTATCGAGGCGCGACAACGCCGTCACGTCTTCTTGCGCGTAGCGCAAGACGATCGGCGCGCTGAAACCGCGGTTGAGGGACAGCACCGGTTCGTCGGCAAGGCCCGTGAAACGAAACGTTTCGTCGGCAGCGCGCACAAGGAGAATACCGCGTTCGAGCAAAGGCTGATCGTTGCGATCGAGCCGCAGCGGCAGGGCCTCGCCGCTCGTTCTCTCGAGCAGCGCCAGCCGCAGCGGGTAACAGTACGGCTCTTGCGCCCTTCCGTCGACCGCGGGCGGTACGATCTGTTCGAGCCGCAGCGTCAGCGTTTTGGTCGCATGGTCGAACGAATGTTCGGCGACAAGCTCGGGCGTACGCTCCTGCGAATACCACCGCGAAAACTGCCCAAGCTCGATCGGACTGTAGCGCTGCACGGCCCACAGAAAATCTTCGGTCGTCACCGCCCGGCCGTCGAAAGTCTCGAAATAGAGATCCATCGCTTTGCGCCAGCGTTCCTCGCCCAGCATCGTATAGAGCATCCGAATGACTTCGGCGCCCTTTTCGTAGACCGTCGCCGTGTAGAAATTGTTGATTTCGATATAGTGATCGGGTTTGATCGGATGGGCCGTCGGGCCGGCATCTTCGGGGAACTGGCGCTCTCTTAGCGTCTTGACGTCTTTGATACGCTGCACGGCGGCCGAATGCATCTGCGCACTGAAGCACTGGTCGCGAAAGACCGTCAGCCCCTCTTTGAGCGTCAGCTGAAACCAGTCGCGGCAGGTGATGCGATTGCCCGTCCAGTTGTGAAAATATTCGTGGGCGATCACGCTCTCGATTCCCAGAAAATCGTCGTCGGTCGCGGTGCTTTCATCGGCGAGGACGTAGTGCGAATTGAAAATGTTCAGTCCCTTGTTCTCCATCGCGCCCATGTTGAAACTGTCCACGGCGACGATATTGTAGACCTCCAGGTCGTAACAGCGGCCGTAACGCGCTTCGTCCCACTTCATCGCGGCCTTGAGCGAACGCATCGCGTGCTGCGTGCGCGGCTCGTTGCCTTTGTCGACATAGATATTGAGCGACACCCTTTGGCCTTCGGCCGTCTCAAACGTGTCGTGCACATGCCCGAGATCGCCGGCGACGAGTGCGAAGAGGTACGAGGGCTTGGGAAACGGGTCGTGCCACAGGGCATAATGGCGGCCGTCGGCGAAGTCACCCGTTTCTTGCAGGTTCCCGTTGCCGAGCAGCACGGGATATGCCGCTTTTTCGGCGATGATCTTGGTCGTGAAGACGCTCATGTTGTCGGGCCGGTCGATAAAATAGGAGATACGCCGAAAACCGTGCGGTTCACATTGGGTGCAGTAAATGCCGCCTGAACGGTAGAGGCCTTCGAGTTCGGTATTCTCGTCGGGACGGATTTTCGTGACGACCTGGACGGTGCAGCGCTCGGGGAGATCGAAAAGACACAGTTTTTCTTCGTCGAGGGCATACGCTTCTTTGGGCACTTTGACGTCGTCGATTTTGAGACAGATCAGCTCCAGCCGTTCCCCGTCAAGCTCGAGTGCGGCCGTCACATTCCCCGTACGCTCGATCTGCATGCGGTTGATGACAAGCGTATGGTCGTCGAAAATTTCGAACGTGAGTTCAGTTTGCACGATACGATAATCGCAGGGCCGGTAGTCTTTGAGGTAAATCGTTTTCGGAGTGGTCATTTGAAACACTTTTTTGAAAGAAAGTTTATCGTATTTGTACAAAAAGATCGTTCTCACGAAAAACGATGTATAATCAAACATAAAAAAACGAACCACAATGAGGCTTTACCATGAACAACGCCACGCCTTTTTTCGCCCGTCAACCCATTCTCGACCGCGACAAACAAATTTACGGTTACGAATTTTTCTATCGCAACCGTGAAGGAAAAAGCGTCATCGACGACCCCCGTTCGGCGACGGCCGCCGTACTGGTCAGTCTGGTCAACCAGGTCGGCTTGCACAGCAGTACGGCGGACGCCCTGGCCTTTATCAATACCGACGCGTCGATCCTGCAATCGGACATTCTGCATTCGCTGCCGCCCGAACGCTTCGTGTTCGAGCTCTCGACCGACGCCCTCGGTGCCGCCGGCATCCGCGAACGGCTTGAAATATTACATACGGAGGGCTTTCGTTTCGCCGTCGACAATGCCGTAGCCGATCCGGCACTCTTTCACAGAATCGAGCCGCTGCTGCCGCATATCGACTATGTCAAATTCGACACGACCGCCACCGACATCGACCTGCTGCCGCCGCTGCTGGATGCGCTCGAAGGCAAGACGCTCGTCGCCCAGCGCGTCGAGATTCCCGAAGTCTACGAAGCCTATCGCGACCTTGGTTTCGATCTGTTTCAAGGCTACTTCTTCGCCAAGCTCCACCTTGTTCAGCATCAGCGCATCGACCCCAAACATCTCGGCGTCTTGCACCTCTTCGACATGGTCATTTCGGGCCAGCCCATGTCGGCCGTTGCCGAGATGCTCAAACAGCACAACGAACTCGCCCTTCAGTTTTTGCAATACCTCAACTCTACCGGCATCGCCGCGGACATCCGTACGGATTCGTTCGAAAGCCTGCTCGAAAAAGTCGGTACCGAACGGCTCGAACAGTGGCTGATGATGATCGTCTATTCCAAGTCCGCACAGATGGTCGACGACAGCAAATCGCCGTTCTCGCTCATGATCGAACAGCGTGTCGATATCATGGGCGCCGTTATCAAGGCACTCCGCCCGGCCGACGAAGCACGCATGTGCGAACAGGCGCGCCTGAGCGCTTTTATTTCGATGATGGAAACGGTACTCAACGTTCCGATGGCATCGATTTTGCAGCAGCTGAAAGTCGACGAAGCCATCGAACACGCGCTGCTGTCGCACTCGGGCGAACTCGGCCGTATCTTCGCCCTGGCGCTTGCCGTCGAAAAAGACGACTACGCCGCCGCGCAGGTGCTGATCAAATCGCTTGGGCTCTCCCAAGATATTCTGCCAAAACTCCGCCATCTTCGAAAACTCTGATCCGTGCGTCTTTTTCTCGCCCAGCGGGCGCGGCTGCACGACTACCCCGCTTTGCAAAAACGGATCGATCCTTGGGTGCGGGGGCGCTGGCGTACCCCCGACTCGCTGCACGCGACCGCACTGTTTTTAGGGAACGGATACGATGTCGCCGACGTTATCGAGACCGTCGCATCGCTGGGACCGCTTCCGCTTAGCGGTGCCGATCTCCGCGGCATCGGCCGATTCCCCCGCAATCGCATTCTCTACGCCGCCGCCGAGCACCCGTCGCTGGCGCAAATCCACGCGGCGCTCGCACGGGTATTCGGCAGAACCGTCCAACACCCCTTTGTCACCCATGTCACGCTGATGCGCTACAAACAGATCGATGCCGCCGCTTTCGAAACGCTCCGCAACACACTCGATAACGACGTTCTCGGCACGCTCGAAGGTCCTCTGACGCTGTTTCGAAGCGTGCTTGGCCCGCAAGGCGCACGCTACGAAGCGCTACACGTCTTCGACACGTCGGCACATCGCCTCCACGTCGGCGACGCTTTTGACGATGCCCGCGCTTAAATTCTCGCAGCCGTCTTCCGTCACGAGAATGTCGTCTTCGATACGGATCCCGATACCGCGATAGGCGATGGGGACCGTTTCGTCGTCGGCACGCAGGTACAGCCCCGGTTCGACCGTCATGACCATCCCCGGCTTCAACGCGATTTCGTTGCCCGCCTCGTCGTAATAAGGAACGGGGTCGTGCACGTCGATGCCCATCCAGTGCCCGATACCGTGGGGAAAATACTTTTTGTGCGCTTTCGCTTCGATCAGCGCGTCGATCTCTCCTTGAAGTACACCCAGTTCGACCAGTTTTTCACACAGCCACCGTTCCGCCAATCTTTGCAGTTCGCTCCGCAGCACTCCGGGTGCGACGTTTTCGATGATGCGCTCTTGCACGTCGAGCACCGCTTCGTACACTTCGCGCTGCGCCGGCGTGAAGCGGCCGTTCACCGGAAAGGTCCGCGTAATGTCGCTGGCGTAGAAACCGTATTCGCACCCCGCATCGACGAGTACCAGTTCCCCGTCGCGAAGCGGCGCGTCGTTTTTGACGTAGTGCAGCGTATTGGCATGATCGCCCCCCGCGACGATCGTCGTGTACGCATCGCTGTAAGCGCCTTCTTTTTTGAAAACGTATTCGTATTCGGCCTGAAGCCCGTATTCCATCATCTGCGGCCGGCACAGGCGCATCGCACGGTGATGGGCCTGCCGCGTCACCGCCAGCGCCTTTTTGATCAGTGCGACCTCTTCGTCGCTTTTGAGCAGACGCAGTTGTCTGACGAGGCGGTGTACGTCGACCATACGCGTCACGGGGCGTCTGGTTTCACGCTGATGGCACAACGCTTTGGCGGCCGCGCGGGCGCGCGATGCCCACGATGCGTCGTCGAACAGATCCAGATAGAGCGTGGGCAGGTTGGCGATCAGTTCGGGCAGTTTCGTATCGAAATCGCCGACCGCATAGACCGCATCGACATCGAAGCGCCGTTTGGCTTCTTCAACCCCCAGCCGTGTTCCCGTCCACAACTCCAGCGTTTCGTCTTTGGGCTGCACGAACAGCACCGTTTTCGTTTCATCGGCACGGCGCACCAGCACCAGTGCGGCATTGTCCTCTTCGAAACCGGTCAGGTAGTAAAAATCGCTGTCTTGGCGATAAGGATATTCGGTGTCGTTGGAGCGTACCTTCTGCGGCGCCGAACCGAGGATCGCCGCGCCGTCTTCCATGCGTTCGAGCAGCGCCTTCCTGCGTGCGTTGTAGTGTGTCTCTTCCATGCCGTAATTGTAGCCCGTTTCGGTTATAATTGCGGCACACATTCGCGGGGAGAAACGATGATCGACCTTAAACTGCTGCAAAAAGATTTCGAAGGCGTCCGTGCCGCACTGACGCGCAAGCAAGTCGCGCCCGAACTGCTCGACACCCTCAAAGAACGCCATGAAGCCCTCAAGCATGCCAAGGCTGCGTTCGAAGAGGCCCAGGCCGAACAGAACCGGATGAGCCGCCTTTTCGGACAGTACAAAAAAGAGGGCAAAGACATCGGCGAGCTCAAAGCCGACGTCGATGCGAACAAAGCGAAACTTGCCGACCTTCAAGAACGGATGCGCGACGCCGAAGCCGCTTTGAACACCATAGCGATGGGTATTCCCAACCTTCCCGATGCCGACGTCCCCGACGGCGAAGACGAAAACGCCAACGTCGAAATCCGCCGCGTCCTCGAACCGCGAACCTTCGATTTCACGCCCAAAGAGCACTGGGAACTGGCCGAAGCCAACGGCTGGATCGATTTCGAACGCGGCGTCAAACTGGCCCACAGCCGCTTTTCCGTCCTCAGCGGCACGGGAGCACGGCTCGAACGCGCCCTGATCAATTTCATGCTCGACTTCAACCATGCACGCGGTTTCGATGAAATGAGCGTGCCGCAGCTGGTCAACGCACGCGCACTCGAAGGCACCGGGCAGCTGCCGAAATTCGCCGAGGACCTCTACAAAATCGAAGGCGAAGACCTATACCTCATTCCGACCGCCGAAGTACCGCTGACGAACCTTTTTCAAGACGAAATCGTTCCCGCCGACGCCCTGCCCGTCAAAATGACGGCCCATACGGCATGTTTTCGCAAAGAAGCCGGCAGCGCCGGGCGCGATACCCGCGGCATCATCCGCCAGCACCAGTTCCACAAAGTCGAACTCGTCTGCATTACCAAAGCCGACGAAAGCGACCGCGTCTTCGACGAGATGGTCGCCTGCGCTTCGGATATGCTCACCGCACTGCAGCTGCCCCATCGCCTCGTCAATCTGTGTACGGGCGACCTCGGCTTCGGCGCGGCGAAAACGATCGACCTGGAAGTCTGGCTGCCCGGGCAGAACACCTACCGCGAAATCAGTTCCGTCTCGAACACCCGCGACTTTCAGGCACGCCGCGCGAAAATCCGCTACAAAGACGGCAAAAAGAACGTCCTTGCCCATACCCTCAACGGCTCCGCGCTCGCCGTCGGACGCACGATGGTCGCCATCAT
The DNA here is from genome assembly GCA_964646705.1 of uncultured Sulfurimonas sp. GTDB lineage: Bacteria > Campylobacterota > Campylobacteria > Campylobacterales > Sulfurimonadaceae > Thiomicrolovo. Next base: position 45,998 of record CAZYEW010000002.1, read on the forward strand.
GGAAAACTTCCAAAACGCCGACGGCAGCATCGACATCCCCGACGCGCTGAAACCGTACTTCTAGTACTTCGAGGCCCGCTACATTCACAGCCGCAGCGTCGTGCGCGTAATGAACTTTTTCTCCGCCCACTGCGGCTCTTTGAGTTTCAGCAGGTTGCGGACCTCATCGTTGACCAGACGATAGTAAAGCTCGAACGTTACCATCCCCGCGCCTTTCATCAGCGGTATTTTGAGGGTTTTTTTGCCGCGGGCGGGAATCGAAATATTTTCCGTAATGGTTTTTGCCAGATGCGGAATCGTCGGCTTGCCGCGTTTGTCTTTGTAATGCTGCGTCATCGAAACGCTTTTTCTCCCGATCACCTGTGTGCCGCTGCGATAGATCACGTCGAGCACCAGTTCGCGCGCGCCGAAGCCCGTCGGAATATTGTGGGGATTGTCGTTGCGGATCGTCAGCAGCAGCGATTTCCCTTTGCGCTTCGCCTGCATCGACAACGCATCTTCCCACATCCACGCGACGTGTCCTCCGACAAAAGCGTGCTCGCGGATCATCCGCTTTTTCGGTTTGCCGTTGTCGATAGGGAAATTGCTCGCAACACCTTCTTTTTTGGGGCTCATATGACAGTCGGCACACTGTTTTTTGGTGTCCTTGTACTCTTTTTCAGTATTGGCGAAAGAAATATCATGAATCGAATAATCGCTGCCATGGCATACCAAACACAGCTGCTTGGGATCTTTGCCGAAAAAATCGCGGTATTGGGTTTTATGGTAAGGCGACTTCGCATCGTGAAACGGCCCGCTCATTACACCGACGGGATTCCATTTAATACGATGCACGCCGCGCTTTTCGGGCGGCAGTTTATGATTGATGGCGTCGACGTTGTGGCAGACCAGGCAGTTGACGCCTTCGCTCAGTGCACTGTCGTCGACGGCTTTGTTGACCGCACTGTCTTTGTCCAGATGCATCACGGCAGCGATATCGTAGTTGATATCGGTCGACGTCACCGCGATACGCGGATTGTGGCAGGCTGCGCATTTGACTTTGACGGCATTGATCGGCTTACGGGTTTTGCGGGCGTAGTAGTCCATCGATTTGCGCAGGTATTCGTCGTGTTTGTAGTGCGACTTCGCATGATACGAGCGGCTCCACTCCTCTACCCTCGCCATATGGCACGGCTTGCATTTGCTTGAATCGTGATAACGCTCGTTCAGTTTCGGTGCCGCTTCGGTCGCATTGGCTGCGATCGCAACAAGGCATACGGAAACAATCAGTCGAAGCATGACGTCCGCCTTCTGCTAAATTTTTGATTTTTTATTGTAACATAAAGGAACGTATTGTTTATCACATTTTCGTCAGCGCTGCCGATCAAGCCAGACCATCAGCCCTTTTTGCGCATGCAAGCGGTTTTCCGCCTCGTCGAACACCACGCTCTGCGGCCCTTCGAAAACGCCTTCGCTGACTTCGAGCCCCCGGTAGGCCGGCAGGCAGTGCAGAAAAATCGCGTCGGGGTCGGCCAGTGCCATCAGCGCTTCGTCGACGATGAAGCCGTTGAAAATACGGATACGCTCTTCTTTTTCGTCTTCCTGGCCCATCGAAGTCCAGGTATCCGTCGTCACGACCGTCGCACCCGCCACCGCTTCTTTGGGATCGTGGCCGATGCGAATGACCGCCCCGCTTTCTTTGGCGATCGCCGACGCCGCTTCGACGACGTGTTCGTCGGGCTCGTACCCTTTGGGCGTCGCGATGCGCAGTTCGAAACCGAGTTTGGCCGCGAGCATCAACCACGAATGCGTCATGTTGTTGCCGTCACCCACGTAAGCCACGACCGCGTCGTCGGCATGTCCGTGTTCGATCATCGTCATGTAATCGGCCAGCAGTTGAACGGGATGATAACTGTCAGTCAGGCCGTTGATGACGGGGACCTTCGAATGCGACGCGAACTCTTCGAGCATGCTTTGCGCGAAGGTACGGATCATCACCATATCGCACATCGACGAGACGACGCGGGCCGTATCTTTAACGGGCTCGCCGCGCCCCAGGTGAATGTCGCGGTTCGAAAGAAACAGCGCATGTCCGCCGAGCTGAAACATCCCCGTCTCAAAACTTACCCGCGTACGCGTGGAGCTTTTTTCGAAAATCATCGCCAGCGTCTGCTTTTCGAGATAGGGCTTGCATTCGCCGCGGCGCAGCTCGCCCTTGATCTGCAGTCCCAGATCGACGATATCGAGGATCTCCTCTTTCGTGTAGTCTTTGAGTGTCAGAAAGTGTCGCATGATGATGGTCCCATTCGGTTGATGACGGGTCGCCCCGGATTCAAGAAGCGAATATTATATCGAAAATCGGCTTCGCACGGCTCAAAGCAGCCGTGCGGCCTCCTTGGCGTGGTAGCTGATAATGATATCCGCACCCGCACGCTTGAAGCCTAGCATCGTCTCCATCATCACCCGCTCGTAGTCGATCAGCCCCGCCGCACCGGCGTGTTTGAGCATGGCGTATTCCCCGCTGACGTTGTAGACCGCCAGCGGCAGGCGGGTAGCTTCGCGAATATCGCGCACGATATCGAGGTAGGCCAACGCGGGTTTGACCATCAGAATATCGGCCCCCTGCGCCTCGTCGGCGACACTCTCGGCGATCGCTTCGCGGCGGTTGGCCGGGTCCATCTGATACGTCGAGCGGTCGCCGAACGACGGCGTCGATTCGGCGACGTCGCGAAACGGCCCGTAGTAGCCGCTGGCGAATTTCGTCGAATAGCTCATGATCGGCAGGTTTTCGTACCCGCCGCCGTCGAGCGCCGTGCGCAGCGTTTCGATGATGCCGTCCATCATGCCCGACGGTGCGATCATGTCGGCCCCCGCTTTGGCGTGAATCAATGCCTGCGCCCCCGAAATTTCCAGCGTCGCGTCGTTGTCGACCGTTTCGTGCACATGGTCGATAATGCCGCAGTGCCCGTGGTCGGTGTACTCGCAAAAACACAGATCCGTCACGACGAACATATCGGGATGCGCCTGTTTGATCGCGCGTACCGTTTTGGCGATGATGCCGTTCTCGTCGAGGGCATCCGAACCCACCGAGTCCTTGACGTCGGGAATACCGAACAAAATGACGCTGTAAAGCCCCAGTTTTTTAAGTGTTTCGCACTCCTTAAGCGCCTCGTCGATACTCATCTGGTACACACCGGGCATCGAAGCGACTTCGGTCTTGATGCCTTCGCCCGAGCGCACGAAAAGCGGGTAGATAAAATCATCGGGCCGAACATGGTGTTCGCGTACCAGTGCGCGCAAATGTGGGTTCAGCCGATTGCGGCGAAAACGTTGGAACATGCTTTTTCCTTAGGAGAGTTCGATATAATCGCATTGTAACAATTCCATCGTTAAAGATTCGTCCTTGCTCAAAAACATCAAGATTTCCGACGTCGCCGCGCTGCCCAGCCGGTTCGGCAGCTTCCGCGTCCAGGCTTTTAAACAGGGCTACAAAGAGCATCTCGTCATCATGAAAGAGCCGATGGGGGAGATCCCCGTGGTGCGCGTGCATTCCGAATGCCTCACCGGCGATGCCCTCGGCAGCCTCAAATGCGACTGCGGCGACCAGCTCGCGTTCGCACTCGATACGATCGAACGCCGCGGCGGCATGGTCATCTACCTGCGGCAAGAAGGCCGCAATATCGGGCTGCTGAACAAAATCAACGCTTACGCCCTGCAGGACAAAGGGCTCGACACCGTCGAAGCCAACCACCAGCTCGGTTTCGCCGCCGACGAACGTACCTACGAAATGGTTCAGTACATTTTGCAGCACTACGGGATTCGAAAAATCCGCCTGCTGACGAACAATCCCAGCAAAATCAGTGCGCTCGAAGGGGTCAAAATCGTCGAACGGCTTCCCATCGTCATCGAAGCCAACGAGCACAACGAAGCCTACCTGCGAACCAAAAAAGACGCGATGGGACACCTGCTGTGACGCTCTCACCTGCCCTCGACGAACTCGGCTTCGACGATGCCCAACGCCTCGGAGCGCTTTTCGACCGCTACCGCGAACGCCTCAAACAGTGGAACCGTACCCACAACCTCACCGGCTACGACGACGACGCGACCATCGAACGCTACATCCTCGACGCGCTCTATCCCGCCACCTTTCTGCCGCCGATAGCCGACGCGATGGATATCGGTACCGGCGCGGGTTTTCCGGGGCTGATGCTCGCCGCGGCCATGCCGAAGACGCGATGGGTGCTTGTCGAACCGCTGCAAAAACGTGCGGCGTTCTTGCAATTCGTCGCGGCCGATCTGCAGCTAAAAAACATCACCGTCGAACGTGCGCGGGTCGAACGGCTTGCGCCGCGGCCGTTCGACCTCATCACCTCGCGGGCGGTCACCGAAACGGCCGCGCTGCTCTCGCTGAGCGAACCTTTTCGCAGTGACCGTACCATGCTGCTGTTCTACAAAGGCGAAAAAGTCTACGACGAACTTCCCGAATCGCTCCCCTACTGCGTCGTCGAAGCCGAAAAACGCCGCTACCTGCTTATCAATCCGCCAAAGGAGTTCGCATGCTGAAATGGCTGCTCGTCATCGGCGTCGTCGCCGCCGTCTACTACCTTTTTATCAAAAAAAGCGCTCCGCTGCCCAAAAGCGGCAAGCCGTCATCGAAGGACACTACCGATGAAGACACCCTCGTACCCTGCGAAACCTGCGGCACGTACGTCAGCGTTCACGAAGCGTATCTCAAAGACGGGCATTACTACTGCTCGATCGAGTGCATGAAAAAGGCCTGAACATGCTGATTTTCGGCCATCCGCACCTGCCCTCCGTCACCCTTTATCATATCGAAGAGCCCGATGCACTGCTGCATACCCCGCCCAACAGCGTGGTTTTCGTCCCGTGTGATCCGCTCCACCGTGACCTCATAGCACAGCTGCGCCGAGACGACGTCGCGTTCGCACTCGGCGCCGCCTCGGTCAAAGATGCCCTCTTCGCCGAAAACCTCGGCGCACGCTACATCGTCGTCGAACCGCCGTTGGCACCTTCGGTGCAAAAAGTCGCCGAAACCTATCTCTTCGACGCCAAAATCCTCTGCCGCATCGACGACGAATCACAGATCGAAACCATGGCCTTCGAAGGCATCGACGGCGTTATCTTTCCCGAAGCGATCGTAAAGGTGGCGGGATAGACGGATTGTTCGTCACCCTGAACCTCCGCCCCGTCAGCCTGAACTCGATTCAGGCTCCAGGGCACAATCGACTTGTGGATTCCGGATCAGGTCCGGAATGACGGGAGGCGTCACCCTGAACTTGATTCAGGATCCACGGGCTGAAATGAATGGATGATTGATGATGAAG
>CAZYEW010000003.1:0-17175 GCA_964646705.1 uncultured Sulfurimonas sp.
GCCGCTTTGTCGATTTCTCGGCTGTGCAGTGATTTTCGCGGCATGTTGGGGTGGTAGACGATCTGTTCGGGCAGCATGTAGACGGGCAGGTGTTTTTTCAATTCGAAAAGAATTTCGTTGCGTGCCAGTTCCTTTTTGCCGCCGTAGACGAGGACGATCTCTTCTTCGATCTCCTCGTTGGGCACCGAAAAGACGATGCATTCGGTGATGTCGGGAATGTGTTCGTACACGACGCTTTCGATCTCTTTGGGGCTGACGCGGTAGCCGCGGGTTTTGATCATGTCGTCTTTGCGCCCCACGAAATAGATGTAGCCTTCTTCGTCGGCATAAACGTAGTCGCCGCTGGCGACGACGGTTTCGTCGATCAGGTCGCCTTCGAGCGCGATCGCCTTTTCGAGTATACGAATACTCTTGAAACGTCTGGCGCTTTCTTCGGGGGCGTTCCAGTAGCCTTTGTAGATGCCCGCGCCGCGGTGAATGAGTTCGCCCACTTCTCTTGGTTTGCAGGGTTCGCCGTTTTCGTCGAGAATATAGAGTTCGACGTCGGGCACGGCCTTGCCGATGGAATCGGGGCGGATACGAATCTGTGCGGGGTCGAGAAAAGCGCTGCGAAAAGCTTCGCTCAGCCCGTGCATCGAGAAGAATTGCGCATCGGGAAAATGCTCGGCGACGTTTTTGAGCATCAGCGGCGTGAGGTTGCCGCCCGAAGACGTGATGGCACGCAGGCGCGAAAAATGCGCGGGTTTGGGGATGCGGTGGGGGTCTTCGTCGAACATCTGCGTGATATGGATCGGCATCAGCGGCAGGATCGTCACGGCATCGTCGATCAGGTGCGTAAAAAAGTCCGCCGGCAGGGCGAAGCGGTGAATCGCCAGCGTGGCCCGGTTGTAAAGCGCGGTGAAAATCTGATTGAGGCCGTAATCGAGATTGAACGACAGCACCCCGCTGATGACGTCGTCTTCGCACACGCCGAGGTATTTCGACACGACCGCCGCGCCTTCATAGAGGGCACGATGGCCGATGACGATGCCCTTGGGGTTGCCCACGGTGCTGAAGGTGTAGGTGATGACGGCGTTGTCGTGCCCTTTGACGTCGGCAGAAAAACCGCCGCCGTAGCATTTTTCGATCTCTTCGAACGAAACGTCCGCCCCCGCGTCCGCCTTGTAGCTGACGATCTGCCCCGAGAAGCCGGTTTCCCTGACGGTACCGATTTTTTCGGCATCGGTGACGACGAGCGAAACGGCACAGTCTTCGAGAATATGCCGAACCTGTTCGGGTTTGAGCAGCCGGGTGATCGGTACGGCGACGAGGTCGGTCGAGAGCACCGCCAGCAGGGCGACGACCTGGTCGATGCTTTTGGCCGAATAGATGCCGATGCGGCTGCCCCGGGGGAGGGCCAGGGTGTTCAGATAGCCGGCGACGCGATCGACGCGGTCGAGCAGATCGGCAAAACCGATACGCTGCGCACCGAAGAGCAGGGCGGTTTTTGCGGGGCGTTCGCGGGCGGCGGATTCGAGCAGTTCACGGACGGTATTGACGGTCATGGTCTCTCCTTTTGCGTCAGGGCCTGCATTCCGTAGGTCCAGATCTCGTAGTTTCGATCGAGAACGATATCGGGAATCTGGTGGAAATGCAGCAGTTTTTTGTAGAAAAATCGCACGATGGCATGGACGTCTTCGTCGTCGAGCACCTTGGTGATCCCTCCGGTCAGCACGACGGTATTGAGATTTTCGAGGCGCAGTTCGACATATTCGCCGTGATGGCGCGACACCTTGTAGAGCACGAGAAAGATCGCCAGCTGCATCAGCGTGCGTGTTGCGTCGTCGTCATGGGCGTCGAGGATGTCTTCGGTGTGTCCGAGGTGCGAGAGCAGTTCGAAAACGAATTCGTTCTGCCGTGCCGTGTGCACGAGGCTCTCGCGCGATTTGTAGACGCCGAGCTTCTTGAAGACGAGCCGGTCATAGCCGCCTTCGCCCGTAAGGTTGTCGCCGACGAGGTCGGTGCTGTAATGGATATCGGTCGTCGCCCCGCCGATATCGACGACGATGAAAGGGTCGGCCGCGTCGAGGTGCTCGCCGATGAAGGGCAGGGCGCGGTTGACGATATAGGGAGTGGGGTAGATCTGGTTGGCGGTGATGTCGTAGAGGCGCTTGATCTCTTCTTTGCCGACGATATCGGCCTGGTAGAGGTCGGTCAGGTAGGTTTTGAGCGGCCCTTCGTTGATTTTGAGTTTGGCGTCGATCAGGTTGTCGAGCACGACGAGGCCTTCGATTTGCGACTGCAATGCAGGGGCGTCGTCGCGGCTGCCGGCATAGACGATGTTGCTGTAATCGCAGCGGTCGAGAAACTTCGGCAGGCGTTCGTCGAACATGCCGCGTACCCCGTCGACGGCGCCCACGACGATGACGACGTCGATTTTTTCGACGGGAGGCTCGGCTGCGTCGATTTGCGAGAAGCGCAGGGTGTCAATGATGTTGATACCGCTGTTGAAGGCGGTGTTGACGGCGTATTTAAGGCTGAACGACTCGGTCAGCGCGACAATCAGGGTGCTCAACCCGCCGTTGGCGGAGCTGCATACAAGGACGTCGTCGGGAGCACGTCCTTTGAGCGCGTCGCCGCACTGATCGAGCAGGTCGTCGTAGATAGGGCGCCGAAAATCGCGAAAACACTGCCGTACTTTGCCGTCTGCGGCGACTTTGAAATAGGTACTTCCGACGTCGATCAGCAAACGGGGTTTCATAGCATGATTCCTATATCTTCGATGATTTTTTCGACGACCTTTTTGCCTTCGGGCAAAGCGATTTTCGCTTTTTCGTACCGGTAGCTCGCGTCGCTGATGGGCAGACTGCCGCGTTCGATGATGCGGATGTTCGACTGCGGATCGCGCACGGTGATGACCTCGTTGGCATTGATGACGTGGGGCGAAAAAGGAATGTCGATGTAGCCTTTTTTGATGGCGTTGAAGGTTTTGCGCCACAGGGTGTCGGCATCGTCGTTCAAGACGGCCTCCATGATTTCGCGGACCATACGCTCAAGATGCGCTTCTTCTTCGTCGTCTCCCGCATCGGGAAGCCCCCGCAGCATTCCCAGCGTGTATTGCACGCCGGCGACGGCCCGGGCGTTGGCCTCTTTGGTCGGGATACCGAAGGCCTCGTTGCGGGTCTTGGTGATGATTTTGTCGGCCCCTACCATCGCGGCGATGACGGTCGAGGCGGTGATCAGCGCGTCGGAATACTCTTTGTCGTAGGGAAACGCGCCCATCCACTGATGGTAGACAAGGTGAATTTGTGCGTCGCCGTACCCGAAGCGGCCGGCATAGTCGCGGGCGAGTTTTTTGAGCACCTTGGCAGTGACGATATCCTGAAGCATCGAGCCCGTCTGCGAAAAACTGACCGAGAACGATTTGACCCCTTCTTCGAGCGAGAGCAGCATTTCGAGCAGCTGAATGACGATGACGATCACCGGCGGCTGGAGCGTCGCGCTGAGCGGGCCGAAGGATTCGCGGTTGATCGGCTCGTTGAACGTCGAGTAGTGTGCGCAGACCTTTTCGACGTATTTCCAGTACAAAAAGGCTTTGTCCAGCGGAAAATTTTTGGAATAGGGCAGCAAGTAGGTGATGGGGCCGCCTTCGATTTCGAAAATCCCCGAGGCCAGCGCCACTTCGACGAGCAGCCGCGCGTCGGGCGTGCCGTGGCGCAGGCTGACGGGTGTGTCGAAATGGCTCATCATTTTGCGCGTCGTGCGGTAGCCGTGGATAATGAGCGGATAGCCGTTGAGCATGTCTTCGTCGTTGGCCTCGGAGAGTGCGAGCATCTTTTTCGCCGTGGCGTAGTCGTTGAGGCGGGTGTTCGAATCGATCGTCAGCGGCAAGACGTCCACGCCCGCATCTTTGAACGCTTCGTAAAGTTTCCATACTTTTTCGTAGGTCGGGAACCCGCCGCGCGGCTGCACGAGCATTTTTCCCGCCGTCGCGAAACGGTGGGAAATGAAAAGGTTTTTGCTTGCGTTTCGGACAAAGGCTTCGATTTCATCAAAATCGAAACGGTCGACGTATTCGTTGCGGGTGATGCTTTCGCGTTCGCGCTGCAGCAGGCTCATGAAAAACGCTCCGAGAGGACGGCTTCGACTTCGTCGAGGGCCTCGTTGAGATCTTTTTGGTGAAAGACGAGATCGAAGCCGTAGCGCTTGAATTTGGGTACGAGCACGTTTTCGTCCGCTTCGCCGACGGTCAGGTTGCCGCCGATGACGAACAGCACCTCTTTGCGAAACCGATAGTTGGACTTGAGAATGTTCAGGTCGCGGCACCATCCTTCGGCTTCTCCGTTGAGCGAAGAGACGAGCAGCACGTCGGCATCGGTTTCGAGCACGGCATCGAGAAATTCTTCGAGGTAGGTGTTGACGCCGAGATTGTAGACGTCGAACCCCCGTTCTTTAAGCGAGATCTCTATCAGTCGGTTCGCCACGACGTGCACGTCGTTTCCGACGACGCCCGTGACGACTTTTTTGCGATTCGTATTCATTGAACCCATCATATCGCAGCGGTGATGAAAAAGGCGTTACGGGAAAAGACCGAGGGCGTTTTTGCGGCGGCGGCGCGTGCCTTGGAAACAGTTTTTGGGTGGCCTTTCGTTATAATGGCGAAAAAAAGCGGGAGAAAAGATGCAGTTTACGACAGCGGACCTTTGTGACGCCTTCGGTGCCGACGAGATTCAGATCGCACAGCCGGTGTTCCGGTCGTACGGGGGCAGCGCGCACGCGTTCGGACGCATCCATACGATTCGAATCGACGAAGACAACCGAGGGCTCGTCGAGCTGCTGAAAAACGAGAAAGGGCACGGCGATGTCGTCGTCGTGGACGCCGGGGGCGCCCATTGCGCCGTGGTCGGCGACCGTCTGGCGGGGTTCGCCCGCGACAACGGCTGGGCGGGCATCATCGTCAACGGCTACGTGCGCGACACGCGAATCACCCGGACGATCGACGTGGGGCTGTGGGCGCTGGGCACCTATCCGCGCCGCAGCGACAAACGTGCCGGTTTCGAGCGTGGCATCGACGTGCATTTCGCCGGCGTGACATTTCGGCCGGGCGAATACGTCTACGCCGACCACGACGGGATCGTGGTGCTGGCACACAACGCCGTGTCGATCGACGCGCGAAAAAGCGAGGAGTGAACGATGGACTTTTCCCAAAAAGTACGTTTTTCCGATACCCTGTTCGCCCAGGAGATCGACGGCGAAACGGTGCTGCTCGATATGACGACCGAGAACTACTTCGGCCTCGATGCCGTAGCGACCGATATTTGGAACCTGCTGCAAGAAGGCCGCAGTATCGGCGAGACCTACGATGCACTGCTCGAAAGCTACGACGTGGACCCCGAGGTGCTCGAAAGCGACCTGCGCACCTTTATCGACGGGCTGCTGCAGCACAAACTGGCGACCCTGCAAGCATGACGCCGCCGTTCAAGCTCGAAAAGGCCGGGATCGTCCTGCGGCCGTCGACGCCGGAGCTCAAAGAGGTCTTCTACGAGGTGCGGCGGGTTTTCGAAGCGCACGGTATCGAGGTGCTGATCGACAACATCAGCGGCGGAATGATCGGCGTGCTCGGACAGCAGTTCGACATCATGTGTGCCGAGAGCGATCTGCTCGTGACGATCGGCGGCGACGGGACGCTGATTTCGGCGGTGCGGCGTTCGCACGACTACGGGATCCCCGTACTCGGCGTGCACGCGGGCAAGCTCGGTTTCCTCGCGGATATATCGCTCGACGAGCTCGATGCGTTTTTGACGCAGGTGCATGCGGGCGAATACCGCATCGACGAACGGGCGATGCTCGAAGCTTCGATCAAAACCGCACACGGCGAAAAGCGGGTGGTCGCCTTCAACGATATCGTCATCACCCGGCCTTCCATTTCGAAAATGATCCACGTCGAAACCTTCGTCGACGCCAAAGCGTTCAATACCTATTTCGGCGACGGCGTCATCGTCTCGACGCCGACGGGCTCGACGGCCTATAACCTTTCGGCAGGCGGGCCGGTGCTCTTTCCGCTGACGCAGGTGTACGCGCTGACGCCGATCTGTCCCCATTCGCTGACGCAGCGCCCCGTGGTGCTGCCGGGCCATTTCGACGTCGAGTTCCGCACGCCCGACCAAAGCGCACTGGCGGTGGTGGACGGCCAGGACATGTACGAGTTCGGCGCCGGCGACGCGATCCGCATTTCGCTGGCGAAGACGCCGGCCAAACTGCTGCACCGCAAAGCGTTCAACTATTTCGACGTCCTCAAAGAGAAGCTCAACTGGGGGGAAGGATGATCGAACGCTTCTATCTGCGTTCGTGCCTTTCGTTCGACGAAGCGGCACTGGAATTCGAACCCGGCCTGATCGTTTTTTCCGGCCCCAGCGGCAGCGGAAAATCGGTGCTGATGCGGGCGATTCTGGCGTCGTTCGGCCTCGAAGACGCCGCAGCGGCGCTCAGCGAATCGGCCGTGCGCTGGAGGGTGGACGAAGAGGCTTCGGGACTGTTGAACGAAACGCCCAACGTTTTTCGCGAAGTAAAAAAAGAGAAAGCCCGCTATTTTTTCAATGCCCAGTCGGTTTCGCGTGCCACCCTGCGGGCGCTGGCGGGGGCGCATCTGCGCCACCTCAGCCACAAAGACTACGCCGACTTCGAACCTGCGGCGCTGCTCGCACTCGTCGACGAAGCGGCGGCAAACGCCGATGCCGGCCATGCGGAACGCCTTTTAGCGTATCGCCGGACGTATCGCCGGTATCGGGATGCCGAACGCGAACTGGACATGCTGCGGCAAGAAGCGAGTACGCGCAAAGAGCAAGAGGAATTCGCCCGGTACGAAATCGAAAAGATCGACGCGATCGCGCCCGAACCGGGTGAATACGAGCATCTGCTCGACATCAAGAAAGGGCTGTCGAAAAAAGAGAAGATCGAAGAGCGGATCGAGCGGGCCTCGGAAATTTTCGCCTACGAACATGCCGTCGCCTCGGCCCTCGAAGCGCTCGAAACCGACGGCGCTTTTTTCGACGATGCCATGAACGAACTGCGCAGCCGTCTCGAAGAAGCCGCCCAGCGCCTGGCCGAACTCGAAGCGACCGATATCGAAACGGTCCTCGATCGCCTGGAAGCGCTTTCGGACCTGAAACGCCGTTACGGCAGCGTCGAAGATGCGCTGGCCTACCGCGACAAAAAGCGCCGTGAACTCGAAACCCTCGAAACCCTCGATACGCGGCTTCACGATTTGCGCGACGAAGCGGCACGGCTGCGCAAGGAGCTCGACGCGCAGGCGGCGGTTTTGAGCCGTGCGCGCGATGCGGCACTGCCGGCGCTGGAAAAGAAACTTAACGGCTACCTTAAAGCGCTCTACCTCGACCGTGCGGCGTTGCGGCGCGAAGCCGCCGAACCCGCGGAAACGGGATGCGATGCCGTCGTCTTGGAACTTCACGGGACGCCGCTGCAGAAAATCAGCGCCGGCGAGTTCAACCGCCTGCGTCTGGCGCTGCTGGCCGTGCGCAGCGAATCGATGGCACACGAACGCGGCGTGCTGATGCTCGACGAGATCGATGCCAACCTCAGCGGCGAAGAGTCGATGAGCGTCGCGAAAGTGCTGCGAACGCTCAGCCGGCGTTTTCAGATTCTCGTCATTTCTCATCAGCCCCAGCTGACCGCGATGGGGCAGCAGCATTTCCTTGTCGAAAAAAACAACGGTCGCAGTAGTGTGAGGGCATTGCGAAACGATGACGAACGCATCGAGGAAATCGCCCGCATCGTCAGCGGCGACTCGGTGTCGGACAAAGCGCGGCATCTGGCGAGAGAACTGCTCGAAGCGGCAAAATACGAACCCAAAGGAGCGGCATGAACAGCGAAAAGAAAATCGCGCTGATCGATACCCATATTCATCTCGACGATCCGCGCTACGAAGACGATCTCGATGCGGTGCTCGAACGGGCGCGTGAAGCGGGCGTCGAAGGATTCATCATTCCCGGAGCCGACCCGGCGACGCTGCCGCGCGCCGTCGCGATCGCCGAGGCCAACGACGACGTCCGGTTCGCCGTCGGCGTGCATCCGTACGATATGGAGAACTACGACGAAGCGCCCTTTCACGAACTGCTGACGCATCCCAAGTGCGTCGCCGTCGGCGAATGCGGGCTCGACTACTTTCGCCTTGAAGGCGACGACGACGCGAAAGCGGCGGAAAAACGCAAACAGGCGGAAGTCTTTCGCGCACAGATCGCCCTGGCCAAACGGTACGAAAAGCCGCTAATCGTGCACATCCGCGACGCCAGTCACGACGCCCGGGTGCTGCTCGAAGCCGAAGGTGCGGAGCAGGTGGGCGGAGTTCTGCATTGCTACAATGCCGACGAAGAGCTGCTGGTTCTGGCCAAGCGCGGCTTCTATTACGGGATCGGCGGCGTACTGACGTTCAAAAACGCCAGAAAACTGGTGCAGGTGCTGCCGAAAATTCCGCGCGAGCGGCTCGTGATCGAGACCGACGGCCCTTACCTGACGCCGCATCCGTACCGCGGAACACGCAACGAAAGCGCCTATACGCGGCTGGTCGCCGAAAAGATGGCCGAACTGCTCGAAACCGACGTCGCGGCCATCGGCGAACTGACGACGCAAAACGCACGGCGGCTGTTCGGTTTGTGACCAAAATGTCACCTATTGCGAATATGGTATAATTAAGACCAAAAAAGGGAGGCCGTGCGTTTGGTTCGAAAGTTTTTGGCCCTGATACTGCTGCCGGCGATGCTCTTCGGAGCCCTGACCTTCGATACCGATTACGAGCGGGAAGTGCGTCTTTTGCGCGCGTTCGATATACCGGCTTCGTTTCTCAACGACACCTACCTTCAGCAGACCATCAAAGCTCAGAAAAAGCGTTACGGCAACCGCCGCTTTTTCGATAACGAAGACGAAGCGTACCTGTTTATTCCGATGATTCGCGAAATTCTCGCCGATTCGACGGTCCCCAGCGAATTTCTTTTTCTGGCGATGGCGGAATCGGGTTTTTCTCCCGCCGCCTATTCGCACAAAAAGGCTTCCGGCGTCTGGCAATTCATGCCGAAAACAGGGAAGCTTTACGGATTGAAAATCGACGATTACGTCGACGAACGGCGCGACCTCGTCAAATCGACGCAGGCGGCGGTGAACTACCTCGAACGCCTGTACGGCCGTTTTGGCAAATGGTACCTGGCGGCACTGGCGTACAACTGCGGCGAAGGGCGGGTCGCCCATGCGATCAAGAAGGCACACACGGACGACATCGCCGTGCTGCTCGATCCGAAGAAAAAGTACCTTCCGCGCGAAAGCCGCCGCTATATCCGAAAAATCGTCGCGCTCGCACTGCTGGCGTCGGACGAAGATTTTCTTATCCATAAGGAATACGCCTACCTGCTCAACCGCGCCAACGCCTATTCGATCGCAAAAGTCGAAGTAGCGCGCGGCGAACGCCTCAGCCGCGTGGCAGGTTTGCTTCATATGCCGACAAAAACGCTGCGGCGTCTCAATCCGCATCTGCGTTACGACTTCGTCCCCCCGTACGAGAAACGGTACGAAATCTATATTCCCTACATCAAGCTCGCCGAGTTCAAACGGGTCTACAAGCCGGCACCGCTGGATACGTTCTACGTGTTGCATACGGTCAAACGCGGCGAGAATCTTTCGAAAATCGGGAGAATGTATCGCGTCAATTATAAATTGATTCAGGATTTCAATCAGCTCAAGACGACCCGATTGCGCATCCGTCAGAAACTGGTCATTCCCGTCGCGAAACGGATGGATATAAAAGACGGCAAATATACTGTCAAAAAAGGCGATTCGCTGGCCAAGATCGCCAAAGCCTTCGAAACGACCATCGCCAGCCTCAAAAAACTGAACCATCTCGACGGCGACCTGATCCGCGTCGGCGACCGGCTGAGTATTTATGATTAAAGCCTTCTTCGTTGCCGTCGCGCTGATCGGATTGACGGGATGCAGCACGCGCGGCGTTCCGCATCACGCCCCGGCCTCGGCAGAACCGGCGGCGAAGGGCGCATCTTCGTCCGGGCACAGCTACGCGCACCCGACGATGCGCCCCTACACCGTCGCCGGGAAGACCTACTATCCTACCGTCGTCAAAAAGGGCGAAACGTTCGACGGCAGAGCGAGCTGGTACGGACCGGACTTCGACGGAAAGCTAACCTCCAGCGGCGAGCGCTACGACATGTACGCCGCCACCGCCGCGCACAAAACGCTTCCGATGAATACCATCGTGCGGGTCACGAACAAAGACAACGGCAAGCAGACCGTCGTGCGGATCAACGACCGGGGACCTTTCGTGGCTTCGCGCATCATCGACCTTTCCAAAAAGGCGGCACAGGATATCGGGATGATCAAAAACGGTACCGCGAACGTGCACCTCGAAGTGCTCGGTTTTGCAGGCAAGGGCGAGCACATGATTCCTTCGGCGGCGGAGCTGGCGCACAGTCCGAAAGAGAAAGTGGTCTCGTCGTTTTACGTGCAGATCGGTTCGTTTCGACGCTTCGAAGGTGCCGCGCGAACCCAGGAGAAATATGAGGGCTTCAAGGGCCGTCATACGATCATCAAAGATACAGAGTATAATAATGCAAGACTTTTCCGGGTGTGGCTCGGTACGTTCAAAAGCGAGGAGGAAGCCCGCGACTTTATCGCGGATTCGCCGTTCTTGCACGCATTCATCGTAAGGGAGTAGAACTCATGATCGTCAAAACACGCGAAACGAAAGAGACACAGATCCGTGTCGCCCTCGAACTTCGGGGCCGGGGGCACAGCCGCATCCAGACGGGCGTCGGTTTCTTCGACCACATGCTCGAATCGTTCGCCAAACATGCGCTGATCGACCTGGAAGTGGAGTGCCGGGGGGATACGCACGTCGACGATCACCACAGCGTCGAAGACGTCGGCATCGTCATCGCGCAGGCACTGGCCGAGGCGGTCTACCCCATCGAAGGCGTCGAGCGTTTCGGCAATGCGACGGTCGTGATGGACGAGGCGGCCGTCTCGTGCGATATCGATCTGAGCAACCGTCCTTTCTTGGTCTTCGAGCTGCCCGTCGACGGAAAAATCGGCAGCTTCGACGTCGAACTGGTCGAAGAATTTTTCCGGGCGCTCGTGTTCAATGCCCGGTTGACGGCGCACGTCGTCATGCTGCGCGGGAAAAACCGCCACCATATCGTCGAGGCGGCGTTCAAAGCGCTCGCCGTCGCATTGCGCCGGGCGACGGCACCCAACGAGCGGGCGGGCGTTCCCAGCACCAAAGGCGTGCTGTGATCCGTTTGATCGTCCTCGATGTCGACGGCTGCCTGACCGACGGCAAAATCGTCTACGGCGAAAGCGGCGAGGAGATCAAAGCGTTCAACGTCAAAGACGGGCTGGCGATCAAAAGCTGGATGCGTCTGGGCGGAGAAGTCGCCATCATCACCGGACGCCGTTCGAAAATCGTCGAGCGGCGTGCCGCCGAACTCGGCATTGTCCACCTGTATCAGGGTGAAAAAGACAAGCGCCGCCGCATCGAGACCCTGTGTTCGGGACTTGGATTCTCTTTGAACGAATGTGCGGCGATCGGCGACGACTTGAACGACTGGGGCATGCTCGAAGCGGTCGGCCGCTCGTTCGCTCCCGCCGATGCGGCGGCGCCGATTGCGGCGAAAGCCGATCGGGTGCTTTCACGGCGTGGCGGTGACGCGGCGGTACGAGAGATGATCGATATTCTCGTACACGACAACGGCGACGACGACGCGTTCATGGCGCTGTGGCGATGAACGTCGTTCCGTTTTATTTCGGGCTGGGCATCGTTCTGGCATCGATTTTCGTCTTTTTCAAGCCCCTGCACGTCGAGATCGACGCGCCCAAGCGGCTTGCGCAGATCGAGCTTGAGCGTTTCGAGGTTTTCGAGGTGACGACCAAAGGCGTCAAAACGATGCTGCTCGGCCGGCGCGCCAGGCGGTTTCAGAAAAGTTACGTCGTCGACGATATCAACATGACCGACCGTTCGCACGGCTATCGCGACAATCTGTGCGCACGGCAGGGGATTTACGAAGAGGGTTTCGTTACCCTCGAAAACGACGTGCGCCTGCGCCGTGACGACGGCAGCCTTTTTGAAACGCAAAAGGCGACGTACGACCAAAACAGCAGCATCGTGCGTGCGCACGGCGCTTTCGTGTTCTACCGGGGACCGGATACGGTGCGCGGCAGCGACCTGTACTACAATCTCGAAAGCGGTAAGCTGCGTGCGCTGCATGTCGAGGGAATCTACACGATCAAGGAGCAGATGTGAAGCGAACTGGCTTGGCGTTCGTATTGACGGCGCTGCTTGCGGTGACGCTCGACGCGGCGGAACAGCTTAAAATCAGTGCCGATCGTTTCGAAGGCAACGAAAAGGCAGGCCGTTCGGTGTTCGAAGGGCACGTGCGTATTCGGATGGGCGGGGACGAGCTCAACGCCTCGCGCGTCGAGATTTACATCGACGACCGGCGCACGCCGGTCAAGTACGTCGCCGAAGGATCGACGTCGTTTTTTCTGAAGACCGACGACAACTCGACCTACCGCGGAAAGGCCAACAAGGTCGTATTTTTGCCGCTGGAGCAGGAGTACCGCTTTTACGGCGACGTGCACCTGATGCAGATCAACGAGCACAAGCAGATCGACGGCGAAGAGGTCGTCGTCAACATCAAAAAAGGCACGGCGACGGCCAAAGGGGCGAAGAAACAGCCCGTCATCATGATTTTCGAACTTCCGGAGCGAAAGCAATGATCGAGATCGTCGATGCGTCGTTCGTCACCAGCGCGGCCAACATTGCCCAGGCACCGGAAAATCCGCTGCAAAACGAAATCGCGTTCATGGCACGCTCGAACGCGGGAAAAAGTTCGCTGCTCAACGCCTTGTGCAACCGAAAAAGCCTTGCAAAAGTCTCGGCGACACCCGGAAAGACCCGATTGATCAATTTTTTCGATGCGACCTACCTCGATCGCGACGGCGGCGAAAAACGCGAAGCGGTACTGGTCGATCTGCCGGGCTTCGGCTATGCCAGGGTGAGCAAGTCGATCAAACACGACTGGGAGAAAAACCTGACCGAGTTTATCGCCGAACGTGCGCAGATACGCGTCTTCGTCCATCTGATCGATGCACGGCACCCCGATTTGCCGATCGACCGCTCGGTGGCCGAATACCTCGAACGCATCGCCGCACCCTCGCAGCGGATACTGCGTGTTTTCACCAAAGCCGACAAACTCAACCAAAAAGAGCTCGGTGCCCTGCGACGCGACTACCCGGGTGCGCTGATCGTTTCAAGCAGCAAAAAACGGGGGATCGGCAAGCTCAATGCGCTGCTGTTCGATCTGCTGAAAGAAGAGACGCCGGATGCCGCAGTATAGAAAAGCGCTGCTTGGCGATATTCCTGCGATGCAGGCGCTGGTGGCACCGAAGGTCGAAGACGGGACCATCCTCGTGCGAAGCGACGACGAGATCGCGACCAATATCCGTTCGTACACGCTCGCCTTCGAGCAAGAGCGCCTTGTCGGTTTTACGGCCTTGCATATTCATTCGGCGGAACTGGCCGAGATTCGTTCGCTGATCGTCGACGATCGCCTCCGCGGCCGGGGGATCGGCGGCGAGCTTGTTCGCAAGGCCCTCGAAGAGGCGCGCACGCTCGGTCTGAAACGGGTGTTGGCGCTGACCTACGCCGCCGGATTCTTCGAGCGCCTCGGTTTTACGGAAATTCCCAAAGAGAGCCTGCCCGAGCACAAAATCTGGGCCGACTGCATCAAATGCAAGCATTTTCCCGTATGCAACGAAACCGCACTGATTCGCATGCTCTAGGCTGGTTCGTTCTTTTTGCATGTTTCGTGCCTTACGAGGCACTGACGATGCGCTACCTTTTCCTGCCGCCGCTCTTCGGCGTGCTTTTCGTGCTCTATATCGCCGCGCTCGACCGGCAGAAAAATGCCGCCATCCTTGCATTGACGGCCATGCTGCTCGTCGCGGAAACCGCCAAGGGGTATCCGGCGCTGAGCACCGTCGTTTTCTACGGCCTGAGTTATTTCACCGTGGTGCCGAAACTGCGTCACGCGGTATCGTGCAGGGTCTGCCGCAACGCCATTTTCGTCGTTTACGCCTATGTGGGCTACTGGGCTTTCGGCACGGTCGTTTCGCAGATGTTCGCATTGGCGCCGCCGCATCTGGACTGGCGGGAGGTTTTTTACGTGGGTATCGAATTTTTCGCGGTGGGCTTGCTGTGAGAGCGCGTATCGTTTTGCTGCTGTTCTTTTTCGTCTGGATCTCGCTGCTCAGCCGCGTGTTCTATCTGAGCGTACATTCGAACCGCTATTACGAGAAACTTTCCAACGAAAATACGATCCACACGGAGCTGATCGCCCCGGTACGCGGTGAAATCCTCGATCGCAACGGCCGGCCTATGGCGATCAACAAGCTGGGGTTCCGCATTGAAATCGCAGCGCATATGAGCACGAAAAAGAAACGTGCGGCGCTCGATCGCACCATCGACACCATCGCGAAATGGCTCCCGATGCTCGACGCAAAGCGGATGAAGACGACGTATCTTCGCCACGATTCGCATTACAACCACCACCCGATCGCGGTCGTCGATTTCGTATCGTACGAAGATATCCTGCCGGTCTATTCGCGGCTGAATCTGCTAGAAAACGTCAAGGTGACTCCCGCCCCGAAACGGTACTATCCGTACCAGAAAGTCGCGGCGCATATTATCGGATACACGGCCAAGGCGAACCAAAAAGAGATCGACCGCGACGAGGTGCTCAAACTGACGGGAATCGTCGGGAAATCGGGGCTTGAAAAGCGCTACAACACTTTTTTGCAGGGCATTCCCGGCGAAAAGACGGTCCAGATGAACGCCCTCAACGAAGAAATGTCGGTATTGCGCACCAAGCCGCCGGTCGAAAACCGTACGCTGACGCTCAACGTCGATATACGTCTGCAGCAGTATATTACCGCGTTGATGGAGGGGCGTGCCGGCGCGGTGATCGTCATGGGCGTCGACGGCAGCATTCTTTCGGCGGGAAGTTACCCGGAATACAATCCCAATACCTTCGTATCGGGTATTTCGCAGGCGAAATGGAAAGCGCTGATCGACGATCTCGATATGCCGTTCACCGACAAGATCGTCAACGGACTTTACCCTCCGGGTTCGACGATCAAGCCCTCGGTCGGGCTGATTTATCTCTCCAACGGTATCGGGCGCTGGTGGAACGTCACCTGCACGGGGTCGATGAAACTGGGCAACCGCCGTTTTCGCTGCTGGAAAAGCTGGGGGCACGGAAAGACCGACATCAACAAAGCGATTCGCGAAAGCTGCGACGACTATTTCTACAAAGGCAGTCTCAAGGTGGGCATCGCCGCCATCAGTGCCGGTCTGAAGCGGTACGGTTTCGGAAAAAAGACTGGCATCGACCTGCCCAACGAATTCATCGGGACCGTACCGAACCGTGCATGGAAGCGCAAACGCTACGACGAGCCGTGGTATATCGGAGAAACTTTGAACACGTCGATCGGCCAGGGAAGCGTCCTGGTCACTCCGATTCAGATCGCGCAAAACACCGCCTTGATCGCCTCGGGGCTGCGGCCGGTCCCCCGCCTTGCACGCCGGCTTGAAAACAACGACACCCGTCCCGTCCTCGAAGACGTACTGACGCCCGAAGAGAAAAAAATGCTTCCCGTCATACGCCATGCCATGCGACAGGTGTGCAACCACCCGGCAGGAACGGCGACCAAGCATATCGATTCGAAAATCGTTATCGCCGGCAAGACCGGGACGGCGCAGGTGATCGGTATTTCGCAGGCGACGCGCAAACGAATCAAAGAAGAAGATATGGCGTACTATACCCGTTCGCATGCATGGCTGACGACTTACGGACCGGCGGCCGATCCCCAGTACGTCGTAACGGTCCTGATCGAGCACGGCGGGCACGGCGGAAGTGCGGCAGGACAGATCGTCTCACGCATTTACGATAAACTGCTCGAACTGGGCTATATCGACGAAAAAAGGCGAAAACGATGAATGAACTTTACGATGCGGCGATCGTCGGGGCCGGCATCAACGGCTGCGCCGCGGCCCATTTTCTAACGCAAGAAGGCCGGCGCGTCGCACTGATCGACCAGGCGGGCATCGCCGCCGGCGGCAGCGGCGCGGCGGGGGCGTTCGTGTCGCCGAAATTCTCCAAGGGCGGGCCGCTGAAGGGGCTGATGGAAACGGCCTACCGCTTTTCGATGGATTTTTATCGGCGCGAATTCACGCGCTATATTCGCGTCGCTCCGCTGTTGCATCTGGCGAAGTATCCCGATGAAAACGAACGCCTTCGGGCATTTCGCCAAAATACGGCCCTTTCGCTCGATCCCGTCGCACGGTGTTCGTTGCCGCTGATGCCGGAATCTGAAAGCTTTGAACGGGTGTTGCTGCCGCAAAGCGGCCTCGTCGATGCCAAAGGCGTCTGTGAAGCGATGGCGACAGGGGCGGATTTTTTCCAAGAAGCGGTGCCGTCGCTGCAGCGGACTTCACGCGGATGGCGCGCGGGCAGCGTCGAAGCAAAACGCATCGTCGTGTGCACGGGGGCCTACCGAAGCGTTATCGACCAGCCGTCGATTCGGCTGCGTCCGGTGTGGGGGCATCGTATCGATATCGTCACGTCGACACCTTTGCCCTGTCACCTTCACCAGTTCGTTTCGGTCGCGGCGACGGACGCGGCGGGCCGCAGTGCCGTCGGGGCGACCCATGACGTGCACTACCATCCGCAGACGGCCGCAGCGCCCTACGACATCGAAGCGGGCCGGCGGGAGCTTTTGGAAAAGGCGCGCCGGACCCTTGATTTAGGCAAGGTCGAGATCGTCGCCGACTATACGGGGCTGCGTTCGGGTTCGAACGATTACCTGCCGATTCTTGGCGAAGCGGTCGATGACGAAGCGACGTTCGCGGCACTGCCGAACCTGTTTTTGGGTGAAAGGTATCCTTTTGAAGCGTTCGTTCGGCACGAGGGTGTTTTTTTGTTGAACGGTACCGGAGGCTACGGCTTTGTTTTGGGGCCCTATTTGGCGAAACAGCTCGCCGCGCATTTGTGCGCCAAGGGCACGCTTGCGTCCATACTCGATCCCGCGCGTTTCACGGCACGGCGCGCCAAACGCGAAGGA
>CAZYEW010000003.1:17275-20917 GCA_964646705.1 uncultured Sulfurimonas sp.
TGCGTCCATACTCGATCCCGCGCGTTTCACGGCACGGCGCGCCAAACGCGAAGGAGTGCGTTCATAGGTCGATTTCGGGGCGGTCGCGTTCGGTCGCCAGTTCGAGGGTGAAGTAGTCGTACTTGTCGAAGCCGTACCATTGGGCGATCCATTTGCTCGGATACGCATCGACAAGGGTGTTGTAGCGGGCGACGTTGTCGTTGTAGCGGTTGCGTGCGTCCATGATCTCTTTTTCGGTTTCGATCACGGCGTTTTGCAGTTTGATGAAGGGCTTGTCGGCTTTGATTTCGGGATAACGTTCCGCAACGGCGAAGAGGCCGGTCAGCGATCGGCTGATGGCACTTTCGTCTTCGACGCGATGTGCGGCTTCGTTATTGAAGCGTTTGGCGACGGTCTCGAACACGTCGGCTTCGTGACGGCGATACTGCTTGACGATTTCGACAAGGGCCGGAATCAGGTTGAAACGGCGCTTGAGCGCGACGTCGATGCGGCTCCACGACGCTTCGATGCGGTTTTTGTAGCGCATGAAACGGTTGTAGTTGATAAAGTAGATAAAAATGACAAAAACACCGGCGACAATGCCGAGCGGCAGCAGATTCTGAAGCATCGATTCTCCTTGTTTCGATATTATACCTCTAAGCAAGGGCAGGTACAATAACGCTAAAACTTGCAAGGTGTGCCCATGGCCAAAGACGCCGTCGTATTGCTGAATATGGGAGGTCCGAACGACCTCTACGAAGTCCAGACCTTTTTGCATAACATGTTCAACGATCCGAACATCCTGACGATGAAAAGCGGACTGCTTCGCCGTTTCGTCGCGAGCGTCATCACCGCGAACCGCGCGAAAAGCGCCCAGGAAGTCTATGCGAAGCTCGGCGGCCGCTCACCGATCGCCGAACTGACGAAATCGCTGGTTCAGGCACTGCAGCGACGCCTGCCCGATGTCGTCGTCGATTTTGCCATGCGCTACACGCCCCCGTACGCTTCGGAAGCCGTTACACGTCTCAAAGAGGCCGGCGTGACGCATGTGTACCTCATTCCGCTCTATCCGCAGTATTCGACCACCACGACCAAGTCGTCGCTCGAAGACTTCGAGGCGCAGATGCACGCGCAGGGGCTCGACGCCGTCGTGACCGAGGTCAAACATTTCTACAAAAATACGCATTACAACGAAACGGTCGTCGCCCGTATTGAAGAAGCGCTAGACGGCGATGCCCCCGAGGCGTTCGACCTTGTCTTCTCCGCGCACGGACTGCCGCAGAAAATCGTCGATGCGGGCGATCCGTATCCGCGGCAGGTCAAAGAGCACGTGCGGCTGCTCGATGCCGCGCTTCGGGAGAAGGGGCTGCATTTCGGCGGCGTTCATCTTGCCTACCAGTCGAAGGTCGGCCCCATGAAATGGCTCGAACCTTCGCTCGAAACCAAGCTGGGGGAACTTTTTCGGCGCAAGGTACTGATCGTGCCGGTGGCGTTTACGATCGACAACTCCGAAACCCTCTACGAGCTCGATATGGAATACCGCGAGATCGCACAGAAGACGGGCTTCGAAGATTACCGCGTCAGCGCCTGCGCCAACGATCATGCCGGTTTCGTCGAGGCGCTGGCCTCGCTGTACGAAAAAATGAAAGCTTAACGGAAGGTTCTAGCTGCGGAGGTAGGCTTCGATCGCTTCAAGGAGCCGATCGAGCTCGTCTTTGAAGACGCGTTGCAGTTTCTCGCACTGCGCGTTGTCGGCGGAGAGTGCGGCTTCACGGAGTTTGGCGGCAACGTCGGAGAGCGGCTTGGCGCCGATATTGCCGGCGACGCCGCGGATATCGAGCATCAACGCGGCGAGCTTGTCGAAATCGCCGGTGCGCAGATGCGCATCGACCAAGACGGCGGCATCGCCGTACGACGCGACGAATTCCGAAAGGATTTCTTCGTACATTTCCCGATCGCCGCCGCTGATTTCAAGCCCGTCCTCGGTGTCGAGCGGTGCGGCGGCTTCGGAAGCTTCGGCGAAATCGAGGTACTGGTACATTACGTCGTAAAGCGCCTCGACGCGCAGCGGCTTGGCCAGCTGCTCTTCCATCCCGGCTTCGCGCATCTTCCGGATGTCGTCGCTGCTGACGTCGCCGCTGAGTGCGACGACGACGATCGGTTCGTACAAAATGTTCTGACGGATTTCGCGCGTGGCTTCGAACCCGTCTTTGATCGGCATGTGCGCGTCCATCAAGATCATATTGAAATTGGGGTCCTTGGCGAGAATATCGAGCGCTTCTTGGCCGTTGTTCGCCATCACGATTTCGATGCCGCTGTCTTCGAGAAGTTTGGAAATGACCTTCTGGTTGATCAGGTTGTCTTCGGCGATCAGAATCCGGTTGCCGGCGAAATCCGCGAGGCTTTCTTTGGTGATCGGTTTGGTATGCGGACGCAGGCTGCGCTTTTTGCGCGGGCTGGGACCCTCCGCTTTCACCGCCGCTTCGGCCGGAAATTCGTCGACGCTTTCTTGCACTTCCGCGGGCTCTTCGATGTCGGGTTCGATATCGAGCGTCGTTTCTTCCGGCTCCGTTTCCTCGGATTCGGCTTCGAGCGTCGTGGCTTCCGGCGCTTCTTCGGTTTGGGCCTCTTGCGGCTGAACGAGGGCGATTTTCTCTTCTTCGGCCTCAATGAATTCGGGCGTGCGCAGCGGTTTGAGGTCGCGTTTTCTGCGCCGCGCGACGAAAAGCAGGGCCCCGATGATCAAAACGGCCGCAGCGATGCCGTAAAACAAAAGCGAGCCGCCTTGGTCGGTATCGGTTTGCGTGGGCTCAAGCGTTTCGGCTTTCTCGACGGCTTCGTTTTTTGGCGGTACGACCGTCGTCGCTTCCGAAGCCGGTGCTTCAGGCGTTTCTTCCTCTTCGGTTTCGTCGATAATGATGATATCGTCATCGTCGTTTTCGTCGGCAACCGAAGATGCGGCCGTGCTTTTTTCGGAGGCGGCCGAAGCGGAGGAGGCGGGGCTTGAAATCACGGCGGTTTCGTCGACCGTCGCGACAATCTCTTCGGCAGGCGGAATCGAAGCCGGTGTGCTGCGTTTGGAATGCGGAGCATTCGGCACATCGGTATGCGAAGCCTTGACGGGCGGAATGACGATGGCGCCGCTTTTGACGATGAACGCGTCGGGATAGACTTTTTTGACCGCGTTGAAAACGGTCTGCATTTCCTGCGGGTCGATAAAGCGCGTCAGCACCGACCGGTAGCGCTTGTTGGCATATTTGACGTCGAAGATGAAACGCTTGTCGTTCATGATGCGGGCAATGTCGTCTTCGCGTTCGAGGGCGGCTTCGAGGCTCAGGTTGCGGTAGTGTGCCTGTTTGGGCGCAGCGAACGAACCAATGACGATTTCTTTATCCACGATACCCCAAAGGGTCGATGTTCCGATGAGCAGCAGGAACAGCGGCAAAAGCAGTAGACGCATGGCAATCCTTTTCTTCGCGGTATCCGCGACATTGATCGGTCTATTTTAGCGTCTTATCTTTTACGATTGCTTGAGCGTACCCTCTCCGAAGGGTCTGACGAGCAAAATCAGCCGCGGAAGCAGCAGCAAATCGGCGACGATGGCCATAAACATCGCCAAAACGGTCAGCAGGCCGAAATAGATCGTCGGAATGAACACGGAAA
>CAZYEW010000003.1:21017-50007 GCA_964646705.1 uncultured Sulfurimonas sp.
AACATCGCCAAAACGGTCAGCAGGCCGAAATAGATCGTCGGAATGAACACGGAAAGCACCAGAATCAGAAAACCGATGATGATGGCAGCGGAGGTGTACGTCATTGCGTAGCCGATGCTTTCGTGCGACCGATGCATCGCGGCAAGGTAGTCGTGGTCTTTGGCGAACTCTTCGCGAAAACGGTATAAATAGTGGATCGTATCGTCGACCGCGATTCCGATACTGATGGCGGCGATGGTGATGGTCATCATATCCAGCGGAATACCGGCGAATCCCATAAAACCGAAAATCGTCCCGATCGGCAGCAAGTTGGCGACGATCGCCACGACGGCGACGCGAAAGGAGCGAAAAAGCAGCCAGAACATGACAAACAGCAGCGCCGCCATGGCTCCGAGCGTGACGATCTGCGATTCGTAGAGGCGCTGGAGCATATTGTTGTAAAGGACCATAATTCCCGAAATATGAAGATGTGCGGGGTCGATTCCGACCTCCTCGATCAGTCCTTTGCGCAGATGCGCCAGCAATGCGGCACGGCGCAGATCGGGGTCTGAGTCTTTGACGCGCATCGCGAAGCGCACCTGGTTGTGTTCGATATCGACGTAAGGTTTAAGGATGATACGCGAGAACTTCTCGGGCAGTTCGTTGTAGAGCAGGGCGATCTGGAAATTGTCGAGATCCTTGCCGTCGTTGAGGGTACGGCCGACTTCGAGCATGGTGCCGAGCGAAAGCACTTTGCCGACGTGATCGACCCCTTCGAGCCAACGGTGCACACGGCGTACCGTCTCCATGCGATCGTCGGTGAACCAATATTGCGACTTGGTCGCTTCTTGGGCGTACTCTTCGTCGAATTCGGCGAAATCGTCGTCTTCGTCGTCCTCCTGGTCCGAGACGGCAGGCGGTACTTCGGCCTGCGGAGGCAGGTCGACGGTGACGTCGACGGGCGTGGTACCGCCGAGTTCACGGTCGATGACGACCATGCCCTTGTAGATTTCGGTCGAAGGTTTGAAATAGTTGATGAAACTGTTTTCGACGACGAGCTTCGAAGCGCCGCCGATCGAAAAAAGCGCCAACAATCCTGCGCCCGCGAAAATAGCCATCGCGTGGCGTTCGGTAAAGTCGGCCATCTTTTTCGTCAGCGAGAACCGTTTTTCAAACAGTGTGTACGGTTCGGTACGCGCAAGAAGGACGTTGATGGCCGGAAAAAGCAGGTAGGCGACAACGAGCGAGACGGTGATGCCGATGCTCATCATCCAGCCCAGTGCGATGACGGGCTTGATGCCCGAAAGCATCAGCGAGGCGAAGCCCGCAACCGTCGTGATGATGGCGAAAAAGGTCGGTTTGGACATCGACAGTGTGCTTTCGAGCACCAAAAAATGCTGGGGAGCGGCAGGATGCTCGACGGCGAGTTCGCGGTAACGGACGATCAGGTGGATGATGACCGAGATCGTGATGATGAGCTGCAGCGAGATGAAATTCGACGAAATGACCGTCACTTCGTAGCCGAGCATTCCCAGAATCCCGACGGTGATCATCACCGAGACGGCCGATACGAGTACAGGGATCACGATCCAGCGGCGCTGGCGGAAAACGACCCAAAGCACAAGAATCAGCAACGCGAGTACGACGCTTCCGTAGGTTTTGAGGTCGCGTTTGACGAAGGTGATCATATCGTCGGCGATCATCGTCACGCCGCCGAGAAACAGCTGTGCATGCACCCGGTGCGCGTCCATGACTTTTCTGACGTCGCGTATCAGCTTGTGGGCCTTTTCGCGGGTAACGTCGCGGTAGGCTTTGAACGTGCTTTCGAGCGCTTTCATTTTGCTGCGCTGTGCCGCGGTGAGGGTACCGTTTTCATCGGCCGCACGCAGGGTGTTGAGTGCGTCGAGCAGGGCGTAATAGCGCGTATCGTACTTCAGATTGACCTGAAGCGCGGTGGTCTTGAGGTCTTTGCTCACCAGGTTCGAGGCATACAGCGGGTTGGTGCGAAGCTCTTTGGCGGCCAGGGTCAAGTTGGCGTCGCCCGCACCGATCGACGGTATTTTTGCGAGCAGTTCCTTGATCGGTTTGGGCGGGCTTTGCAGCAGCGGAACATTGAGAATCGACGTCACCGAGGCGACGCCTTCCGTTGTGTTGAGATCGTGCACGAGGGCGCGGATATCGTCGATGATGACCGGCGAGAGCAAAGGTGCGTCGGGGGTGTAGGTAATGACCAGAAAGTCGGGGCTGCGGTAGCGTTTGGCGACGAGCCGGGTGTAGGCGAGATCCTTGTCGTTTTCAAGCAGAAGAGTTTCGGCGGAGGCATCGACACGCAGCTTGAGTGCCTGAGGAATCAGGGCGACGGCAATGAGCAGCACCAAGGCGATCACGAGCCGCGGATAGCGCAGAACGAAGAGGCTGTAAAAACGTTCGAGCATCACGTTTTGGGTTCACGCAGCTTTTGCAGCAGGGCGTCCATCGAACCCTTTTTGAGCACGCCGGCGAACTGGGAACGGTAGGTCTGGATAATACTGACGCCGAGCACATCGACGTCGTAGATGACCCAGCCGCGTTTTTTGGAACGGTAAAATTTGTACAATACCTCTTTTTTTTCGCCCTTTTGGATGATGTAGCTGTTGAGATGGATGCGTTTTTTGACTTTTTTGGGTTCTTCCAGGATGATTTTTTCGTTCGAGTACATATCGAGCTTGCTCATGTACGAGTCTTTGATGCGGCGTTCGAACAGCTTGACGTACGCTTTTCTCTGTGCTTTGCTCGCTTTTTTCCAGGCATGTTTTCCAAGGCTGAGTTTGGCCATCATCGTAAAATCGAACAGCGGGTCGATCGTCTGTTCGATTTTGGCGTTGCGCTGCGCTTTGGTCAGGTTGCGGTCGTTGATCAGCGTGATGATTTCGTCGACTTTCTGGCGCATGACGGGTTTGATGGCGTTTTGTTCGAGGGCGGCCGCGTTTACCCAGAACAGTACGAGTACCAACAAAGATTTAAAGACGGTTCGCATGGTTCACTCCGATATCAGTTTGTTACGATTTTGTTCGTAGGCGTCACGCATGAAAGGATACAGGTCGAGCGCATCTTTGCGCAACTGTTTGTACTCTTTGGCGTACAGTGAGATCTTGTTGAACTCTTTGTAGACGGTGACACCCCAGCTCTCAGTCGTATTGTGTACGAGATTATAGCTTCTTCCGTTGACGAAGTAGGTGGGATTGACATAAAAATCGAGCAGATCTCCGGTCAAATCGCGCAGATTGCTCGGTCCGAAAAAGGGCAGCACGATAGGAAAACCGCTGCCGACGCCGTAGTACCCCAGGGTCTGCCCGAGGTCTTCTTTATGGGGTTCGAGGCCCAGGCCTTCTCGTGCGGGGTCGAACAGGCCCGCGAAGCCAAACGTCGAATTGACGATGAAACGACCCGTTTCGATACCCGCCGCTTCGAATTTGAGCTGCAGCAAATTGTTGACGAGGCTGACGGGGTAATAAAGGTTGTTGAAAAAGTTGTTGATCGAGACGCGAACGGATTCGGGAAAAATGAAATTGTAGCCGCGAAGGACGATCGGATCGAGTACGTAGTCGAAAAGCGTATCGTTGAAAGCGGTCATGAAACGGTTGTAGCTTTCGAGCGGGTCGAAAATGTCGTCGAGGCTTTCGTTTTCGTCGAATTCGTCGGCAAATTCGTCATCGAAAGCGTCTTCGTCGTCGAGCGACGCATCGTTCGCAGCGCTCTGCGTTGCAAGAACGCCGCTGCCGTGCAGCGTCATCGTCGTGTTGTCTTCCGAATGCAGGGGCGCATCCCCAAGCCATGCGATGATGCAGGCCGTCACCAAAAAACGTCGCAAAAACTCTCCAACTCGTCTCAAAATGTTTTCGATGATACCCGAACGGGGCTTTGGAAGAACTTTGAAAACGCATGGATTTTCGCTACACTTTGCTCATGTTGTTTCGCACAATGATGGCTATTTTGCTGCTGATCGCGGCACTGCAGGCGGAAAAACCCTGTTTGACCGTATTGACGCGCAATGCGCCGACGACCGTTTTTTACGACGCGCAGAACAAGCCCGCGGGTTTCGAGTACGACCTTGTGAAGGCTTTCGCGAAAGACAACGGTTACAAGGTGGACCTCAAGCTCGAAGATTCGGTGCAAGCGGTGATGAACGGTATGCTTGCAAAAGCAGGAGATATCGCTGCGGCCGGACTGACGAAAACCGCATTGCGCAACCGTGATCTCTATACCGGCCCGGTCTATCTCGAAGTGACCGAAGAAGTCGTCTGCCGAAGCGGCGTGCATCCCAAAACGGTCAAAGATCTCGTCGGGCTCGATATCGAGGTCATTGCCAAAAGCAGCTACGTCGAAACGCTCAAACGCCTGCAGGCGACGTTTCCCAAGCTGAAATGGCATGAGCACAAAGGTTATACGACCGAACATATTTTTGAACGAATGCAGCGCAAAAAGATAGACTGCACCATCGCCGATTCTCATATCGTCGATCTCAACCGCCGCTATTTTCCCCACTTGAACGTTCTCTTTCCCGTCAGCGGAAAAGAGGGGCTGGTCTGGTATTTTCCCAAAACCCCCAAAGGCCGTGCGTTAATGCGGCAAACGCATCGCTGGTTCGCGTCGTTTAAAAAAAGCGGGCGGTTCAAGCAGATCAAAGAACGCTATTTCGGGCATATCGTCAAATTCGACTATGTCGATACCGCCCGCTATCATGCCCGCATCAAAAAACGCCTGCCCAAATACCTCGCTTCGTTTCACCGAGGCGGCAAGAAATACGGCATCGACTGGAGGGTGTTGGCAGCGCAGGCCTACCAGGAGTCGCATTGGAACCCCCGTGCGAAAAGCCCTACGGGCGTGCGCGGCATGATGATGCTTACGCGCAGTACCGCCAAAGCGATGGACGTAAAAAACCGCCTCAATTACCGCGAAAGCATCGACGGCGGTGCCAGATATCTTAAACAGCTGCTTGCGCGTATTCCCAAAGACGTCAAAAATGAACGCGACCGCTACAAGTTCGCCCTTGCCGCATACAACATCGGAATGGGGCATCTTTACGACGCGATTCGTCTGGGCAAACGGCTAAGAGTCGATCCGTACAAGTGGCACAATATGAAAACGCTGCTTCCCAAGCTTGCCGAGCGCGAGTACTACAAGAAACTGCGCTACGGCTACGCCCGCGGAAGCGAGCCGGTCAAGTATGTCACACGGATCGAGAACTATTTGGATATTCTCATACATTACTATCCCAAACCCTAAGCGAGCCCATCATGCGCATCGTCATTTTCGACATGGACGGCACGCTCGTCGATACGGGCGAAGACATCGCGATTTCGGTCAATCACGTCCGTGCGGTCAATCACGGTCTGCCGCCTGTACCCACGGAGCGTATCGTCGAATGGATCAATCTGCCCGTACGCAACTTGCCGCAGCTTTTTTACGAAACGCCGGCGTACGAAGATCGTGACCGGAAGCTGTTCGAATCGCATTATCACCGTCAGTGCATTCAGAACGTCAGAGCCTACGACGGTATCGAGGCGACGCTTGCGGCACTGTGCGAAAGGCATGTAAAACTTGCCGTGGCAACGAATGCACCCAGTACTTTTGCACGCCGTATCCTCGCGCACGTCGGGCTTGCGGACTATTTCACCATGATCGAAGGCCCCGACACCGCCGGCGCTTCCAAACCCGACCCGGCGATGCTGGTGAAGATTTTGTCACAAACGGGATTTCGTCACGGAAAACATCGAGGATGGATGGTCGGCGACAACGCCAAAGACCTCGAAGCAGCCCGTGCGGCGGGGATCAATGCCGTGTTCTGTACATGGGGATTCGGCGATTGCATATCGGAAAAAACGTATATCGAGCGGCCTGAGATACTATTGGATATTATTCAATATTAAAAAGAGAAGGCCGCGATCGCTATTCTTTGCCGGGTTCAAGCGGTATCCCCGAGGTGATCTGATGAGGGTTTCGTTTTTTCTTTTTGCGAAGTGACGGGGATGCGTTCTTGAACTTTTTTTCGAAAAGTTCGAGATAGTGCAGCGGGAAATTGAAGGCCCGTTTGAGGAGATTGAAAGGGGCGACGACAATATCTTTTGCAATCGTGCTTGTCACTTTCGGGTCGTCGATCGGCCCGTCGATTTTGACCGTCGTCAGTGCCGAATTCCCGTCGCCGACAAGGATATACCCTACAACCGGAAGTTTTCGAATGTTCTTTCCTGCCTGCGTCTTGACCGAGAGTTCCATCGACAGGCGGTTGTCGTTGTAGTCGATGCTTCCCGTCCCCGCGAAGTCCATTTCTTTGCTGTCGACCTTGATGCCGTCGATTTTCAGCAGACCGTTTTGAAAATGCAAATTGGCGTAGGCCCGGATAATGTCGATTCCTTTGGTTTCGTAAGAGGGGAGCGAAAAGGTCACGAGTGCCGGAACCGTGTTCATGAAGGCGAACAGATTGTTAAGCACGACGTAGTCATATATGGTCGTATCCGAAATTTCGATCAAGCCGTCGAACGCTTTGGCATCGCCTATTACGTAAAAGTCGAGGCGGCCGCCTTTAAAATGAGAAAGGCGGAAAAAACGGTTCATGAATTCGTCGTCGAGGTCGTTGCCGTATAGATAGAAACGGCCTTCGTGTACTTCAAGCAGGGCACCGCCGCGGCCTTTGAACAGTTTGGCCGTAAGGCGGCCGTTTCGGTAAAGAAGCGACAAACGGTCGGCCGGGGCACGCCGTCCGTCGTCGAAAACGATGGCGGTTTGGTTGGCATCGAGGCGTATGACGGGTAATGTCGCGGCATCGGTTGTGTTTTTTTCGGCGGCGTTCGCTTCATGATCTTCGTAAAAACGCAGCATTTGCGAAAAATCGAAGGCGACGTTCGACGAAGTGATGTTGACGTCTTTATCGACGTCAATCTTCACGGCATCGTTGAGATACACTTCGGCTTTTGCCGGTGCATCGAATCTTCCGTGCAGCCGGTAGGTCGAAACCGGCTTGCCGCCGTGACGCAAGATGGCATAAGGGTAGTCGAGCGTACCGTTGAAATCGAAGGGAAACTCTCCGGTTTCCGACCAGGCGGTGAATTCTCCTTGCGTGATGTTGTATTCTTGCAGCAGCGGTGAATCTTCGACGAGTGCATCGAGTGAAAAAAAGTGCAGTTTCCAGCCTTCGCCAAGCGTGGAGAAACGCATATTCAGCGAAGGAACAATGACGTCGTATTCCCCGTTCTCCGGTATGACGTAAACCTTCAGGGCTTCGAAACGCCGAAAAAGGTTGCTGAATGCGGCGTTAATGAAATGCAAACCCTTGACTGTCAATGCCGAAGCACCGGTCTCCGGGTCCAAGACACCCTCAAGTTCACCTTCGACAAGACGTTCGACGTGCAGCCGGGTCGGTTCGAGCACCAGCCGGTCGGGCGTGCTGACGATCTGCATCGGTCCGACACTCAAGTTGGAATCGCCGGCATACCAGCGTGAGGGTGCATGCGTAGCTATCGTGAGACCGCCGCCGTATCCAATATCGAAAACGACAGGCTTTTGTGCATTGCGCAAACGTCCGATACATAACGTCTTGAGCCATGTTCGCAGTGAAACGTTTTTGTCTTTTAGGTCAATAGAGCCCGATACGTCGGCCTCGAACCACGGCGGCGATTTGACGGTCGTCTTGGGCAGCTGCAGGGTCAATTTTCCGTAAGAAAAAGGCGCCGTGAATCCGTCGACTTCGAAGCGATGCTTTCCGACAATCCAGCGTGAAGGGTCCAAATGGATGCGGTCACGCTTTGGATAAATATCGTATCGAAAATGCAAAGGGGTATCGGTGAGTTCGACGGACGGATCGGCTTGAAAGCGGGCACGCGAAACGGTGAAGTCGAGCCGTCCTTTTTCGGATGCAGGATCGAGATGCCCCGAAACCGAGAGCACGACGGCCCGGTCAAAAAGCGCCGCGTGCATACGCCGCAGCGAAATGCGTGTGCCCTCAAGCGTGAAGAACGTATCGTTGACGTCGAGGGCCAGACCGTTGTAGTCGACGGCGGAGTCGGGGATATAAAAGCGCCCGCTGTCGGTAACATCGCTTGTCGGAAGAACAATGTGAAGGTTGAGCCGGGCCAGGGTCAGGCCGCTTCGCTGCAAGAAGGGAAGCTCGATGCCATACGCTTTGACGAGGCGGCGAAGTTCGGGGGTGAACCGGGCCTTGGTATCGATATAAAGATTGAGTTCGGGTTCGCGGGGTGCAAAGTCGATATCGAGCCAGGTCCCGCCGCCGCTTTGTCCGTAAAAGGTCGCTTCAAGGGGAACGATGAAAAGTTTTTTGTCGTCGAAAAAAAGTTCGACCTTCGGTGCTTCGGCCGGTTCGAAGACGCCTTGCCGCGGCGCGAAATCGTAATGCGCATCGGTGACAGTGAGGTGGGCGTAAAGGTTGCTGAATCCCAGTGACGGATCGTCGTAGGGGATCGAAGTTTTGAGCGTATGCAGCGACAGCGGGCCGGTTCGTGCACGCGAAACGATCCACTGCGCAACGTCTTTGTCAAGATGAAACGGCGCAACCGCCGGAGCGATCCGTTTGAAAGGCTTCGTCGACGAAAGTGTGATATCGAGGCGTTTTTCAAGGGCTTGGATGGCGTAACGAAGGGTGATTTCTCGGGCGATGTCGATATACCCTCCGGCGGAAACCCGGCCGGTGTCGAGCTGCAGCTCGCCTTGCCCGCTGATGTTCGCATCGAACGACGTACTTTCGGCACTGAAAGCCATATGGATGCGTCGCTTCACCGGCGGTGCCAGCGTGACGTCCACCGCATGCTGGGGAGAACGATACGTTATGCTTCCGCCCTTTGACGGAGCGTAATCGACGCTAAGGTTGGCATCTCCGGCGACAAGCCGTTCGATACGAAACGAACCGAGCCAGCGGTCGTCGAGATGGGAAGCGACGGTCACGAAGGCGTCATGCAATGATGAAAAGTCCGATGGCGGCGATGCATCGGCACGGGTATTCAACCGAACGGTATGCGCGGTAACGAAAAGCTTCTTATCCCATTTGATGTATAATTTTTCGATCGTCGTGCCGCCTGCGGCGAGCCGTTTCAGTTCGATGCCGCTGCACAGCCACAGGTAAAGCAGCGTGCCAAGGAGAAAGATGAAGACAAAGACGCTGATGATGGCGAAGTGGGTGCTGTGTATCGCCCTGCTTACGGGAGTGTCGTTCATCTATTACCTGAATACGGGGATCACGACGTCCAAAGTACTTTACATTCCCCAGGGATCAATTCGCAAAATTATAGCACACCTGCACGAGC
Source organism: uncultured Sulfurimonas sp. (assembly GCA_964646705.1). Classification (GTDB taxonomy): domain Bacteria; phylum Campylobacterota; class Campylobacteria; order Campylobacterales; family Sulfurimonadaceae; genus Thiomicrolovo. The sequence continues at coordinate 30,290 of CAZYEW010000003.1, forward strand.
GCAATTCCGAACTGACCCTGCTCGACACCGCGGCGTTGAGACTATTCGGCGGGCGCCCCCAGCATGGCTGGATCGACATGGGCGGCACCGTGATGACACACGCCGATTATCTTCATCGTCTCTGTACGTCCCGTGCGGCTTTGAAAAACGTGACACTCGTACCCGGCGAAACCACCTTCATATTCGCGATGCAAGCCGCGAAGGCACTCGACCTTAATGCGACGAAACTTCGGCGTGCCTTCGAACGGCTTGCCCCATGGAAAGAGGGCGCGCTGGTGCCCGACACCTACGCACTTCCTGTCGGGCTCGACGAAAACGGCACGGCCGCGCTGCTTTTGTCGCATGCTGCACGGACAATGCGGCAATGGTCGCAAACGATTTTCGGCGACTGGAATGCTGCCCGGTGGCATCGTTACGTCGTTATCGCATCGATCGTGCAAAAAGAGGCGGCTTCGAACGACGAGATGCCGATCGTCGCGTCGGTGATATACAATCGCTTGAACAAGGGCATGAAGCTGCAGATGGACGGCAGCCTTAACTACGGCCGTTTTTCGCATATTCCCGTCGATGCCGGGCGTATTCGCAAAGATCGCAGCGGATACAACACCTACCATATAAAAGGCCTTCCGAAAGAGCCGGTCTGCAATGTGAGTTTCGCAGCGCTGCACGCCGCGATTTTTCCGGCGAAAACCGATTACCTCTATTTCGTCAAAGGAAGTGACGGAAAGCATCGGTTTACACGTTACTATTCTACACATATACGCAACATTAAACATGTTACCAAATGAAACAAGCTTCCATTTTATTCCCGAACGCTCTCATGGTTGAGCAACGCTAACCGCATAAGTGCTATCATTCCTTTGACTTTATTTTCACGAGGAGACCTACTGATGTCAAAGATCATTTGGACAAAAATCGACGAAGCGCCTGCACTGGCGACGTATTCCCTTCTTCCTATCGTACAGGCGTTTGCCAAAGAGGCCGGTGTCGATGTCGTTGAAAGCGACATCTCGCTCGCCGGGCGCGTAATCGCTACGTTTCCCGAGCGTCTGAGCGAAGCGCAGCGCATGCCCGACAATCTTGCCGAGCTCGGCAAGATCGTCAAGCAGCCCGAGGCCAATATCATCAAACTGCCAAATATCTCCGCATCGATTCCGCAGCTCAAAGCGTGCATCGCCGAGCTTCAGGGCAAAGGCTACGATCTTCCCGACTATCCGGAAGACCCGCAGACCGACGAAGAAAAAGAGATCCAGGCCCGTTACGCGACCTGCCTGGGCTCGGCCGTCAACCCCGTTCTTCGCGAAGGAAACTCCGACCGCCGCGCCGCGGCCGCGGTCAAGAAATACGCGCAGAAGCATCCGCACCGACTCAAACCCTTCGCGCCTGACTGCAAAGCCTACGTTGCGCATATGGGCAAGAACGACTTTTACGCCAATGAGCAGTCGGTCATCATGGAAAAAGGCGGCAAAGTCACCATCGAACTCAACGGCAAAGTCCTCAAAGAACTGACCGACGTCGAAGACGGCGAACAGCTTTCGTCGAGCTTCCTGTCGGCTGCGGAACTTGACAGCTTCCTCGCACAAACCGTCGAAGACGCCAAAGCCAAAGACCTGCTGTGGTCGATCCACCTCAAAGCGACGATGATGAAAGTCTCCGACCCCATCATGTTCGGCCAGGCCGTGAAGGTCTTCTATAAAGATGTGTTTGACAAATATGCCAAAGAGTTCGAAGAGATCGGCGTCAATCCGGATCTTGGACTCGGAGACCTCTACAAGAAACTTGAGAAACTCCCCGAAGACAAGCGCAAAGAGATCGAAGCGGCGATCATGGCCGAATACGACAAGCGTCCCAATATTGCCATGGTCGACAGCGACAAAGGCATTACGAACCTGCACGCTTCCAACGACATCATCATCGACGCATCGATGCCCCCTGTGATTCGCGAAGGCGGCAAAATGTGGAACAAAGACGGCGAGCTTCAAGAATGTGTCGCCGTCATTCCCGACCGCACGTACGCGACGATGTACAAAGAGATTCTCGAAGACTGCAAACGCGAAGGCCAGTTCGACGTCACGACGATGGGACACGTCAGCAACGTGGGTCTGATGGCGAAAAAAGCCGAAGAGTACGGCTCACATCCCACGACGTTCAAAATCCCCGAAGCGGGCACGGTGGAAGTCAAAGACGAAAACGGCAACGTGCTGATGAGCCACAAAGTCGAGGCCGGGGATATCTGGCGTCTGTACCGCGTCAAAGAGATCGCGGCCAAAGACTGGGTGCGCCTGGCGCACGAGCGCGGCAAGCTGACCGGTGATCCGATCGTCTTCTGGCTCGACAGCAACCGTGCCCACGATGCCAACCTGATCAAACGTGTCGTTGAGTGGCTGCCCGAGTATCTTGAAAAAGAGCCGATCGAATACCATATCATGGCACCCGAACTGGCGATGAAATACACGCTCAAGCGTACCCGTGCCGGATTGAACACGATTTCAGTCACCGGAAACGTTCTGCGCGACTACCTGACCGACCTTTTCCCGATTCTCGAACTCGGCACGTCGGCAAAAATGATGTCGATCGTTCCGCTGCTTGCAGGCGGCGGGCTTTTCGAAACCGGCGCGGGCGGTTCGGCTCCCAAGCACGTCGAGCAGTTCCTCAACGAAAGCCACCTGCGCTGGGATTCGCTGGGCGAGTTCCTCGCCCTGGCCGAGTCGCTGCGCATGATCGCGAACAAAACCGGCGACAAGAAAGTTGCGGCGATGGTCGAAGGCCTCGACGCTGCCAACGAAGGCTACCTCGACAACGACAAGGCACCCGGACGCAAATGCGGTCAGCCCGACAACAAAGCGTCGCACTATTACGTGGCGCTCTACTGGGCCGATGCACTGTCGAAATCGGACGATGCCGACCTGGCGGCCAAATTCGCCAAAGTCGCCGAAGAACTCAAAGCCAACGAAGAAAAGATTCTCGAAGAACTGATGGCCGTCGAGTGCAATCCTTCGGATATCGGCGGCTACTATCAGCCCGACGACGAAAAAGCTGCCAAAGCGATGCGTCCTTCCGCAACGCTCAACGCGATCATCGACGCGATCTAAATGGTGAAAACGGTGTTCCGAAACGGAACACCTCCCGGGCGGATTTTTGGCCGGTGCGATGCAAACGAAATCGGCCGAAGCGCCCTTAAACTTATTTCACTTATAATGAGAGCATCTTCGAGACACTCGCCGTCGGGTGTTTTGATCGTTCTCTTTCCACGGCTTTCCGCCATGCAGACATAACGGTGCGTGTCCGTACGCAGTGATTATGCATCTATGCCCGTCGGGAAGGCCGCGGCAACACTCATAATTAAGGACCTCATAGATGAATCATGGAAAACGTGTTGGAATCGTCGGTGCAGGAAATGTCGGTGCGACCGTCGCGTATTCTTTGGCGATGCTCGGTGCGTGTCACGAAATTATCCTGCGTGACAACAAAATCGACATTGCGAAGGGAAAGGCACTCGACATGTCGCAGGCGGCGTCGGCGGTCCGAAGCCACACCGTCGTCAGTGTTGCCGAGAGCATGGAACAGCTCACCGACTGCGACGTCGTCGTCGTGACTGCCGGAAGCCCGCGTCTGCCGGGAATGAGTCGTGACGATCTGCTGATGATCAACGCGAAAATCACCAAAGAAGTGGTAGAAGGGATCGCGAAATATTCACCCAATGCCATCATCATCATGGTTTCGAATCCGCTCGATGCCATGACGTACGTCGCACTTCAAGAAAGCGGTTTCGAACGCAACCGTGTGCTGGGGATGGCCGGCATTCTCGACAGTTCCCGCATGGCTTCGTTCATTCAGGAAAAGCTGGGCTACGGCGGCGGACAGATCCGTGCTTCGGTGATGGGCGGCCACGGTGACGACATGGTGCCGCTCCCGCGTTATTCGACGGTTGCCGGCGTACCGCTGAGCGACGTGCTGACGGATGCGGAAATTGACGAAATCGTCGATCGCACGCGCCATGGCGGTGCAGAGATCGTGGGCTACCTTAAAACAGGGTCGGCCTATTATGCGCCGGCAAAAGCAACGGCGATCATGGTCGAAGCGATTTTGAAAGACACCAAACAGATTCATCCGTGCGCGGTGTGCCTGGAAGGCGAATACGGCTACGAGGATGTCGTCTCCGGCGTACCGGTGATGATCGGTGCCAACGGCGCGGAAAAAATTATCGAGGTGACGCTCGACGACAAAGAGAAAGCGATGTTCGCCAAGTCGTGCGCTTCGGTACAGCGGCTGATCGATACACTCAACGACCACCATTTTTTTAAGGAGGATAACTGATGGAATACAGAATTGAAAAAGATACGATGGGAGAGATCAAAGTCCCCAAAGACGCCTATTGGGGCGCGCAGACACAGCGATCGATCCAAAATTTCCGTATCGGCGAAGAGACGATGCCCTACGAAATCACGCGGGCGTTTTCGTACCTGAAAAAAGCCGTAGCGATGGTCAACAAAGACCTGGGCAAGCTCGATCCGGCCAAAGCCGACGCGATTGCCCAGGCCGCAGACGAAATGCTTGCGGGCAAGCTCGACGGCAACTATCCGCTTGTCGTCTGGCAGACCGGTTCGGGTACGCAGTCGAACATGAACAACAACGAAGTGCTTGCCAACCGGGCGACCGAAATTCTCGGCGGTGATTTCCGCAAAGAGAAACTCGTCCATCCCAACGACGACGTCAACAAGTCGCAAAGCTCCAACGACACCTATCCGACGGCCCTGCATGTCGCCGCCGTCATCGCGGTCGAAGAGCGTTTGCTTCCTGCCATCGCCAAACTCAAAGCGACCCTGCAAGCCAAAAGTGAGGAATACGCGAACCTGGTGAAAATCGGTCGCACACACCTGCAGGATGCAACGCCGCTGACACTCGGCCAGGAGATCAGCGGCTGGGTCGAAATGCTTGCCAAATGCGAAAAGATGGTCAAAGAGTCGCTTGAGCCCGTTCGCGAACTTGCCCTCGGCGGCACCGCGGTCGGCACCGGACTCAACGCCCACCCCGAACTGGGTGAGCGCGTCGCGAAGAAGCTCAGCGAACTGACCGGGCACGATTTCATCACGGCCCCCAACAAGTTTCATGCGCTCACCTCGCACGATGCGCTGGTCTATGCCCACGGCGCACTCAAAGCGCTGGCGGCGGATATGATGAAAATCGCCAACGACGTCCGCTGGCTGGCTTCTGGACCGCGCTGCGGTATCGGCGAAATCGAAATTCCGGCCAACGAGCCGGGTTCGTCGATTATGCCCGGCAAAGTCAACCCGACACAAAGCGAAGCCGTCACCATGGTCGCCTGTCAGGTCATGGGCAACGATGCGACCATCGGTTTCGCGGCGTCGCAGGGCAATTTCGAGCTCAATGTCTTCAAGCCGGTCATCGCCTACAACTTTTTACAATCGGTTCGCCTGCTCGCCGACAGCATCGTATCGTTCAACGACAACGCCGCGGTAGGCATCAAAGCCAACGAAGAGAAAATCAACCACTTCCTCAACGATTCGCTGATGCTGGTCACGGCGCTCAACCCGTACATCGGCTACGAAAATGCGGCGAAAATCGCGAAGACGGCACACGCCAACGGCACGACGCTCAAAGAAGAAGCCGTGAATCTCGGCCTTTTGAGCGAAGAAGAGTTCGACAAGTACGTCAAACCCGAAGAGATGATCGCGCCCAAAGCGTAACTTAAACACTGGAAAGGAGACACAATGAATATACATGAATATCAGGCGAAGCAGATATTTAAAAAATACGGCGTTCCCACCCCGCGCGGGATCGTCGCCAATACCCCCGACGAGGCGGTCAAAGCGGCCGAAGAGCTGGGCGGCAATATCTGGGTCGTCAAAGCGCAGATCCATGCCGGCGGCCGCGGTCTCGGCGGCGGTGTCAAGCTGGCCAAGTCGATCGACGAAGTCCGCAAGCTCGCCGGTGAAATCCTCGGCATGACGCTGGTGACGCACCAGACGGGTCCGGAAGGAAAACTGGTCCAGAAGGTCTACATCGAAGAGGGTGCCGACATTAAGGACGAACTCTACCTTGGCGTGGTACTCGATCGTGCGAAGGAGATGCCCGTCATCATGGCTTCGACCGAAGGCGGTATGGAGATCGAAAAGGTGGCCGAAGAGACACCGGACAAAATCGTCAAGGTCGCCGTCGACCCGACAATCGGTTTTCAGGGTTTTCACGGCCGTGAACTGGCGTTCGGTCTGGGCCTGCCCAAAGAAGAGCAGGGCAAATTCATCAAATTCGCTTCGGCACTGTTTAAGGTCTACATGGATAACGATGCCGAAATGATCGAAATCAATCCGCTCATCAAAACCGGCTCAGGCGATTTTCTTGCCCTCGACGGCAAAATGGGCTTTGACGATTCGGCACTGTTCCGCCATCCGGATATCGAAGATATGCGCGATATTTCCGAAGAAGATCCCGACGAGCGCGAAGCGGCGCAATACGGGCTTTCGTACATCGCTCTCGACGGTGAGATCGGCTGTATGGTCAACGGTGCGGGCCTCGCGATGGGAACGATGGATACCATCAACTACATGGGCGGCACGCCGGCGAACTTTCTCGACGTCGGCGGAAAGGCCAATGCCGAGACGGTCGCCAAAGGTTTCGAAATTATCCTCAAAAACCCGAACGTCAAAGCGATTTTCGTCAACATTTTCGGCGGAATCGTCCGCTGTGACCGTATCGCCAACGGAATTCTCGAAGCGACGAAAATGGTCGACGTCAACGTTCCCGTCGTTGTCCGTCTCGACGGCACCAACGCGGCAGAAGCTGCCGAGATTCTCAAAAACGCCAATATCAAAAACGTCATTCCCGCGACCGACCTGGCCGACGGTGCCGCCAAAGCGGTCGCAGCAGCGAAAGGAGAACTGTCATGAGTATTCTGGTCAACAAAGATACGAAAGTCATCGTCCAGGGGTTTACCGGTAAAGAAGGTTCCTTCCATGCCGAACAATGCATCGCGTACGGCACGAACATCGTCGGCGGTGTGACACCGAACAAAGGCGGACAGGAACATTTGGGCAAGCCGGTTTTCAACACGGTCAAAGATGCCGTCGCCCAAACGGGTGCGACCGTTTCGATGATTTTCGTTCCGCCGGCATTCGTCGCCGATGCGGTGATGGAAGCCGCCGATGCCGGCATTGACCTTGCCGTCATCATTACCGAGGGCGCGCCGGTACGCGACATGATGTACGCCAAAATGTACGCGACGAAACACGGCATGAAAACCATCGGGCCGAACTGCCCGGGTATCATCACGGCCGAAGAGTGCAAAATCGGCATCATGCCGGGCATGATTTTCAAAAAAGGCAACGTCGGCCTGATCTCCAAGTCGGGCACGCTGACCTACGAAGGCGCGAACCAGGTTGTCAAAGAGGGCTACGGCATTACGACGGCGGTCGGTATCGGCGGCGACCCGATTATCGGCTTGAGCTACAAGCAGCTTCTCCCGATGTTCGAAGCCGACCCGGAAACCGAAGCGATCGTGATGATCGGCGAAATCGGCGGCGATCTTGAAATTCAGGCCGCGAAGTTCATCAAAGAGAACATCACCAAACCCGTCGTCGCCTTCATCGCCGGCCAGACGGCCCCCAAAGGCAAACGGATGGGCCATGCCGGTGCCATCGTCTCGGGGTCGGCAGGTACCGCGAAAGAGAAAATGGACGCCCTCGAAGCGGCCGGGGTCAAAGTCGTCGTGTCGCCTGCGGAAATCGGCAAAGCCGTGGCGGAGGTTTTGGGAAAATAAGCCCGAATCCTCTGTTCATAAGCGCGTCGAATGGTAACAGCTTTGGACGCGCCGATGGATGAGATACCTTTTTTATAAAGGTTTTCAAGCGGCTTTGGCTATTTTAATTGAAAAAGAGAAGGGCATCTCGAAAAGTCTTTGTCCGAAGATTGTTCGAGGTGCCTTATCTCAACCTTAAAAGGAGAATGAATGTTTCATACAGAAAAACCGGGTGACGTTCCGGTATGGGTCAATACCGACAACTGTAAAGCGTGTGATATCTGTGTTTCCGTCTGCCCGTCAGGGGTACTCGGCATGCGATATGAACCCACATCCACACTCGGAGCGATGATCCATATCGATCATCCCGAAAGCTGTATCGGCTGCAACGAATGCGAACTTTGCTGCCCGGACTTCGCCATTTACGTCGCAGACAGAAAAGAGTATAAGTTTGCCAAGCTCACCGACGAGGCGAAAAAGCGCCAAGAAGCGATCGTCGCGAACAACTATATGTCACTCGAGCAGTAAGGAGAGAACATGGCAAGAGAAGTAATTTCAACAGGAAATGAGCTTGCGGCGAGAGCGGCTGTAGACGCCGGCGCCCGTTTTTTCGGCGGCTATCCCATTACGCCGTCGTCGGAGGTCATGCATACGGCATCGGACCTTCTGCCGGCAGTCGGCGGTGTCGCCATTCAGATGGAAGACGAAATCGGAGGCATCTCCGCGGCACTGGGCGCTTCGATGACGGGGACCAAGTCTTTCACCGCGACCTCGGGCCCCGGGATTTCGCTCAAAGCCGAGCAGATCGGCCTGGGCTTCATCGCCGAGATTCCGCTCGTTATCATCAACGTCATGCGCGGCGGTCCGTCGACGGGTCTGCCGACACGCGTTTCGCAGGCCGATATCGGTCAGGCCAAATATCCCACACACGGTGACTACGCATCGATCACGCTGTGCGCGGGCTCGCTGACGGAGTGCTACACGCAGACCGTTCGGGCATTCAACCTGGCCGAAACCTACATGACGCCGGTTTTCATGCTGCTCGACGAGACGATCGGTCACATGCACGGTAAAGCTGTGCTCCCAGATCTCGAAGAAGTGGAAGCGCAGATCGTCAACCGCAAGAAATTCGAAGGTGATCCCAAAGACTACCGCCCGTACGACGTTCCGATGAACGAGCCGGCGGTGCTCAACCCGATGTTCGAAGGGTACCGTTACCACATTACAGGACTGCATCACGGACCGACGGGCTTCCCGACCGAAGATGCCGAGCAGTGCGAATTCAACATCGAGCGCCTTGTCGGAAAAATCGAAACGGTTCATGCAGAAAACGACGGCCTCGACGACCTTCCGGATTATGAAGAAGTGTTGATGGACGATGCCGAAGTCTGTATCATCGCCTACGGATCGATTGCACTCGGTGCATTCGAGGCGGTCCACAAACTGCGCGCCGAAGGTATTAAAGCCGGTCTTTTCCGCCCCATCATGCTGTGGCCGAGTCCGGAAAAGAAAATCAAGGAAATCGGTGAGCGTTTCGGTGACAAAATCATGGTCACCGAGCTCAATATGGGTCAATATTCGACGGAAATCGAGCGTATCGTCAAGCGTGACGATTTCACCAAACTGCTCAAAGCGAACGGTCGTCCGATCGCACCGGCAGAGATGGTAGCCAGAGTTAAGGAGATGATGTAATGGCATTCAATTACGAAAAATATCTGCGTATCGACAAGATGCCCACGCTGTGGTGCTGGGGCTGTGGCGACGGCGTCATTCTGAAAGCGACGATCCGTGCAATCGAAAAGATCGGCTGGGATATGGACAAAGTCTGTATCGTGTCCGGTATCGGCTGCTCGGGGCGTTTCAGTTCCTACATCGACTGTAATACCGTACACACGACGCACGGCCGTACCGTGGCTTATGCAACGGGTATCAAACTCGCACGTCCCGAAGCGCACGTCATCGTAGTCGCAGGTGACGGCGACGGCCTGGCGATCGGCGGTAACCACACCATTCACGGATGCCGCCGCAACATCGACCTGAATTTCATTCTGATCAACAACTTTATCTACGGTCTTACAAACTCGCAGACGTCGCCGACGACGCCGCAGGGCATGTGGACGGTTTCGCAGAAAAACGGAAATATCGACCCTACGTTCGACGCTTGCCAGCTCGCCATCGGCGCGGGTGCCTCTTTTGTCGCACGTGAAACGATGATCGATCCGAAGAAACTGGAAAAAATTCTTGTCAAAGGTTTTCAGCACAAAGGCTTCTCGTTCATGGACATCATGTCAAACTGCCATATCAACCTTGGCCGTAAAAACAAGATGGCCAATGCGATCGAAAACCTCAACTGGATCGACAGCATTACGATGCCCAAACGCAAATGGGATCAGCTCTCCGACGAAGAGAAGATCAACGTCTTCCCGACGGGTGTACTCAAAGAAGATACCGAAGCACCTGAATACTGCGAATCGTACAAGCTGATTCAGGACGCGGCGCAGGGCAAACGTGCGAAGCTGACGCAAGACGATTTCAAGAAAAAAATCTAAGGAGCCAACCATGAGACTTACATTACGCTTTACCGGTGTCGGAGGGCAGGGGGTTCTGCTCGCCGGAGAAATCATGGCGGCTGCGAAAATCAAGCTCGGCGGCTACGGCCTCAAGACCGCGACCTATACCTCCCAGGTTCGCGGCGGCCCGACCGTGGTCGATATCACGCTCGACGACAATGAAATTCGCTATCCTTACGCCAACGAAGGCGAAATCGACTTTATGCTCTCCGTCGCCGACGTCAGCTACCAGTCGTTCAAAAACGGCGTCAAAGAGAACGGCGTTATCGTCGTCGATCCCAACCTGGTTCACCCGACCGAAGAAGATCGCAAGAAATGGCGCATCGTCGAGATTCCGATCATTACGATCGCCAAAGAAGAAGTCGGCAACGTGATTACGCAGTCGGTCGTCGCAATGGCGATTGCCAACGAAATCACCGGAGCGCTCGATCCCGAAGTTCTCAAAGAGGTTATGCTTTCAAAAGTACCGAAGAAAGTCCACGAAGCCAACCTCAAAGCCTGGGAACTCGGCGTCAAGTACGCACGCGAATCCGGCGTCAAGCTCTAATGAGAAGAGGGCGCTTGGCGCCTTTTTTCTTTTAGAAGTGTAATATTATATAATATTCATATGAGAGAATATCTCTTTCTTGCGCCTTTTCTCTTTTGTACAGCCGTCGAAATTTTAATATTGTTTAATATCTATGTTATACTGTCGCCATCGGTACGACAGGCGATAGCTTGGGGGCTCCCAAGAGGAAAGTCCGGGCTGCCGTAAGACAGGGCCCCATCCAACCGATGGCCGGCGCAAGCCGAGGGCAAGTGCAACAGAAAGCAGACCGCCCGCATCATTGCGGGTAAGGGTGAAACGGCGGGGTAAGAGCCCACCAGTGCGTTGAGCGATCATCGCAGCTAGGTAAACCCGGCCCGGCAGCAAGAAACAGTTGGTAAGCGTCTTACAATGCTTCTGTTTCGCTGAAGGTATCCGGCGACGGATATCGTAGATAAATTATCGCCCCAGACAGAACCCGGCTTACGTTGTACCGATGCCTCGAACATGTAAAAACTTTAATATATTTCAATATCAATATGGTCAAAATTTACTCGAATTCCAAGTATCTGGCGTTGGAATTGAAGCGATCACACCTCTTTTCTATAAAAATCTAACCGTTATTTCTTTCAATCCCTGAGCATAAATTTGAAGGGACGTCAATGCTCCAAAGCGATACCGCGCCAGAAAAAATCGAGTGCTTTTTCGAATGCGGTCGAATAGGGCGCGGTTGAACGGCTGTCGGCTTTAAGCAGTGAAATATTCAATCGAATGTAAAACAGCTGCCCCATAAAGGCGTCGGCCATTACCATCGGATCGTCGGAGCGAATCAGTCCTTCTTGCATCATGGCGAAAAATACACTCGATAGAAATTTAACGTTGATGTCGCGAAAACGCTTTTCGAAACCTTCTCTTAACAGCGGGTTCTGCATCAGTTCAATCATAAGGAATCGGAAGAGTTTCTCACTGTTTCGGTCGAAACTCATCAGCTTGAATTCCGTCACGTATTTTTGCAAAAATGCCTTGCCCTTTTTTGCCGACGCTTGAATAGACTCCGCACTCATATCCTGACTGAACGGTGTGTTGAACGCGCGCTCGGTGATAGCGATAAAGATAGCCTCTTTGTTTTTGAAATGATTGTAGAGTGCACTCTCTCTGATACCGACTTTGGCGGCTATTTTACGTACCGACGTGCCTTTGTAGCCATATTCGGCGAATAGCTCCATGGCCGCATCTTCGATTTTGCGTTTCGTGCCTTTTCCCTTCTCAAATCCCTTGTTTTCGGGCATCTCTTTTCCTTATTAACGATTGTTCATATTTTGTATATTCTATATGAACAATTGTTAATTTGTTCTGAATCAGATATGAACGAACGTTCATATTGTCCAATCAATAAGTTAACGATTGTTCACTTTGATTTTACCTCTTCTGCGTTACAATATATACGAAGCAAGGAACTCAAAATTATTTGAAAAAAGGTCGTGCTATGGGATGGTTGATATGGGTGGTTTTATTGATGTTTGGCGGCTGTTCGTCTCCTGCATTCAATCTGTCAAATAAAGAGAAAATCGTCATAGAAATTCCGAAACAAGATCGAATCCTCATCAATGCTCCGATGTTATTAAGCGAGCATATGACGCTTGAGAATATCCTGATAACCCGTTCGCTCCATGCGTATCGAAATGACAAAAAGGGGATTGTCGTCGAGCATATTCGCGTTCAGGCGCCTTATGCTTTTCAGTACGATATGAAGCGCACGCTCGATATTGTGTTCGAAGCCAAACGTGTCGAACAAATCGATCGTATCGGCAATTTCGGTTTTTATGCGATTCATCTTAAGGACGGATCCGTATTAATGTGTATAGCCGAAAATATTAATAAAAAAGCAGCCGTTATGGTTTATGGATTCGACAAAAAAACGATGAATCGACTGATAGAAAAAAGCGGGGGGACTTCAATGCATCGCATCGACCGATATTCCCGCATAGCCAGCCTCGAACCCGATGCGTCGGCTTTTCTGTCACGCTGGAACGCGAAGATGACCATCTTCGACGGTCTGCTCAAACGCATGGGGTATCGAGCACTTCGCAGGTAATGTCATTTTTTGCCAGGATGCTTGACCGTTCCGAGGTAGAAGGGCGTACAGCCGCTGACCGTCTCTGTCAAGCCGTGGACGCTGTTGCCCACCTTTTTGAACGACCGGTCGGCGGTATCGCCGGCGATGGGAATGTAGCTGACGACATCACCCGCCGAAGAGGTAAGTTTGGCGAACCATTTGGTCAGCCAGTTCGCTGCATCGGTGACATTGGACGCGACCGAAACGACCGCGCCCCCGACAACTTTGATTCCTGATTCGGCGAGATTGATTTCCGGTTTGGCCAGCGGGCCTTTGATACGCTGCGTGAAATAGGGGCAGCCTTCGGGGTTGAGCAGGGCGAAATAGAAATACCCGAAGCGTTGCGAGCTTAAATTGACGTCGCCGGCAAACGCGAAGCGGTGCTTGTCCGTTGCCGCGGCACAGTCGCCGCAGGTTGCGATGCCGTCGTGTATCGCCACGGCAATCCGCGCTTCTTCGATATCGGTTTGAACCTTTTTCTTGTTGACCAGATCCGAAGGAATATTCTTGACGGAGCGAATGATGGGCAAATCCGAGACCGAGCCTTGAAACAGCGAGAAATCCTGCGAATTGCGCAGCGTTTCAAGGTAGCCGTCGATCTCGATACCCTCAAGAAGCATATGATGCACTTTGAGATCGATACCGCCGTTAAGACGGCTGAGGTTGCTCTCCAACACTGCCGGCGTATTCAGATAGATATCGCCGTCGAGCGTACCGCTTTTTAACATCGTAACAGGTTTGAAAAAATTGACGGTTTGGGGAATATCGAGCGCCTGGGCATGCACGATGATATTTCGGTCGTTCATCAACGCTTTGAGATTGCCGTGGAAAGCCTCGGTATGCATGCGGACGTCGAGCGCGGGAAGGGTACGCGCGTTGACGAAAACAACGGCCTTGTGATCGCTGTCGACAAGCGAACGCAGGGTGAGATTCGCATCGGCGCGAAAATCGTTCTTGGCAGCGTCGGCATAGAGACGGCCGGCATCGAGCCGCAGATTTCTTGCCGCTACGTGCAGTGACGCATCGTGGACGGTCGCATTGCGTTCGACGAATCCTTTGAACGATACGTCGGTGTCGCCGATCCATCGCTTTGTGCGAAGATGCGCTTTCGCATCGAGATACGAACGATTCAGGTCGTAGACAAGTTCTACAGGCCGCAGTGACAGCTCTTCAATACCGAGCGCCCCCGAAAGTGCGAGGATGTTCGATGTGTGTGTGATGTCGAGATGGGTACGAACCTCCATCGGCATCGAAGCATTTTCATCGAGCATGCGATGGAGTTTTCGATGCAGGACCAGATCATTGGAGATGATTTTGAGCGTTTGCTGCTGCGGCTGCAGGGTGAAGGTGCCTTTGAGCGATGTTCTGACAAGCGTCTTCGGCGGAAAGACAAGGGCGGAGCGCCGGGCGTCGGGAATATCGAGCCGGTAGTTCGCATGAAAGATTTTCTGAAAAATGTCGACGTCGATGCCGCTCAGCGAAAGACTGTCGTGTGCGGTATGCACGTTGACTTTGCCGAAATAGCGGCTGTCGCAGCGTGAGAGATCGAGCGTTACATCGAGCGGAAACGGGCGAAGCAGGGGGCGGAGATCTTCTCCGGGCCGCAGTTTGGAAGAGTGAAGCGTAAGGGTACCGAAACGATCGTCGAGCCGGCCCTCTATGTCAATGGTTCCATAAAGCGGTGCCGGTTTCCCAAGGGCTGTAAAAAAGTTTTTGACATCCAGACCGTCGGCACTCAAGGTATAGGCTTTGGGCGCTATACCGATACGGAAATCACCGAGCTTCTCGGTATGCAAAACGAGCCGCTTATGTTTGCCTTGTTGCGAAATTTCCATGTCACCTTTGAACACGACACTGGTGTTGAGGTCGGGAATAAGACGGTCGAGATGGTTGAATCGATAGAAAAGCTTGCCCGATATCGGTTCTGCGTAATGCAATTTCGGCATACCGATGCTGCTAAAAGGAGTGTAGAGCCTCATATTATATAGCATGGAACGTTTCGCATCGACCGAAGCTTCCATGTTGAGATGTTCGATGCCGTATTGACCGACATGAATCTTTTTGAGCAGCGCTTTGAGATGTCCGCGCCCCGTTTTAACGTCGTACTTTGCAATGACCTTGTCGGTGTTGAACAGGTCCGAACGAATAGACATCGTAGCAAGATAGCTGTTTTCATGATTCGAAATATCCAACCGTAACGATGACGGATGTTCGATTCCAAGCGGTTTGGCAAGGGAGCGTTCAGGCATAAGATCGTGCGATGCGATATGCATACTGATGTCGGGGTATTTTGCGCCGAATCCGATCCGCCCGTCGATATCGAGGGTTCCGGAAAGCTCGGCTTTTCGGTTCAGCATTGAAAAAATCGGAGCGACCGGTAAGGATTTCGCATCGATATCGAGTTTGTTTTGAGCGTAATGCAACACTATAGGTACACCAAGATTGGCGGTGCTCAGCGTGATATTGGCTTCATTGCCGATAGACGAAAAGTTGCCGTGCAGCGCGTTCGTCCCGCCGATGTTGAATGTTTTGGTATCGAACGATGTCAGCCGAAAGGCGGACGAAACGTTGCCGTCGTAGACAAGGTCGCGTAAAACAAGCAAATACGTGTCGGCTTCGGCGATGATATCGGCACGAACGCGACCTGATTGTTGTTGACCGATCGCCAGTAACGAGACCTCTTTGAAGGGAATTTCATCGACAGCGAGGCCGTGCAAGGAGAGGGGAAGGGTGAAGGTACCGCTTTGGAGGTTGTAGTTCACGCCGTCGCCGACAAGTGTGAACAGGGAACTTTCGAGCCGTATCGTCCCGTCGATGCCGTTTTGCATATCGAAGGTCAAAGTCGACTTTACCTTAGCATCGAGCTTTTTTGGCAGCGAGGCAAGGCCTGCAAGCGACAGCAGAGGGGATTCAAGTTTTAAATTATTTGATATCAACTGAACTTTCTGTAGCAGATTCCCCGTACCTTCGCCCGAGCCCGCAGCACTGAGACGGCCGACTGCATAGATCGGCAGTTTTTGTTCATGTAAAAAACGTTCGATCGAAAGATTTGATATTATATAATGATATTTCAGATTTGAAAGATTCGCTTCGGTCTCAAGACGGCCGTCAAGCAGCGATGCAGCCGCAATAAGCCGATCTCCTTGGAGTGTCGCGTTCAAATCGAAGCCGACATTCGGCAAGGTCGTTTCAAGAAGATTGTCGAAAAAAGACGTCGAGGCATTCAGGCGAACATCGGCATAACGATTTGCAAAGATGAGATTGGAGGCGTCGATGAAAATTGTGCTGTTGTCGTCGAAACTTCCGTCGAGATAGAGATGAAAAGGATTAAAATGGTAAGCCCGAATCGTAAGTGTGTGCCCGAGATAACGCTCGGAGCCTGCCTGAAGCAGCATGCGACTTACCGAAGGAATACCGAGCAGTGCTAAGATCAAAAGGATAAACAAAAGAGCCAACGATCCAAAAAGCCAGACCATGGTTTTCTTCATGCGTGACTCCACAAGCCAAGATGCCTAATTCTATCGAAATTTCACCTAAGTCGCAGAAAATAGGCTGCCAAAATATGTTTACAGGCGTCGAAGACACAATAGGCAGAGCATTTGAAATTATTTCAAGAGAATATATATTATGTTAATCAAAAGGAAAAACTCCGAGGCTTTCTTGAACTGTTGGCATAACCGCGATCTTTTAGAGGCTCTTTACGCACGGTACTATACCATTGATTAAACATCAAGTAAAAAAGGATCCGGTATGAAAACGATCACCCTCACCGACAACCGTAACGGTGCACAGTACGATTTCGATATTCTCGAACCGACGCGCGGGCCGGATGTGATCGATATTCGCACGCTTTTCCAGAAAACCGGCATGTTCACCTACGACCCCGGTTTCACCTCGACGGCAAGCTGCAGTTCCGCCATCACGTTTATCGACGGCGGCAAAGGCGAACTGCGTTATCGCGGTTACGCTATCGAAGACCTTGCCCGCAAAAAAAGCTACCTTGAAGTCTGCTACCTGCTGCTTGAGGGGCGGCTTCCGGATCAAAATGAATTAAAATTATATGATATGGAACTGCGTAAACGCGCCTACGTCCACGAAGGCCTGAAAAACCTTTTCTACGCTTTCCCGGACAATGCCCATCCGATGGCGATGGTCTCTTCGGCGGTGTCTGCCCTTTCGGCATTTCATCCCGAACATGTGAAACTTTCCAGCGACGACGAACGCCGCACGATGTGCCGCCGGATGATCGCGAAAATCCCGACGCTTAGCGCCTTCGCCTATCGCCGCTCCCTTGGAAATCCGTTCATCTATCCCGATCTCGAACGCTCGTTTACCGAAAACTTTCTTTATATGATGCACGCCTATCCGGGGCAGCGGCTTGAAATTCCGGAAGTTCAGGTTCGTGCACTCGATACCATTTTTACCCTGCATGCCGATCACGAGCAGAACGCTTCAACGACAACCGTACGTACGGTTGCATCGACCGGTGCGCACCCCTATGCCGCCATTTCAGCCGGTATCAATGCATTGTGGGGCCGTGCGCACGGCGGAGCCAACGAGTCCGTGATCGCTCAGCTCGAATATATCGGTTCGGTCGATCGTGTCGATGAGTTCATCGCCCGTACCAAAGACCCGAACGACGGTTTCCGGCTGATGGGATTCGGGCATCGGGTCTACAAGAATTTCGATCCGCGCGCGAAAATCCTCAAATCCCTGCTTGACGAACTCAAAGAAGAACTGGGCATCAACAGCGAGCTGCTCGAAATCGCCGAGCGTATCGAAGCGGTTGCGCTAAGCGACGACTACTTCGTTTCGCGAAAGCTCTACCCGAACATCGACTTCTATTCGGGGCTTATTCTTACGGCACTGAAAATCCCCAAAGAGATGTTCACCATCATCTTCGTGATCGGCAGAACCGTCGGCTGGCTGGCACAGTGGATCGAATTTACGCAAGCCCCTGAAAGAAAGATTGCCCGTCCGCGTCAGCGGTATATCGGTGAATCGGCGAAGGAGCTCGAAGCATGAGCGATACAAAAAAAGCGTTGCTTGCCGATATCGAGAAGCTTCTCAACGCTTATGAGGGCCAAAAGCCCACCTCCATCGACCCCGCCCTGCTTTCGTTTATGGATGAACAGACCCTGCGTTCGATCATCGCCTCGCTGCTTGCACAAAAGGAAAAGGCGGTCGAAGATAATCTCGAATGGCTCGAACAGTTCAAAAAATATTGAAAATCTCCGGGTAACTTTGATGTTATCACAACATTAATCGGCAATAGTGTAAAATACAATAAACTTTATCATACAGGAACATGCATAATGAACAACATCGATTTGGTACAACTGACCGAAGAGACAAAGAAAATGACCGCAATGGTCGTCGAAGACGAAGCGGTTGCCAACGAACTGCTCAGTTCGACGTTCAAGAATTTTTTCAAAGAGGTTGCCTCGGCATTCAACGGCAAAGAAGCGCTCGAAATGTACAATGCCAAGAAATTCGATATCGTCTTTATCGACATCATCATGCCCGAGATGGACGGCATCGAGTTGGCACGCAAAATTCGTGAAATCAATCCGCAGCAAATGATTGTCATCATTTCGGCGAGCAACGATATTCAAAAAATTTCCGAAACGATCGAAATCGGCGTCAACAGCTTCATCCAAAAACCGATCGACACCAAAAAAATCATCGAACTGCTGCAAAACGTCACGACGATGGTCAAAAAACGCAAGAAAGTCGAGACCAAAACCTTCTCGATTTCCCTCCCTCTTGACCTCTACGATATGGTCAACGACAATGCCAAGGCCGAAAGCATTTCCAAAAATGCGGTCATCATTCGTGCACTTCGCGAATTTTACATGTAATTATCCTGCCCTTTCGGCAGGATTTCAAAAAACATTAAGAGTTTTTTGCCTATAATTTCGGCTCAACAAAACCATTGATGGCCCCATCATCTAATGGTTAGGATTCCAGATTTTCATTCTGGCCATAGGGGTTCGAATCCCCTTGGGGTCACCACCCTTTTCAACTCACCTCCACACCTCAACTTGTCGAACGAATCGCCAAATCGGCCATTTTTTTCAAATATTCATGAATGTCTTCACCCCGGGTTGCCGTCTCTTCCAGATGCGACAGAAAATAGCGTTTGGTATTTTCATCGGCCATATTGAACACGTAAAAGACCCATTCCGGCGTAATCTCGGCAGCCTCCCCGCCCGTCTGCACGGCGTAACGTTCTTCGAAAGCAAAGGTTTTGGGCAGCAATGCGAGTGCATCGCGGTAGAACGCCGGCAGGTCGTACATCAGCAGCGATTCGAGCTCTTCTTGGGTGATGGCGGCGTCGAGGTCTTCGAAACCGGCGTAACCGGTGACGAGCGCTTTGCCGAAAAGCAGTTTTTCACCCAGAAAATAGCCCGCTTCGCCTTCTTCGAAGGCCTCGCGTGCCGTATAGACCATATGGTCGTTGAGAATGTCGTTGGTATCGACGAGCAGCGAGCCGAACAGCGTAAAAAGGCTGGGCTGGCGTCCGTCGAACTCCTGTACGGTAATGGTACGCGTTTGCGGATCGATCAAATAGGCCTTCATGGTACCCCTTGCGTCTGGTTTGACGAAAGTTTACAGCATTTTTGCGAAAATATCACTCCGTTTTGAAAAGGCGACGTCCCGATTTTTTCGTTAGGACTCTTTCGCTACCATTGCATCAAAAAAAAGAGGACGCTTCATGCTGCGATTCGCACCCAGCCCAACCGGAGA
>CAZYEW010000004.1:0-21268 GCA_964646705.1 uncultured Sulfurimonas sp.
TCGATACTGAACATCAAAAACGTATAGGTTTTTCTTTCGATCTCTTTTTGCATCGTCGAGAAAAAATATTCCCGGGTGAAAGCTTGTGTCACGGGGTCCGTGATACGTTCGTTAAAACCCTGGTAGATAAGATAGAAGAGGTAATAAACCATGATGCCGAGCATCGAAAACGCGATAATGACGAACGAAGTCGGAATATGGTTGAAATAGCGCAATAGCACCGAGGTGACGGTAATCACGGCAAGCGCGAAAACGGGAAGCCCCATGCGCAGGGCCAGTTTGAAACGGTTTTCGCGCTCTTTTTCTTCGGGGTACAGCATCAGACGTCGAGGTGTTTGACGTCTTTGGCGTGGGTTTCGATGTACTGGCGCCGCGGTTCGACTTCGTCACCCATAAAAAGGCTGAAGGCATCGCTCGCCGCTTCGGCGTCTTCGATCGTCACACGCAGCAGCACGCGGTTTTCGGGCGTCATCGTCGTTTCCCAAAGCTGTTCGGGATTCATTTCACCCAGGCCTTTGTAGCGCTGAATATAAGAACCTTTTTTGGCATGCTCTTTGATGCGTTCGAGCACTTCCAGCGGATCGCCTCCGATATCGATATCCCATTCGCACATTTTGTCGTAGACGAACCGGGCTTCGTTGAAATGCGGTGCGGTGAAAAGGTCGTCGTTGATACGAAGCTCTTCCAGCCCTTCATCGGTCTGGACAAACAGGTGAATCTCGTCGCCCGTTGTCTGCTTCGAAAGAATGTTGTTGCCTTTTTCGGCCAGAAAACGTTCGACTTCGGCAAGCATCGCAGGCGTATCGAGCCCGATAATATCGGGATTTTCGATGAAGTGGCGAATCAGTTCGACCAGGGCGTAACGGCGTTCGAGCGCTTCGAGGCTGCCGCGGTAATGGTCGACCATCTTGAAGTAGGCGACAAGGTCGTTGTGCCCGATTCCGTCGACGTCGAGGGATTCGATGCCGTTTTCGATCAAAAAGTCGTTCATGACGCGATCGTCTTTGAAATAGATCTCTTTTTTGCCTTTTTTGTAGCGGTACAGCGGCGGCTGAGCGAGATAAAGGTAGCCGTTTTCGACGATGGTGGGGAAATAACGGAAAAAGAACGTCAGCAACAGGGTCTGAATGTGTGAGCCGTCCACGTCGGCATCGGTCATGATGATGATTTTGTGGTAGCGCAGTTTGCTTTCGTCGAACTCTTCGCCGATACCGCATCCCAGCGCCGTGATCATATTGGTAATTTCATCGGACTTGAGAATTTTGTCCAGCCGGGCTTTTTCGACGTTGAGAATTTTTCCTTTCAGCGGCAAAATCGCCTGAAAGACGCGGTCGCGTCCCTGCTTGGCCGAACCGCCTGCAGAATCGCCCTCCACAAGGTAAAGCTCGCTGATCGTCGCATCTTTGCTTTGGCAGTCGGCAAGTTTTCCAGGAAGCGTTCCGACGCTCATCGCATCTTTGCGCCGGGTCAGGTCACGCGCTTTTTTCGCAGCTTCGCGTCCTTTGGCGGCGAGCAGCGCTTTTTGTACGACCGCTTTGGCTTCGATGGGATTTTCTTCGAAATATTTGTTCAATTTTTCGTAGGTCAGTTTTTGTACCAATGGTCTGACGTAGGTATTGCCGAGTTTGCCTTTGGTCTGACCTTCGAATTGCGGTTCGGGAACTCGGACCGAAATGACAGCGATCAAACCTTCCTTGACGTCTTCACCGCTGATTTTTACGTCTTTTTCCTTGGCATTGCCGTTTTGGGCGTTGTAATTGGAAATGACACGGGTCAGACCGGCACGAAAACCCGCTTCGTGCGTTCCTCCGTTGGGGGTGCGGATATTGTTGACGAAACTGTAGACTTTTTCATCGTAGGCATCGTTGTACATCAGGGCGATATCGACTTCGATGTCTTCGATTTTGGCATTGAACTCAAAAGGCGAAGCGATTTTCGTTTTTTTGTTCAGATCTTCGACGAACTGGCTGATACCGCCTTCGAAATGGTAGGTTTCGCTGCGGCCGTCACGTTCGTCTTTGAAAATAATTTTGATCTGAGGATTGAGATAGGCCAGTTCCTTGAAACGGCGGGCAAGATAGTCGTAGTCGAAGGTGACGGTTTCGGTAAAAATGGAAGGATCGGGAGCGAATTCGATCGTCGTTCCGTGTTTGCGGGTGGTTCCGGTCACTTCGAGCGGTTTTTCGGGAATACCCTGATGAAAGGACTGTTCGTGGATTTTGCCGTCGCGGTAGATCGTCATATGCAGCTGTGCACTGAGGGCGTTGACGACCGAAACCCCGACCCCGTGCAAACCGCCGGAGACTTTATAGGTGTCTTTGTCGAATTTTCCGCCGGCATGCAATACGGTAAGCACGACGGTGGCCGCCGAAACGTTTTCGGTCGGATGCATATCCGTCGGGATACCGCGTCCGTTGTCCGAAATCCGTGCAGTTCCCTGTTTGGTCAGGGTCACGGTGATGGTATCGCAGTATCCGGCCATCGCTTCGTCGATGGAGTTGTCGATAACTTCGTAGACGAGATGATGAAGGCCTCGGTGCCCGGTATCGCCGATATACATCCCGGGCCGTTTGCGTACGGCTTCGAGTCCTTTGAGGACTTTGATATTGCTTGCGCCGTAGTTTTGTTCCATAGTGAATCGCTCCCGATTGCGTAATTGGGGTCGATTCTATCGAAAATATCTTTAAAAAGACGTCAGATGACGATAGGCATCACGATGGTTTTGAAGTTGTCTTCTTGGAGAAGAAAGGGGAGGTTGGGTTCGTTCAGGCCCAGCGTGAACTCGCTGCGTTCGATTTGTCCGAGAAAATCAAGGACGTAACGGCTGTTGACGGCGAAGACGAAAGGGGTCTGCATTTGGGTTTGAACGTCGATTTCGGTGAGGGCTTTGTTGTTTTCCTCGCTGAGACTTTCGAAAACGATGCGATTGGCTTCGATGGTGAGTTTGAGATCGCTTGAAATGGTCGTGATCTGCTTGACCGCGACGATAAAGTCGTTTTTGGGAAGTAAGAGGCTGTGTCGGATTTCCGAGGGAATGATCCGGTTGTAGTCGGGAAATTTTCCGTTGATCAGCTTGGTAAAGAAACGGTACTGATCGGATTTGATCATCAAGTAGGTGGCATCGTAGAAAATTTCTATGTTGCTTGTGAAGAGTTTTTGAATTTCGAGGACGGCTTTTTTCGGAACGATCAGTGAGAGGTCGCGTTCGCTTGTTTGCGGAACCGAGACGATGGCGAGCCTTCGGGTATCGGTAGCGACAAAGTTGATATGTTCTTGTTTGATGTCGATCAGGGTTCCGTTGAGTTCGAATTTCGGATTGTTGGTGTCCGCAGCAGGCGTAATTTTTTTAAGAGAATCGATGAGAATCCGCGAATCGATTTCGACGCGGGGCTTGTCTTCGAGGGTAGGAAACGACGGATATTCTTGAGCTTCGAACATGGGAAGCGTGAAATCAGAGTGTTCTTGTTTGATTTCAAGCATGCCGTTTTCGGTGGCAAGAGAGATATTTCCTTCTTTAAGGATCCGAACGACGTCGAGGAATTTTTTTCCGTTGGCCGTGGCCATGCCGGGTTCGATGACATCGATTCCCTGCACGTTGATCTCCAGTCCGATTTCATGATCGGTAGCTTTGACGGTGAGGGTATTGGAGGCGGTAGCTTCGAAATACAGATGCGAAGTGATCTGGGAAATATCTTTTTTCTCGAGAAAAGGTTGAGCGTGCGTCAGAATGTTTTCCAAGACGGTGCGTGTGATCGTGATCTGCATCGAAACTCCTCTTATGAGTTTTAAATTTTTAGTAGCTGATAGTAGTTTGGCGTGATTATGTGAAAAGGCGCCTTGAACCCCTATCATTGCGGACGTTGTTTCGGTGAAGAAATATCAGATATCTTTCACGTCCGTTCACGTTTGTCATTATAGCTTTTTTTGTTTGCAATCTTTCTAAGCGTTTTCAGGCGGTCTGTTGGGACAGTTTGTTGTGCAGTTCGTCGATTTTGATTTTGAAGGTTTCGTCCTCTTCGATCAGCTGATGGATTTTTTTCATGGTATGGCTGACGGTACTGTGGTCTTTCATTCCGAAATACTGCGCAATTTGGGGCATGGACATGGGTGTGAGCTCGCGGGTGAGGTAAATGGCGACGCGCCGGGCGGCGACGATATTGCGGCTGCGGCTTTTCGAGCGGATTTCGCTGGGTTTGATATTGAATTCCGCGGCAATGGTTTTCATGATGGTGTCGATGGTGAGATCGTTGTCTTTTTCGATGAGCTGTTCGCGCAGAACGTTCTTGGCGAAATCGAGGGTGATTTCTTGATGCATGAGCTGTGAATAGGCATGGAGCTTGGAAAGAATGCCTTCGATTTCGCGGGTGTTGCTTTCGATGACGGTGGCGATGTAGTTGACGACGTCGTCGCCGAGTTCGACGCGGTTGAGATCGCATTTTTTCCGGATGATGGCAATCTTGGTTTCGAGCTGCGGGGGCTGGATATCGGCGGTGAGCCCCCATTCGAAGCGGCTTTGCAGCCGTTCTTCCAACCCGGCGATGCGTTTGGGCGGCTTGTCGGAGGTCAGTACGATCTGTTTGCCGTCGTTGTGCAGCGCCTCGAAAGTATGAAAGAATTCTTCCTGGGTCTGGATTTTATTGCTCAGAAACTGTACGTCGTCGATCAGCAGCAGGTCGCATTGGCGGTATTTTTCCTTGAAACGGTCCATCGTCTGGTTTCGCAGGTGCCGGGTAAAGTCGTTGACGAACTGTTCGACGCTGGTGTAGATAACGGTTTTGCCCTGGGGCATGAGAACGTTGCCGATCGCCTGCATCAGATGGGTTTTGCCCAGGCCGACTCCGCCGTAGATGAAAAGCGGGTTATAGAGCCGGCCCGGTTTTTCGCTGACGTTTTTGGCGGCGGCGTAAGCGAAATCGTTGGAGGTTCCGACGACGAAATTTTCGAACGTGTAAGCGGGGTTGAGAAAAGAGGGTTTCGGGTTTTCCGTGCCGGACGCGGACGGTGCGGCTGTTTTTTTGCCTTTGGAACCCCGTGCTTTTTTGAGCCGGATGTCGATTGCGGGAACCGTACCCGTTTTGATTTCGAACAGGTGGGCGATTTTGTCGAGGTAGCGGTTTTTGATCCAGTTGGCGATCAGGGGGTTGGGAACTTCGAAGACGGCAAGGTCGCTGCGCGAGGGTTTGGCGAGGTAGTGCAGCTGTTGGATGTAGCGTTTGTATTCGATTTCGCTAAGTTCGTCTTTGAGCATGTTCAAAACGGTGTCGCCGATATTCATCGAAACCCCTTTCACGTTATTCACATCTGTGAATTGAAATGTGAATTATAGCGAACACGTGCTAAAATGAATCGTTTGAAAGATCGATATTACGGCGTTTTGAAGGTTTGGACGCCGATGTGAAAAATAATTTTCACGGGGGGAGAAAATATGTGCTGATACTGGGAATTGACCCGGGAACCCGCCAGTGCGGCTACGCATTGCTCGAACTCGAAGCTTCAACGATGCGGCTGGTCGAAGCGGGATTGATTCGCATGAAAGCGGAATCGCTGCAGCTGCAGATCCCTCAGGCCGTCGAGGCGATCGAACAGCTTTTCGCCTCGCATGAGATCGAGGAGGTGGCGATGGAAGACATTTTTTACGCCCATAATCCCAAAACGGTGCTCAAGCTGGCACAGTTTCGCGGGGCGCTGACGCTGAAGCTGCTGCAAGAGCACGGTGCGTTCGCCGAATATACGCCGCTTCAGGTCAAAAAAGCGCTGACGGGCAGGGCGAAGGCGCAGAAAGAACAGGTGGCCTTTATGGTCAAACGGCTGCTGGGCATCACGCGGGAGATCAAACCGCTCGACGTGACCGATGCCATCGCGGTGGCGATCACGCATGCGCAGCGCATGCGTCTTCAAAGGAATAAAAAATGATGCAATGGATTCATGAACAGCTGGCTTTTTTGGAAGATCCCTATACGCTGATTATCGCGGCACCCGTGCTTTTCGGTGTCGTTTACATCGTAACGAGTTTCTTCGGTGAACGGGGCTGAGCGTTTATTTTTGAAAAGATTGGCTATCATACACGAAAAACAAGAAGGCATGGATGCAGGTTGAGTTTCTAACGGTCGAGAGTCCTTCGAACGTGGCGGTATCGGCGGCACGTACGTGTTATTTTCCAAACGGCATCGTCACTCCCGAAGCGAGCGAAACGTGGGGGCGCAAAGACGACCTGCTTCAGGGAATTTTCAAAGGCGGCCACCATACGACGCTGATGCACACGCACGTGACGATGCTGATTTCGGGAATGAGCCGCCACCTCATTTGGCGGCTGCTGCATGCGCATCCGTATTACAATTCCGAACAGGTTTCGCAGCGTTATGCCCGGATGAAAATCGAGAATTTCGTTTACCCGGCCAACGGGGAAACCAAGGCGTGGGAAGCGTTTTACCGTGCCCGTTTCGCCGATTACGAGGCACTGATCGAAATACTGTTGCCCGACGTCGAGGCGGTCGTGCCGAAATTTCGTCGCAAAGACGCGCGAAAAAAGGCGCAGGAGATGGCGCGTTACGTGCTGCCCGGCGGGATGAGCGCCTACTTGTACCACACCGTCAATATCATCACCCTTTTGCGCTATATCGCCGCGGCACCGTCGCTGCCCGAATGCCGCGAGGAGGCGATGCAGTTCGCCGATATCGTTGCACGAAAATTGATCGACCTCGATCCTTCGATGGTACCGCTGGTCGAGCATGCCCGCAATACGCCGGGCCGTTTCCCTGCATTCGATATGCAAGGGCTCAAAAAACGTCTGGGCATCGCCGACGAAGATGTCAAAGTCTACGATATCGTCGGCTCCGCCGCATTCGATGTGAACGAGAATTACGCCGACGTGCTGCGGCTGTCGCAGCTTTTCGCCGACGAAGGCGTGCTGGGAGGTTTCAGCAGTTACGTACGGCTCTCGCTTTCGGCCGACGCGCAGAACCAGCGCCATCGCCGTTCGCCCGCCGTTCGGGTACCGCTGGAATCGCAGTATGCGCGGCGTTTCTATCTGCCGCCGATCGTTGCGGCGAACCCTGAGGCCAAAGCGCGCTACGAGGCGTCGATGGAAGCGTCATACGCTTTTTTCGAGTCGCAGCGCGAATCGCTGGGTTTCGGCGAAGCCGTTTACGCCCTGCCCAATGCCCATGAAATCGAGATCGCCGAACGCAGCGATTTCACCTCGTTTCACCACAAAGCGCAGATGCGTCTGTGCTACAACGCGCAGCAGGAAATTTACGACAAAGTGTACGCTCAGGTCGTGCAGCTGCGCGAAGCGGGTGTCGCGGGAGCCGAAAAATTCTTGCCGCCGTGCGGCGTACGATCGCAGCTCGGCATTCGGCCGATTTGTCCCGAAGGCGACCATTTTTGCGGCGTCAAAGTCTGGAAACTCGACTTCGGCGACTATGAAAGGGATATTTGATGAAACATATTGCCATCTTCGCCGCGGCGGCACTGCTGCTTGGTGCGTGCTCGACGAAAACGGTCAGAGTCGGGGGGATGATGTGCCCCGAAGGGTACACGACCGAGCAGATCAATCACGATTTGCGCGAATGCCGTTTTTTCGGCCCCGAGGAGCTCAAGGCCGCGCAAAAGGCTTCGCTGCCCAAAGAAGTCGAACCCGAATGCGTCAAATGCCTTGAAGCAAAAGGCTACAAGATCGTCGAATGAGAGACGACGCACGTTTTCACGGTATTTCGGACGATTTCCGTTCGCCTTATGCGCGCGACCGCGACCGGATTATCCATTCGGGCAGTTTTCGCAAACTCGAATACAAAACCCAGGTTTTTTTGAATCACGAAGGTGATTTTTTTCGTACCCGGCTGACGCATTCGCTCGAAGTGAGCCAGATCGCGCGTTCGATCGCGGGAACGCTGGGACTGCGCGAACCGCTGGCCGAAGCGATCGCATTGGCGCACGATCTGGGGCATACGCCGTTTGGGCATGTCGGCGGCGACACGCTCGACGAATGCCTCAAAGCCGACGGGCACGTCAACGGTTTCGAGCACAATTTTCAGAGTTTTCGCGTCGTCACGACGCTGGAGAAACGCTATCGGGATTTCGACGGGCTGAATCTGACGTTCGCGACGCTTGAAGGAATCCTCAAACACTCCTATCCTTACCGCAAGTCTTTTTATCCGCCGTGGATCGACGAAGCGTTCGATCTGGATCTTCATCCGTCGATCGAAGCGATGATCGTCGACCGGGCGGACGAAATCGCCTACATCAGCCACGATATCGACGACGGCGTGCAATCGGGCCTGATCGGCTTCGAACAGCTTGCGGACAATGCCTTGATTCGGGCGGTTTTGCAAAAAGTGCACGATGAAGGGATTGAAGAGCGCGACGGAGAAATGTTCCGCTACCGTTTCAGTTCGCACCTGATCAACCATCTGGTCTATTCCATGCTCGAATACTCCAAATCCCGCATTTCCAAAGCGGCACCGCAGCGCCTCGGCGCGTCGGATCCGATACCGGTAGGGTACGATCCGGCGCTCGAAACCGCCATCAAAAAACTTAAAAAAACGCTATTTGGCGAGCTTTACCAGCACAAACGGATCATGCGCCGCATGTATGCGGGCAAACAGGCGATTCGGGGGCTTTACGCGGCCCTCGGCGAAGAGCCGAAGATGCTGCCCGATTTTTTCAGAGCACAGCTCAAACGCCGGGCGAAACACCGCGTCGTGGCCGATTATATCGCGTCGATGAGCGACCGGTTCGCGCTTTCGCTGTTCAACGAGCTGTACGGAAAACTATAGCCGCCGAGCGTCGTATCCGGACGTTAACGGCATTTTGGCTATAATCGCGCCAAAATTACGATTGTCGCGGCCGTAAGCCGTACCGGAAGGACCCCCTTTGCAAAACATCAGAAATATCGCCGTCATCGCGCACGTCGACCACGGAAAAACCACGCTTGTCGACGGGCTGCTGAGCCAGTCGGGCACATTTTCTTCGCACGAACACGTCGAAGAGCGGGCAATGGACTCCAATGCGCTGGAAAAAGAGCGCGGGATCACGATTTTGTCCAAAAACACCGCCATTCGCTACAAAGACCATAAAATCAACATCATCGACACACCCGGCCACGCCGATTTCGGCGGGGAAGTCGAACGGGTACTGAAAATGGTCGACGGCGTGCTGCTGCTCGTCGATGCCTACGAAGGCGTCATGCCGCAGACGAAATTCGTCGTCAAAAAGATGATCGCGTTGGGCAAGAAGCCCATCGTCGTCATCAACAAAATCGACAAGCCCGCCGCCGAGCCCGACCGCGTCGTCGATGAGGTATTCGACCTCTTCGTCGCGATGGACGCGACCGAAGAGCAGCTGGAATTCCCTATCGTCTACGCCGCGGCGCGCGACGGTATCGCCAAGATGGACATGAGCGACCCCGACGGCAATTTCGAATGCCTTTTCGAGACGATCGTCAACGAAATTCCCCAGCCCGAAGGAGACGCCGCCAATCCCGCGCAGGCGCAGGTGTTCACGCTCGATTACGACAACTACGTCGGCAAAATCGGTATCGCGCGGATTTTCAACGGGACGCTGAAAAAAGGCGACAGCGTGATGCTGGCCAAGGCCGACGGCGAGATGGTCAAAGGCCGCTTGACGAAACTGATCGGTTTTCACGGCCTCAACCGCATGGAGATCGACGAAGCCGAAGCGGGCGATATTATCGCCTTTGCGGGATTCGAAACCGTCGACGTCGGCGATTCCGTCGTCGATCCGGCCAATCCGATGCCGCTCGATCCGATGCATATCGAAGAACCGACGCTCTCGGTCGTCTTTTCGGTCAACGATTCGCCGCTGGCGGGTACGGAAGGCAAGCATGTGACGTCGAACAAGATCAAAGACCGCCTGGAACAGGAGATGCAGACCAATGTCGCGATGAAACTCGAAACGATCGGCGAAGGTAAATTCAAAGTGTCCGGGCGCGGCGAGCTGCAGATTACCGTACTGGCGGAAAATATGCGGCGAGAGGGCTACGAATTCGGCATCAGCCGTCCCGAGGTCATCGTCAAAGAGATCGAAGGCGTCAAGTGCGAGCCGTTCGAGCATCTGGTCATCGATACGCCCGACGATTTCAGCGGTACGATCATCGAGCGTCTCGGCAAGCGCAAGGCGGAGATGAAGTCGATGGTGCCGATGGGCGAGGGCTATACGCGGATCGAATTCGAAATTCCCGCCCGCGGTCTGATCGGTTTTCGCGGCCAGTTTTTGACCGACACCAAAGGCGAGGGCGTCATGAACCACTCGTTTTTGGAGTTTCGTCCCTATTCGGGCAGCGTCGAAAGCCGCCAGTACGGGGCACTGATTTCGACCGAAAACGGCACGGCGATGGCCTACTCGCTGTTCAACCTCCAAGAGCGCGGTGCACTGTTCATCAAGCCGCAGGACAAGGTCTACGAAGGGATGATTATCGGCGAGCACAGCCGCAGCAACGACCTGGCCGTCAATCCCATCAAAGGCAAACAGCAGTCCAACGTCCGTTCCAGCGGCGCCGACGAAGCGATCAAACTCGTGCCGCCGCGCGATATGAACCTTGAAAAAGCGCTGGAGTGGATCGAAGACGACGAACTGCTCGAAGTGACCCCCGAAAACATCCGAATCCGCAAACGCCTGCTGACCGAAACCGAACGCAAACGCGCAGGCCGTGCCAACAAATAAGGGTGCCGAAAGCACACTTTCGAGATAATCATTCTCCTACAATATTTCGGGAGGGTGTGTCTTGAGTCTACATCGCAAACGGATCTACAATCCCAACTCCAGTGAACACGTCAACGACCGGCGTGTCTTCGGCGGCAATCCGACGGGAATCTTCGAACTCAACGACATCAAGTACCAGTGGGCCTACAACCTTTGGGAAATGATGCTCAACAACACCTGGTTTCCCAAAGAGGTCGATATGACCCGCGACGCCAACGACTACAAAATTCTGACCGACGCCGAAAAAACGGCCTACGACAAAGCCTTGTCGCAGCTGATTTTCATGGATTCGCTGCAGACGAACAACCTGATCGACAACATCAACCCCTACGTGACCGCACCGGAAATCAACCTGATTCTCGTACGCCAGTCGTACGAAGAGGCGCTGCATTCGCAAAGCTACGCGGTGATGGTCGATTCGATTTCTCAAAATTCCGAAGAGATTTATGAGCTGTGGCGGCGTGATATGATGCTCAAAAGCAAAAACGACGCCATCGCCGCGGTTTACGAGCAGCTTTCCAAAGAGCCGACCGAGCACAATTTCGTGCTAGCGTGTTTTGCGAATCAGATTCTCGAAGGCATCTACTTTTACAGCGGCTTTACCTACCTCTACACGCTGGCACGTTCGGGCAAGATGCTCGGATCGGCGCAGATGATTCGTTTTATCCAGCGCGACGAAGTGACGCACCTGGTGCTCTTTCAAAACCTCATCAACACGCTCAAACGCGAGCGTCCCGACCTGTTCACCGCGGCACTGAAAGCACAGGTGTACGACATGTTCGAAAAGGCGGTCGAGCTTGAAACCGCGTGGGGACAGTACATTACGCAAGGACAGATCCTCGGTCTGACCGACGATATCGTCGCGCAGTACATTCGCTACCTGGCCGACGACCGTCTGAGTGCAGTCGGGTTCGAAAAACTCTATAACGTGTCGCACCCGATCAAATGGGTCGACGATTTCGCCAAGTTCAACGATCAGAAAACCAACTTTTTCGAAGGTACCGTCACCAACTACTCCAAGGGCAGCCTCAATTTCGATGATTTCTAAACCGCTCTGCACCTTCAAAATGCATACGGAAGGGCGCACGTACGAAGCGAATCTCGACGCATTGACGGCCTTGGTGGAAGAGTGTGAAGCGGGAACGATCGCCGTCGCACCCGAAGTCTGCCTGACGAATTTCGATTACGACCGTTTCGACGAAGCCGCCGCGTTCGCGGAGGTCGCCGACGCACGGCTGAAAAAGGTAACGCAGGGAAAAACGCTGATCGTTACGATGATCGCACGGCGTGCGGACGGCGGCATTTACAACTTGGCGCGGGTCTATCACGACGGCAGTCTCGTGCACGAACAGGCCAAGGCGAAGCTGTTTCGCTTCGGCGGGGAGCACGAATGGTTCGCCGAAGGCGACGAAAGGGAGATCGGGCTTTTCGAAATCGACGGAATCCGCATGGGAATTCTGATCTGTTTCGAGCTGCGTTTCACGGCCCTGTGGCAGCGGCTGCGCGGGGCGGAAATTATCGCGGTGCCCGCGCAGTGGGGCAGACTTCGCGCGGCACATTTCGATACGCTGGGGCGGGCGCTGGCGCTGGCCAACGAGTGTTACGTGCTGCAAAGCGACACGTTCAACGAACAAATGTGCGGCCTTTCGGGCATCGTCACGCCTCAGGGCGAATGCGTCCGCAACGGCAATCTTCGGGCGCTGCCCGGCACGTTCGAGGCACGCGAAGTCGCGAAAATGCGCCGTTATCTCGATCTCGGTATCGCCTGATGCACACGATCGCCGCCATGAAAAACCGTCGCCTCGCCGAAGCGATACGCGAGCGTTTCGCGATCGACGACGCCGTATTCGACGCAATCGCCGCGACGAACCGCGAAGCTTTCGTCCCCAGCGGCTTCAAACAGCACGCCTACAAACTCGATGCTCTGCCCATCGGTTCGTCGCAGTGGATCAGTTCGCCGCTGACGGTGGCGAAGATGACACAGTATCTGCAGCCCGAAGGGGCCGATCGGGTGCTTGAAATCGGTTGCGGAAGCGGCTATCAGGCGGCGGTGCTTTCCCGCTTGTTTCGCGGCGTTTTCACGATCGAACGGATCGAGGCGCTGATGCTCGAGGCCAAACGCCGTTTTCGGGAACAGGGAATCGTTAACGTGCATACCCGTACCGACGACGGCCAGCGGGGCTGGCCGCAATACGCACCCTTCGACCGGATTTTGTTTTCGGCTGCGGCCCAAAAGATCCCCGAAGCGATCGTCGGACAGCTGTCGCCCGGCGGCATACTCGTGGCGCCGATCGCCTCGGAAGAGGGCGAACGGATCGTGCGCTTCGTCAAACGCGGTGAGCGCCTTTTCGAAGAGGTCCTCGAAGCATGCGAGTTCGTACCCGTACTCGACGGCGTTCAGCGTCATTACCGTATCGGCCGATAGGTTGAGATTTTGAGATAGCGGGAAGGAGTGAGATGTGAGCAGAGAAATATGCAGGACTCCCCGCAGGGAATTCAAAGATTTATCTGCTTGCAGGTCGCTGCTTCCCGCTATCCCCGAAGGGTACCGCGCTTTGCTCATAGGCGGCGTTGGATCTTTTTGAGTTAGCGACGGCTAACCCTGCAAAGCTCCGCCTTGCCTATGAACGAAATCGCGGCATCAAAATCTCAACCTATCGGTCGATACGGTAATAATCAGATAAAATACGCTTATCGAACCGAGAAAGGCCGCAGTATGAAAATCGCCAAAATGTGGGACGAGAAGTTTTCGAGGCCGGGCTACCTGTACGGCACCGAACCCAATGCGTATCTCAAAGAGATTATCGATGCACTCCCGAAGGGCGCTCGGATTCTTTTCTTGGGCGAAGGGGAAGGGCGCAACGCCTGTTATGCCGCGGGGCTCGGCCATGTGTGCGAAGCCCTGGACGCTTCGCAAACGGGGCTGCAGAAGCTTGAAGCGCTGGCCGCGGAGCGCGGCGTGGACGTGGAAACGACGCATGCGGATTTGGCGCAGTGGCAGCCCTCGAAACGATACGACGCGATTTTATGCGCTTTCGTCCATCTTGAAGAACCGTTGCGAACCCGCGTTTTCGTTCAGGCACTTTGGGCGTTGGAATACGGCGGTATTTTCGCCGGCGAGTTCTTTTCGACCGCTCAGCTTGAAAAAGATTCGGGCGGCCCCAAACAAAAAGCGCTGTTGTACGACGTTCGCAGTTTCGATAAACTCAAGCGGCCGGGTTACGCCTGCGAGCTCCTCGAAGAAGCGACGGTGGAGCTTGACGAAGGGGAGGGGCATAAGGGCGAAGCGGCAGTTGTTCGCGTGCGTTTTCACCGGCACAGCGAACCGATGCCGCTCGAACTCGAACGTCTGACGCTGGGGGCGCTCTTGGAGCGTTCCGTATCGCGTTTTTCCGACCGCGTCGCCGTACGCAGCCTCGACGGATCGGTTTCGCTGACGTATGCGGCATTCGGCGAAAAGGTGCGCGAGATACAGTCGGTCCTCGAAGCACGGGGCGTAGGTGCGGGGGACAAAATCGCGCTGTGCAGCGAAAACCAGCCCTACTGGCCGGTGGTATATATGGCCGTGACGACGATGGGTGCGGTCATCGTACCGATTTTGCCCGATTTTCACGACAACGAAATTCGCCACATCGTCTTGCATGCGGAATGCCGCGGGGTATTCGTATCGGTCAAAATGCGCGACGTTCTTGATGACGAGAGTATGTGCGGACTCGATTTCGTCATGAACGTGGATACGCTGGAAGACGACGAGGAGCTTCGCAAGCGACTGGATGCGAAGGGTGTGCTTCAAAAAGGCTCCGAGCAGCTTGAAAAGCTCAAAGAGAGCGCGATGGACCTCGCGGGTATCCGAAAGAAGAAAACGCCTTCAGAGCTCTGTGAGGACGATCTGGCGGCGATTATCTACACTTCGGGCACGACAGGAAGCTCCAAAGGGGTGATGCATTGCCATCGGGCGCTGGCGTTTCAGCCCGTCGGCGCACAGGGAGTGATTACGATTCTTCCCGAAGACCGTTTTTTGTCGATTTTGCCGCTTGCGCATACGTTTGAATGTTCGGTCGGATTTTTCGTCCCCTTCGCCAACGGGGCGAGCGTGACGTACTTTTCCAAACCGCCTACGCCCCGGCTGCTGCTCGATGCGATGGCACAGGTACGGCCCACGATGATGCTTTCGGTGCCGCTGGTGATCGAAAAGATTTTTAAAAGCAAGATCCAGCCCAAATTTACAAGCAGCGCGCCGATGCGTCTGTTGTACCGTCTGGCTTTCGTGCGAAAACTCCTGCATCGGGCCGCAGGCAGGAAAATGCTCGAAAATTTCGGCGGCGCGCTGCGTTTTTACGGCATCGGCGGTGCACCGCTTTCGCCGCTGGTAGAGCGGTTTTTGCGAGAAGCCGGGTTTCCGTACTCCATCGGCTACGGTTTGACCGAAACGGCGCCTTTGCTTGCCGGTGCCGCGCCGTTTCATACCAAGCCTCGTGCGATCGGGCCGCTGCTCGAAAGCGTAGAAGTACGCATCGACGATCCAAATGCGGAAGGGAAGGGGACGATACGGGTCAAAGGTCCCAATATCATGCTCGGCTACTACAAGAACCCCGAGAAAACGGCGGAGGTTCTCGATACGGACGGCTGGTTCAATACCGAAGACCTCGGCTATCTCGACGACGACGGCTATTTGTACATCAGCGGGCGAAGCAAAAACATGATTCTCGGTCCCAGCGGCGAGAATATCTATCCCGAACAGATCGAAGGGATGATGGCGGAGCATCCTTTCGTTGAAGACGTACTGGTCTACGAGCATGACGGCCGCCTGGTCGCACGGGTCTATCTTGACTACGAGAAGCTCGACGGGGTGTTCGGCATCAAAAAGATGTCCGAAACCCAGGTACACGCACAAATCGAGTCGCTGCTCGAAGAGATTCGCGAAGAAACCAACGCACGCGTCTCGAAATTTTCGAGAATTGCGCGTATCATCGAGCAAAAAGAACCGTTCATCAAAACGCCGACGAAAAAGATCAAGCGTTATCTCTATACGCAGGAGTAGAGCGTGAATTCCGTGCTGTTCGTTTGTTTGGGCAATATCTGTCGTTCACCGCTTGCCGAAGGGATCGCGCGTGAACGTCTTCGTGCGCGGCATCCGCGAAACATCGTAGATTCCGCCGGAACGGGCGACTGGCATGTCGGCGAGCCGCCTTGTTCCAATGCGATCAAAATCGCCGCCATGCACGGGATCGATATTTCGATGTTGCGTGCGCGTCAGGTAACGCAGGAGGATATCGAACGTTTTTCGGTACTTGTCGGGCTCGACGACAGCAATATCGCGTCGCTGAAGGCGATGGGGGCGTCAAACGTCTTGAAACTCGGAGACTACGGCTACGGGGGCAAAGATGTTCCCGACCCCTATTTTTTTGAGGGATTCGAAGGTTTCGAGACGGTTTACGAGATCATCGAGGTCTGCGTCGGCAATCTTTTGGACGAACTGCAGCTGACCTAGTTTCATTTTGTTAACTTGCTGTTATGTAATGTATCATACAATGTGATTCAAGCTGCTTCGAAAGTGAATTTTTCGAAGTTCGTCTTTTTCACAACCTATCGACTTTTCCGACACCTCCTTTTTCCGACCGATAACGGCCTTCAAGGTGCCAAACAGCCTGGATGCGTTGTGAGCAATCAACTAACAGGAGAGTGAGTATGCAACACGTGTATTTGACCGAAGAGAAAATTGTCGAGGCCCTGCAAAACAGAGCGATCACGCAGCGTGAGGCCGAAGAGCTTCAAGATGTATTACGGCGCTGTCGGAATATCGCCAACCGTTTTCAGCGTTATGCCATGGCGTCTTAACCCGAAAAAGGCATTTCTTCGTATTTGAGTCCGCCGCCGACAAGGTAAAGCGCGGACGACTTCAAGGCTTCAAGGCTGTGATAGCGGCCGATACCGATTCCCCATTTTCCGTTTTCCAGCACGATCGTCAAACCGTCGTCCGTATCGATCATCGCCAATGTTTTGTCGTCGACGAGGCGGGCGTCGGTGATCTCGGACATTTCGAACTCGAGGTCGATCCAGTCGAAGCCCCGCTGTCTGTCCTGAACGCTGATGCGCAGGCGTGCCGTCGCAGGGCCGTCGAGCGAAAGTGCACGCAGCATGCCGCCTTCGCCGTTTTCGATGCGTTTTAACAGCTCAGAGGCGTTTGAGAGCGGTTTCACTGGCAGCCCACGCATTCCATGGAGCGGTCTTCGATATCGTTGTTCGCCTCCGGAGACTGCGAGCGCAGATAGTAGGTCGATTTGATGCCGAGTTTCCAGGCGGTCATATAGATTTCGTTAAGGTATTTGCCGCTGGCTTTGTCGAGGGTAATGAAAATATTGAGGCTCTGTCCCTGGTCGATCCATTTCTGCCGGATCGCGGCCGCTTTGACGAGAATCGTCTGATCGAGATCGTAAGCCGGCGTGTAGTATTCCCAGGTATCGGGATTGAGGTTGGGGGCACAAACGGGAATAAGTCCCGAGAGATTTTCCTCGTACCATTTGCGTTTGTAAACGGGCTCGATGGTTTGTGTCGTTCCCGTCAGAATCGAAATTGAACTCGTCGGTGCGATCGCCATCAGGTAACCGTTGCGCATGCCTTGTTTTTGAATCGTTTCGCGCAGGGCGTCCCAGTCGTAATTCGAGGCGAAAAGCCCTCCGCGGTCGACAAGATTGCGTACTTCGGCGTTGGCGTGGTCCATGGGCAGGATGCCCCGGCTCCATTTGGAACCTTCGAATTCGGGATAGGCCCCTTTTTCGACGGCCAGATCGCTCGATGCTTTGATGGCGTTGTAGCTGACGGCTTCCATCACTTCGTCGACCTTGTCGAAATGCTCCTGACTCCCCCATCGGATCCCCGCTTCGGCGAGCATTTGCGCTTCTCCCATCACGCCAAGGCCGATGGAACGGCTGCGAAGGTTGGTGCGTTTGACCTTTTCGAGCGGATAGAAGTTCAGGTCGATCACGTTGTCGAGGGCGCGAACGGCGACGGGAACGATACGGTCGATAGCTTCTTTGGTGTTGACGCGGCTGAGGTTGACCGAAGCGAGGTTGCAGACGGCGGTGGCACCGTCGATGCGTTCTTTTTCGACGATAAAAATCTGGCGGCCGCCGATCGCGTCGAGGGCGGTCACTTTTTTGGCGGGTTTTTCGATGCCGCTGTCGACCTTGACGAGCTCTTCTTCCTCGAAGGTCAGAAAGTCGCCTTCTTCGAATTTGAGTTTGATTTTATAACGGTTCGGTGCGGTGTTTTGAAAAATTTCGGTACAAAGATTCGAACTTCGAATCACGCCGTAGTGATCGTTGGGGTTGGCACGGTTCGCACTGTCTTTGAAACATAAAAACGGGTTGCCCGTTTCGAAATAGCTTGTGAGGATCTTTTTCCAAAGGTCCTTGGCCCGCATCCGTTCTTTGAGGATGTTTTCGTCGGCTTCAAACTCGAGATAACGTTGTTCAAACGCTTCCCCGTGCAGTTCGGAAAGTTCTTTGCATTCGAGGGGATCGAAGGTGGTCCAGATCCCGTCTTCGGCGACACGTTTCATGAACAGGTCGTTGATCCATAACGCCGGAAACAGATCGTGAGCCCGACGGCGCTCCTCGCCCGAATTTTTCTTGAGGTCGAGGAAGTCGTTGATATCCATGTGCCAAGGTTCGAGGTAGACGGCGATGGCTCCTTTGCGGGTTCCCAGCTGATCGACGGCGATGGCGATATCGTTGGTGATTTTCAAAAACGGAACGGTGCCTCCTGCGGCATTTTTGTGTCCGTCGATGTACGAGCCCATCGAGCGCACCTGCGTCCAGTCCCATCCGATGCCGCCGCCGAATTTCGACAGCAGGGCCATCTCTTTGTACGAATCGAAAATGCCTTCGATATTGTCCGGCGTCGAACCGATGTAGCACGAGCTGAGCTGATGGCGGGTCGTACGGGCGTTGGAGAGGGTAGGGGTGGCAAGCATCACCTCGAACTTCGAGACCATGTCGTAGAATTTTTTCGCCCATTCCTGCCGGTTTTCTTCACGCTGGGCCAGGAACATGGCGACGGCCATGAACATGTGCTGCGGCAATTCGATCGGGTCGCCGTTTCGGTCTTTGATCAGGTAGCGGTCGTAGAGGGTCCGGATACCGAGATAGGTGAATTGAAGGTCGCGTTTTGGATCGATGTAGGCATCGAGGTCGTCGAGATCGTACAGATCGCGCAGGCCGAGCATGATCCGCCCTTCTTTTTCGCCTTTTTCGAAATAGTCGCGCAGATGTGCGTAGCCGGTAAAGCCGTTGACGCGATGATAGAGATCGAAAAGAAAAAGACGTGCCGCTACATAGGTCCAGTTCGGGGCGTCGACATCGATTTTGTCGACGGCGGTTTTGATGAGCGTTTCTTGAATCTCACGCGTCGTGATTCCGTCACGGAACTGGATTTGCGCATCGACTTCGAGTTCGCTCTGGCTCACGTTGGCCAAACCTTCGACCGCGGCGGAAGTGTATTTTTGGATTTTTCCGATATCCAGCGGCTCCAGGCGCCCGTTGCGTTTGAGAACGGTGATCATGCTTGCTCCTCCCGGCCGAAAACGCGCTCGAAAATGCGGTCGACATTTTTGGTGTAATAGTCGTAGTTGAAACATTCTCGAATCTGTGCTTCGCTCAGTTTTTCGCGAAGCTCATTGTCTTCGAGCAGGTATTGAAGGTAAAGGCTCTCGCCTTTTTCGTTGAGTGCGGGTTTGCCTTGCTGCAGTCCTTCCCAGACCTTCATCGCGTTGCGCTGTACGATGCGGTAGGCATCTTCGCGGCTCACGCCCTGTTTTGGCAATTCGAGCAAAACACGCTGTGAGAACACGAGCCCGCCTGTGAGGTTGAGGTTTTTCATCATGTTTTCGGGATAGACCGTCATTTTCGCGATAACGCCGGTCATGCGGTTGAGCATGAAATCGGTGGTTATAAAGGCATCGGGCAGCCAGAAACGTTCGGTCGAACTGTGGGAGATGTCACGCTCGTGCCATAACGCGACGTTTTCCATGGCCGGTATGGAAAACGCTCGAATGATGCGTGCGAGGCCGGTAACGTTTTCGGTAAGAATAGGATTGCGTTTGTGCGGCATCGCGGAGGAGCCCTTTTGGCCTTTGGCGAAGAATTCCTCGACTTCGTAAACTTCGGTACGCTGCCAGTGGCGTACTTGTACGGCGAATTTTTCGATGCTGCTGGCAAGCAGCGCAAGCGCGCTTGCCAAGCGTGCGTAACGATCGCGTTGAATGACCTGGTTGGAGACGGGAGCGGGTTTGAGCCCAAGCTCCTCGCATGCGTATTCTTCGAGTTCGAGCGGTGCGTGGGCGAAGTTGCCCATCGCGCCTGAAATCTGCCCGACGGCGATAACGTCCATGGTCTGTTCGAGGTTGTTCATATGGCGTTTCATCTCATCGTACCAGACGGCGAGCACGAGGCCAAAAGTGATCGGCTCGCCGTGAATACCGTGTGAGCGTCCGACCATCAGCGTGTTCTTATGCTCGAATGCTCTTGTTTTGATCGCTTCCATCATCGCTTTGACGTCTTCGATGATTAGTTCGAGCGAATCTTTCATCTGAAGCGCCACGGCGGTGTCGATGGTGTCCGAGGACGTCATGCCGTAGTGAAACCAGCGGCTCTCTTCACCCAGGGTTTCGGCGACGGATGTTGTGAACGCGATAAGATCATGCCGGGTTTCTTTCTCGATTTCATCGATGCGTTCAACGTTGAAGCTTGCGTTTTCTACGATTTTTTTCGCGTCTTCGTCGGGAATAAGTCCGAGTTTGTTCCAAGCTTTGACGACGGCTTTTTCGACGTCCAGCCAAGCTTGATATTTGGCCTGCATCGTCCATTTGGACGCCATCTCTTCTCTGGCATAGCGTTCTACCATAAGCGCTTCCTTGTGCTAAAATGCGGTTTCTCAATGAGTAGATATATTATCCAAGCATCGCTAATAAAGGGTTTAATTTGCCGTTCGTTCTAAAAGAGTTTAACGCCCCCGAAAAAATCAAAGCGTTTTTGTATTTGATGCGTGAATGCGGTCTCAGCCAGAGTGAAGCGCAGCGTTTTATCGCCAAAGGGAGGTTGTTTGTCGAAGGTGAACCGATGTGCGATGCTTCCGGTGAGGTCGAGGGCCGTTTTTCGTGTGTTTTTTTCGAACCTGTCAGCCGCGGGTTGGAACCCATCTTTCAAACGAACAGTTTTGTTTTGTTTGACAAACCGAGCGGCATTTTAGTGCATCCTCAAAACCGCTACACCCCTTACAGTATGATCGATGAAATACGTTTTCATTTTGGAAAACATGCCAATATCGTTCATCGAATCGATCAGGAAACGAGCGGACTTCTTCTTGCCGCAAAGAGCAAGCAGGCGGAGCGAACACTCAAAATGGCTTTTGAGAACAGAGAAGTTCATAAAAGGTATTTGGCATTTGTTAGGGGCAAGATAACTAACGATATGGTTATCGATGAACCGCTGCTTAGACGAAAAGATGAATCCGCTTTCGTTCGGATGATTGTCAAAGTCGATAACTCGGG
>CAZYEW010000004.1:21368-33334 GCA_964646705.1 uncultured Sulfurimonas sp.
GACGAAAAGATGAATCCGCTTTCGTTCGGATGATTGTCAAAGTCGATAACTCGGGTAAGCCGTCACGCACGGATATTCGTGTGATCGAGTATTTCCCCACGTTCGATATGACGTTGGTCGAGGCGATTCCGTATACAGGGCGTCAACATCAGATTCGGGTCCATTTGTTTCACGTGAAACATCCTATCGTCGGTGACCCTCTGTATGCACAGCCACAGGAAGAGGCAGTTCGGTTCTTGGATAGGGAACAAACAGTGGAAGAGCGGATTTTACTGACCGGTGCAAGTCGTCTTTTGCTTCATGCACATCGTTTAGATTTTCGTTTTGAGGGGGTAGAGTATCGATTGAAAAGTAAAGAAGACTTTATTAGCGAAGCATTGCGATGTGTTTCACGTGAAACATAGGCCGAAGCCAAGAGAAAAGGCAGATTAGCTGCTCATTTTCTCCCAGTATTCGTTAAGCTCTCTCCGGACACGGTTGAGAATGTCTTCACGCGTTTCATTGTTGTCGAAGGCCAGCATTTTTGCCAGTTCCGAAGCCGAACGTCTTTCGGTATACGTGCGATCGATATAATTGACGGCATTCGGATTGAAACGGTTGGCTGCTTCGAGTGCGACGGTTTTATTGAAAGCGATGGTGTCCGGATAGGCGTTGTTGATTAGTACGAGATAACCGATTGCTTTCATGGCGAAACTTTCTGTAAGGGGATTTTGATTCAACACCTCAAGACAGTCAATTAAAATCATCAATTCGTGGAAAATTATGATTTCTCAGACCGCTTTTTGGTATCGATATGAAATGGTAACAAAAAGAAGGCAAAAAATCCAGTGTTTTTAAATCTTTTTGTGCTATGTCGTCTCATTTGTGTAAGGTCGGAAAAATAAGTTGAATTTTTTGGTTATAATATGTGGATTTTTTCGATAATGGAGCATAAAGCGTGAAACGAACCGTCTGTTTGGTATTGTTGGGTGCAGGCATTTCCGGCAGTGTAGCACTTGCCGATTCGATCGGCTGTCATGTGCAAAACGATGCAATCGAAAAAATTGTCTGTACCTACAAAACTGCGCGGAAAAACGTCGATCGCAACGTTACATTTCTGTGGCATTCGCGGTCGTACCCCCAAGACGATAGAGAACGTACGATTGTGCTCCCCGCACTGCACGGATCGGTTTACGATTATCGGTACCTGCGAGGAAGGGCCCAGGGGGTTTGGAAGGTGGTCGCAACGCTCGAAGAACCTGA
This sequence comes from uncultured Sulfurimonas sp., assembly GCA_964646705.1. Classification (GTDB taxonomy): domain Bacteria; phylum Campylobacterota; class Campylobacteria; order Campylobacterales; family Sulfurimonadaceae; genus Thiomicrolovo. The sequence goes on from CAZYEW010000004.1 coordinate 22,611, forward strand.
CGGCTCTACGAAAGAGACCGAACATCACTTTTTGCTTGAAAACGATCGGCTGATCGAAGAGGAATGATCACTTTTTTTCGTTCATGACAACCCAGGCGATGCCGCCGAGTCCTACGACGACGACGGCGACAAGAAAAATCACTTCTCCAATATCCACACTGCTCATACGTTTTCCTTTTTCTCTTTAAGCTGACCGCAGGCTGCGCTGATGTCGATTCCTTTGGAATCTCGGATCGTACAGAGCAGGCCGTGGTCGATCAGGTATTGCTGGAACCGGACCATGTCGTCACGCTCGGGGCGCCGGTAGTCGCTCCCGGGGTAGGGGTTGAAGTAGATAAGATTGACCTTGGCTTTGATGCCGTGCAGCAGTTTGACGAGCTTCTTCGCCGAGGCAAGATCGTCGTTTTTGTCTTTGATGACGAGGTATTCGAACATCACCCGTTTGCGTGTGTCGATCGGGAAGCGTTTGACCGCCTCGATAATCGAAGCGATGTTGTAGGCCTTGTTCATCGGAATCAGCTCGGTACGCAGTTCGTCGTCGACGGCGTGCAGGCTGATGGCGATATGCACGCCCAGATCCATTCGGCCGAGTTTGTCGATGCGTGTGCTGATGCCGCTGGTCGAAACGGTCTGGCGTTTGCCCGAAATCGCCAGGCCGTTTTCTTCTTTGAAAATTCGGATCGCCTTGGCGAGATTGTCGAGGTTGTCCAGCGGCTCACCCATGCCCATATAGACGATATTGACGCGGCGGTTGGCCGGATGGGCGTTGTCTTTTTTGACCGCGAGCACCTGGGCGACGATTTCTCCGGCACTCAGGTCGCGGGTGAAACCGCCTTTGGCCGTCAGGCAGAAACTGCAGCCGACCTTGCAGCCGACCTGGGTCGAGACACAGACGGTATGGCGGGCTTCGTGCAGGAGCGTTCCGTCTTCGTCATACTGTGCATCTTTCATTTTCAGCCACACCGTTTCGATCGTTTTGCCGTCGGGTAAAGCGAAAAGGTATTTGATCGTTCCGTCGGCGGAGATTTCTTTGTTCAGGATCGTCAGCGGGTTCAGCAGGTAGTTCGCATCGAGCGTTTCGCGCAGCGTTTTGGGAAGATTCTGCATCTGCGAAAAGCTGTCGGCATAGTTGTGATAAATCCAGCCGTAGATCTGCTTGGCACGAAAAGCGGGTTTAACGGCCTGCGAGAGTTCGTCAAGGGTCAGGTCCAGAATCGTCGGTTTCATCGCTTCAGCACCTTTATTCGGTCGCTGACGCATGCATTCAGGCGTGCCGTCGCTTCGTTACGGTTTTTTAAAAAATCGGCATGGGCGTTTTCGTCGCAATAGTTCGTCACGCAAAACAGTCCGCCGGCGGGAATTTCGAATGCCTGCGCGACGCGAAGTACCGAAAAGAACTCCATATTTTCGATTCCGATTCCCAGTTTCAAAAAAAGCTTCGCGGCTTCAGGGTCGGTCGTGATGTAGTTGCTGGAGTTGACGACCGTATCGTTACGTCCTTCGCCGGCAGCGGAGATGACGTTGTCGAGCGGCGTGTAGGCCTTTTTCCACAAAAACCCGGTTTCGATGTTGGCGGCAGTTTTGGATTCGACGATTTCGAAAATGCCGTGATTGCCGTAACTGCCTGCCGTGCCGACGAAAAGCAGAAAATCGGGCGGGTCCAGGAGGCACAGCCGCGTCAGGTTCATCGCCGTTTCGATAAGGCCGACGCCGATTGGGAGAGCGAAATCGAAAGTTTCGCCGTTGCCTGCGCAAAGTATCATAGCCGCACCGGGATGCCGCTGTCGTGCAGGTAGTGTTTCAGCTCCATGATGTCGATTTCACGGTAGTGAAAGATGCTCGCCGCCAGTGCCGCGTCGGCACCGTGGTCGAAAGCTTCTTTAATATGCTCCATTGTCCCGGCACCGCCGCTGGCGATGACGGGAACGTTGACGAGCCGGCTGATCGCTTCGGTGATAGAGAGGTCGAAACCGGCTTTCGTGCCGTCGGTATCCATCGAGGTGAGCAATATTTCGCCTGCACCGCGGTCGACGGCCTCTTTGGCCCATGCGACGGCATCGATGCCCGTATCGACCCGTCCGCCGTTGAGATAGACATGATAGCGATCGCCTGTTTTTTTGACGTCGATGGCGACGACGATGCACTGGGAGCCGAAGCGTTTGGCCCCTTCGTCGATCAGCTCGGGGCGCTTGAGCGCAGCGGAATTGACGCTGACCTTGTCGCATCCCACGGCCAGCAGGCGGTAGATATCGTCGAGTTTGCGAATGCCTCCGCCGACGGTAAGGGGGATAAAAACTTCTTTGGCCACGGCTTCGACGATGTGTACGATGGTGTCACGCTCTTCGTGCGAAGCGGTGATGTCGAGAAAGGTTAGTTCGTCGGCACCTTCTTCGTTGTAGCGGCGAGCCACTTCGACCGGATCGCCCGCGTCGCGCAGGCCGACGAAATTGACGCCCTTGACGACACGCCCGTCTTTGACGTCGAGGCAGGGGATAATGCGTTTGGCGAAATAGTCCATGGTACGGACTCCTTTGAAGATGTGAAATTATAGAGCAAAGCGTCTTAAGCGCATACCGGCTGCCGAAAGGATATTTTTAGAAGAATGTATTGATGTAAGAATTTATCTGATTGTACCGGCCGTACCCGTTTCCATTTTCGGAAAAGGGATGCCAAAAGCTAGTGTTTTTTTGCTTTGTCGCCGAAATATTCCAGCAGCAGGATCTTCAGCGACTCAAAATGTGCCGGCTTGACGAGGTAGCCGTTCATGCCTGCTTCGATATAGCTTGCTTTCATTTTTTTCAGTTTCTGGCCGGTCATGGCGATAAGCGGGATATGCGGCAGATCGTTTTGCTCCTCGTAGTCGCGGATCATGCGGGCCGTATCGATTCCGTTGATATCGGGAAGCAACGTTGAAATAAAAAGGATATCGTGGATATTTTTCTTCCGTTGGATCATCGCTTCGCCGCCGGTGCGGACCACGGTTGCTTCAATACCGAGATTGCTAAGCATAAACTTAAGGACTTTCTGATTGACCAGATTGTTTTCGACGATGAGAACATTCAGACCTTCGAAGCGAATGCGTTCTTTGGCAAGTTTGGCGGCATTGGAACCGCTTTTCAGTTCCGCGCTTGTCTGAGAGAGCATCTGGGAAAGCTTATGCAGGGTGACGGGAGCGGTGAGTTTTGCCCGGAAAAGATGCTCTTCTTTGGTATGGCTTTTGAGCGTGTTGTTCGTCAGCAGTACCGTCACCGAAGGAAGGAAGCGTATCTGTTTTTGCATCGCATTGGATTCGGCCAGTTCCTGGTGGCTGAAAAGCATCAGTTGAGGGAGGCGGCCGTAGTCTTTGTTTTCAAGCAGTTCTTCGTACGTGTAGAATTCGGGTTTGCATCCGAGTGCTTCGAGATAGATGCCGAGAAAGCGGTAAAAGTCGGTATGCTGTGCTTCGTCGGCCATCGCGATGCCCGTTTTCAGTCCGCTGAACGACGTGCTGATACGGCGTTCCGGACGCACTTCTTCGCGAAGCGGAATACTGAAATAGAACGTACTGCCCCGACCTTCTTCGCTTTCGAGTTGGAGTTCGCCTTCCATGAGTTTGACGATCATCGAGGAAATGGTGAGCCCCAGCCCGGTGCCTCCGAATTTTCTGACGGTACTGCTGTCTGCCTGCGAGAATGCTTCGAAAATTTTGCTTTGGTTTTCTTTGGAGATGCCGATACCCGTGTCTTTGACTTTGAAAAGCAGGCGGCCGTCGGCCTCTTTTTCGACACTGATGCTGATATCGCCGTTTTCGGGCGTAAACTTGATCGCATTTCCGGTCAGGTTCATCAGGACCTGCGTCAGTCGCGTCGGATCGCCTATATGATAAGGCTCGATCGACGGATCGATAAAAACGCTCAGCACAATACCTTTTTGTTCGGCTTTCGCGGAAAGTATTTCGGCGACGGATTCGACTTTTTCAACGAGGTTGAAAGAGATCTCTTCGAGGTCCATCTTCTCGGCGTTGATTTTGGAAATATCGAGGATATCGTTGATGATACCGAGCAGGTTTTCTGAACTTGTTTCGATAATGGAAACGAATTCTTCCTGTTCTTCGTCGAGGTCGGTACTTTTGAGCAGCTGCGTAAAGCCGACGATTCCGTTGAGCGGCGTTCGGATTTCGTGGGACATATTCGCGAGGAACTGGTCTTTGGCTTCGCGGGCCGCTTTTTCGATTTCCATATGCTGCATGGCGGTTTCGACGAGCTGTTTGTCTTTGTCGAGCCGGCGGCGCGTAAGATAGAGGAAAACGGCCAGTCCGATCAGCAGTACCAGCCAGATTAATGACTGGGTCATGGCCGCTTTACGGTTTTCAAGCAGTTTGCCTGCGGCCGTTTGTGCGCTTTCGGCCACGGTTTTTCGCAGCTTATCGAATGTTGCGAATCTGTCGTGATTGAGAGAGAGCCATGTGTTTTCATCGGTACGGTAATGTCCGTCGGCAGCATCGAAAAAGATTTCGGCACGGATGTGTTTGCCGGTGTCGGCTTCGTCAGGTGCCGCCGCAATCGTTGTTTCGAGCTTTTCTCTAAGCCTTAAATCGTTGAGCGCTTTGAGGGACGGAAGGTAGTTCTTCTTGAGCTGATCGTCCCAGAGTTTGAGATCTTCGTTCTGCATCGGTTTTTTGCTTTCGAGAAAAAAGAGAACCAGGGATGTCTCAAGGGCCGCATTCTGGCGCAGATACTCATAGTTTCGATACAGCGTCAGTGCTTCGGCGACGGCTTGGTCTTTTGCGGTTTTTACAATGTCGCCGAGGGGCTGCAGCAGTGATGCGACTGCCTCGGCTGCATAGCCTTCGCTGAAAATTGAACGGTAATCGCTGCCGAGTGTGTCGATACGGCTGCGTACGTCGAGGAGCTGTTTTGAGAGCTTTTGAAACGGAGCATTCCACGGCGAAAGTGCACTGTTTTGTGCCGCTTCCTGCTGAAGCTGACGCAGCAGCATATCGACTTTTTTACGACGTACCGGCAAGATAGTGCTGTTTGCGGAGCCGCCCATCGTCCCGAGATAGCCGGCACTCGCGATCATCTCTTCGTCAAGCGCGTTGAGAAGCGCATCGGTACGTGCAATGAAATGATAGTTTTCGTTGCGTACTCGGATATCGTTGTAGGCAAAATAATTCTTCACACTTCGGTATCCGGCAAATCCGACAGCCAGCACGACGACTGCGATGAAAAGCGAAAAAATGTTTTTGTTGTCGAAGAGTTTCATCATCGCTCCTTTAGAGATTCTGGTTGTGGTAGAGTCTGATCTTTCGGATCATCTCTTCGAGGTCGCCGGTGGAGAGCAGCATCAGTTCAGGGAGGAAAATGATTTTTGAATCGTGCAGGAAATGTCTGTCGATTTTCCATCCTTTTTCGAGTTCTTTTTTCACGGCATCGATCGCCGACGGATACCGGTACGTTTCGATTGTCGCCAAATGGACATTGAATTTTTCAATGGCTTTTTGCATCTGCTCGTCGTTGGTGGTATTGTCGAAGCCGACGTGCAGGGCAATGTAGTATTTCATCATCCGTTCAAGCAGAAAGCTCATCTTTTTGGCAATGATGAGCATATGCTCTTCTTTGGTAAAAGGATAGGCATGGGCTGAAGCGATCGAATCTGCGCCTTCGAGCAGCGTTTCGCTGTAGTCGAGCATCAGTGCCGCTTTTTCGGCATCGGGCCGTTCGTTAAGGATTTCGGCGATCTGGTCTTTGCTGTAGGCGAGGAAATCGAGAATATCGCGGGTATCGTTATCGTTTGTGGTCGTTGCGATCGCGTGCAGATTCGCATTGAGATCGACCAGACTCTTTTTGAGGTGATCGACAAGGCTTTCATGATCCGGAGCAGCGAAAAGCAGCAGATAGGATTTGGCAATTTCCTGGCTCAGAAAGCGAATGTTTTCCGTTGCCTCGATAACTTTGACGTTTCCTCGCGTCAGTACAGGAGATTGTGTCTTTGCCGCTACTGCCGCCTCGGCGGCAACACCAAAACAGCTTACGATCAGCAAGCAGGTATACAGTAGGCGTTTCATGCTCCGTCCTTTGAGGTTTTATTTGTAGAGCTGTACGTAAAGCTCCGTGATCCGGTTCATTTTTGCGGTGATGTCGTCGGTCGTATTGAAAACGATCAGCGGCAGGCCGCCTTTTTCAATATTCAGGTAGAATTTATAGACGATTTTCCACAGTCGGTCGATTTGATGAAGCCGGCGATTGATTTCCGGCGTATTGGACGGGTTGGCCATCAGCATTTTATGTGTTTTTGAAAATTCCGAGACGGCTGCTTTCATCTGATCGACGGTGTTTTTGTCTTTGATTCCGGCCTGGTAGGCAATGTAGTATTTGGCAATCCGCTGCGCAAGCATTCGCTGTCTGCCGGCCTTTCCGACAATTGCGGATTTTTTGGCTTTGACTTTTGCTTTGAGCGAATTGACGACGTATTGGCTTCCTTCGAGCATGGATTCGCTCAAGTCGATGATCAGCTGTGCATTGTCGAGATTGTAAGGGTCGTTTGCGGTGGACCTGAAGTCGTCGATACTGAGTTCGACGAAAGCGAGCAGGTTCTGGATTTCGGGATCGTTGATCGATTCGACCAGTACCTTATGGGCGCTGACGAGTTCTTTGAGTGACTGTTTAAGCTGTTTTCTCGCTTTGGAAACCGCTACTTTCTGCCCGATATACAGGTAGTCTTTGGCGATGCGTTGCGAAAGCATCCGTTGGCGTCCGGCAATATCGATCAGTTTGACGATGTCCGCGACCGCCGCTTTGTTCGTGACCGCGGTGTGTGACGAGGCGAGCGCGGGTGTTATGCCGCCTGCAAGCGTAACGGCCGTCATGACGGCAAGAGCGGTTCTCGATGTGGTTTTCCATACACGTTTCATGGGGTGTTCTCCTTGTTTATTTTGATTCGAGTTCAACATAGTGATGTGTAACGCGGTCCATGTTTTTCAGGATGTCGTCGGATTTTTTGTAGATTAACGACGGGATGAATTTTGATGCCGATCGGTTCATAATTTCGAAAAACATAAACGACCGCTTGACTTTCGCCAGCAGCGTTTTGATCGTTTGATCGTTCATCGGTGCTTTTTCAAGTGTGTTCAGCGATGTTTTGAACAGCTGCAGGCTTTTGTCAAGCTTCTCTTTGAAACGCGGATCGTCGACTCCCCAGACTTTCAGCATGTAAAGGCCGGCCATACGTTGGGAGAGCATGCGTTGGCGACCGGCGATATTGACGATTTCATCTGCCTGTTTGCCCGATGCGTCCGCAAGCATTCCGGTGACTTCGTTGGAAAGTTTGAGCAAATTTTCCAGATCGCCCTGAATGGTTTTGGCTGCATGGATATCCGGTGTTTGTTTGAGCTTTCTTTTAAGCGGCTTCCACGCCGTTGCGACGGTATCGAGCCGTTTTTTGATGGTGGCATCTTTTGTATAGGCCTGCAGTGCATGCAGATGATCGTCGAACGCTTTAATGGTGTCTTTGAGATCGTCCGCCGGATTGCCGAAGGTATTGCCCATACCGATCATCGCATAGTCTTTAAGCATGCGCTGGGTGTACATCCGCTGCTTTCCGGCGATGTTGACTGCTTCGGCTGTGCCGTGAATGTCTATGGCGAAAACGGACGGGGCAAGCAGAAGGCTCAGGGAAATTCCCAGGACTGAAGAACGGATGTCGGTCATTGTCTCTCCTTGGTTTCCCGGGCGGCGTAAAGCCCGGTGACGGTATTCATGTCTTTTAGGATATCGTTGGATTTTTTGTAAATCAGGGCCGGAATGAATTTGCTTTTTGAGCGGTTCATGATATCGAAAAACTGAAAAGAATGTTCGACTTTTTTTAGCAGATTGTTGATTTTCGGCGTATTGAGCGACGACTGCTTCAGCCGGTCGTGCGACGTTTTGAACAACTGCATGGCTTGATTCATCTTGTCTTTGAATTTCGGATCATTGATTCCCCATGCTTTGAGCATATAAAGGCTGGCCATCCGCTGCGAAAGCATCCGCTGTCGGCCGGAGATATTGATGATTTCTCCGGAAATTTTTCCGGTCTGTTTCGCGAACAGTTCGACGGCTTCGTTGGACTGTTTCAGCAAAGCATCAAGATCGGCCTGGAGTTTTGCCGCATGGGCTTTGTCGGGATGCTTGCGAAGTGAACGTTTGATCGGTTTCCACATTTGCTTGACTTTTTTCAGGCTTGCTTCCGTGGCCGGGTCTTTGTTGAAGGCAAGGAGGGCATCGAGATGCTCTTCAAAGTTCTTCATCGTCGTTTTGAGATCTTTTTCCGGATTCCCGAAACGGTTTTCCATGCCGATCATGGCGTAGTCTTTGAGCATGCGCTGGGTGTACATCCGCTGCTTGCCCGCGACGTCGACGGCTTCGGACAGGTTGGTGATGTTGATGGCATATGCTGCCGTCCATGACAGCATCAGGCACAACAAAATGATGATTCTTTTCATTTGGAAAGCTCCTTTCAGCATGAAAGTATAGGCATTTTTTTATTATTTTTACGTAGTCCGATTCTTACAAATGCGGAAAATCGGATTACGACAGAAGAATTTTTCGAATTTCGTCCAACACCGCTTGGTCGTCGAGCCGTGAACGAATTTCGTTGATCTGTTCGCCGACTTCTTTGTTACCGAGCTGGAACAGCAGGCCTTTGAGTGCATGAAGGACGCTGTTGAGCTCCTCGGTCGTCGTTTCCGGAGCGTCGAGCAGCGTTTCAAGTTCGGAAAGTTTGTCTTGAAGATCCTTTTTCCCCGTTGCGATCAGGGCGGAGATCTGTTCTTCGGCAAATCCGAACGAACTGAAATAGTTGCGTGCCGTTTTTTCCGTTTGGTCAATAATTTTTTGCATGAATTTCCTTGTCGATGGTTTCAAAAAGAACGTCTACCTGAAGCGGTTTTTCCAGCAAGCCGCTAAAACCTGCTTCCATCACTTTCTCGTAAGTCGATTTGTAGACATCGGCCGTCAGCGCGTAAACCGTCGGCAGCGGTCGGATGCTCTCAAAACGTTTGAGGACCTCATAGCCGTCGAGGCCGGGCATTTTCAGATCGAGAAAGACGATATCGTAGACTTTTGCTTTGTACATGCCGATAGCCTCGTGTCCGCCGCCGGCAAGGTCGATGGTGGCATCGGGATAGCGTTGGGAGACGAACATATTGAAAATTTCGAGATTCGTTTCGATATCGTCGACGACAAGTATCTGGAAATTGTGTGCTTCACTGACCTCTTTTTCACTGTCGCGGTACAGATTTTCAAGTGACTGAATCAGCGGGACGAGAGGGACGAAGTAGTCGTAGATTTTGTCGAAATAGCGCAATGAAACCACGCCCTCGGTCATTTCGGCGATAAAGTAGGTTCGTTTGAAACGCGGCAGGGTTTTAAGGTAGTTGATGAGCGCGTCGAATTTGGCATAGCCTTCCCGGTCGGCGGCAACGGAGATCAGATCGGGAATATCCGTTTCGGCAGTGAGCAGATAGTTGATGAACTCTTCTTCCGTGTCGTAAGAAGCCACCGATGCGCCCAGGCTGTTGAGCAATTCTTTTTTTTTGCGTTCGGCCGAAAGGGTGTCCGAACGGCTGCAGAAGAAGCACAGCCGTTTTCCTGACAGATCGACGGCTTGGGGGTCTTCTCCCAGCATCAGGGTGAATTCAAACGTGCTTCCCACGCCGAACGTGCTTCTGGCTTTCAGTTTTCCGCCAAGTTTCTGAGCAAGCTTCGAAGTGATATGCAGGCCCAGCCCGATCCCTTTTCTGTCGGTTTTGAAGCGGCTGAACGGGTCGAAAATTTGCCGTATCTGCTCTTCGGTCATACCGATGCCGGTATCTTCGACCTGAAATCGGGCTTCTATTTTTCCGTTTGCTATCCGTTTTCGGGTCAAACGCAGGCAGATATAGCCTTTGTCGGTGTATTTGATGGCATTGCTCAGCAAATTGGTGAGAATTTCCATGATGTGCTGACGGTCACCGTGTACTTTGAAAGGGAAGAGGTCAAGATCCGTTATAAAATCAATTTGATGTTTTTTCCCAAGCTCCAGCGAAATGCCGTCGATGCATTTGGCGAGCATATCGTCCATCCAAAACGTTTCTTCGTTGATTTCGAGCTGGTCGGAATTGATTTTGGTGATGTCGAGAATATCGGATACCAGCGCCTGCAGTGTCGAAGAAGCATGCAGCGCCTTGGTGAGAAAGCCTTCTTCTTCGCCGCTGAGCGTATGCTTGTCTTCGATCATCGAAAGGTAGCCGACGATGGCATTGAGCGCCGTACGCATTTCATGCGAGATATTGGCGATCATCAGCTGCTGGGTGTCGAGGATCTGGTTCATCTCTTCGCTCATGTGCTTGAGAATGCGCTGTACGGTGTCGCTGCGTTTTTCGATTTTTTTGGCATACCGGCAGCGATCGATAAAGATGGTTTTGTAAAAACGGAAATAGAAGTCGATCAGCTGCCGGTGGTAGGGCCGGTAGGCTTCTTGTGCCGAAAGCAGAGAAAACGTTTCCGTCGCACAATGGACGATAGCTTCGGAAAAATCGGGATCGTTTCGAAAATGAACGAGGTACTTCAGGTCGAAGAAGATGCTTTCATCCCCTTCGAAGATCGCTTGCTGCAGTTTGGCGACGACACCCTCCGCCGCACTCTGTTCCAGATCGAAACGTTTACAGAGCCGTCGAACGATGGTTTCACGGTCATGATGCAGCAGTTCTTTCATTGGGCCTTCTC
>CAZYEW010000004.1:33434-49296 GCA_964646705.1 uncultured Sulfurimonas sp.
CGTCGAACGATGGTTTCACGGTCATGATGCAGCAGTTCTTTCATTGGGCCTTCTCCGTGATATTCAGAAGCGTGAGGGTCTGATTGTGCAAAATTGCCGGGGCATTTTTGCCAAGCGGTCCGATTTCGCCGAAGGTATGAAAACCGAGGAACGGCTGCTTCAGCGAACGGGCGATATGTGTCAGGTAGATCGGTTCCATATCGTCCCAGTGGCCTTTGTAGGCGACGCAGACGAAAAGCAGGGCGATGCCGTTTTTGTCACGATACCGTCGGAAAGCATTTAGCGTATGTTCTTGTTTTTCACGGCTGAATGGGACGGCAAGACGAAGTTTGTCGCCGACGGAAACTTCCCGATGCAGCGTGATTGAGCGGCGCTTCCTGTCAACGGCATAGATGGACGCCAGCGGAATTCCCGCCGCGGCGAGTTCTCTGTTCTTGCGTCGGAGGAAAAAGGGATGGTCGTAGGATGTGATACTTTCCTGTGTCAATGGTCCGATCATGTCTTCGATCATATCCAGCGCCGGTTTGTTTTCGATCTCGATGATCGTGCTTTTTTCAGCTTCCGTAATTTCCAGCTCGAAGCCGACCGGATCGAAGTCGTACAAAGAAAAGCCGCCGACTTCGTAAGACGAGGTGTCTATCTCCCATGCCAATAGCCCCTGCGGGTAAAAGGTACCGTCGTGATAGATGCTCGGCGCCGTGTCGTCGCCCGCCGATGCGGCAATCGCCCCGAAAACCGGCCTGGCTTTATCGGATTGCAGTTTTGCGATCATTGCTTCAAGCTTTTTGTGGTAGAGCGAAGCGAAGAGGACAACCGCCTTCCGGGACGGCCGGTTCGTATCGACGGCAGATATTTCGGCTTCGTAAGTAATGCTGCAGGCATCTTTCGCCATATCCAGACACAAAAGGCCAAACGAACGATCCTGGGAAATTTCATGCGAGGATGAGGTCCCGTAGATCGTGCTTTCGCTGCTGCATCCAAGAATTTCAAGGTCTTCGAAACGTGTTTTCAGGGCCTGGCAAAAGGCATGAAACGCTTCTTCTTCTCCTGCGCGGTAAAAACCGACGGCAAAGGTCGGCCGGAAAGGCAGATTGTCTATGTCAGCGTTTTTCGCCAGAATTGCATACTGCATCGTCTTTCCTTTTTGCGGGTTTTGCGGGTTCGCAGGCCTTGATATTTTGTAAGTATAGTACATTATGCAGAAAAATTTCTGTAAGGGAAATCTGACGGGAAAGGGGCATGTGCATGGCTTTTATCCGGAAATCTTTTCGACGAGTTCGTCGAGGGTGACGGGTTTTCCGTAAAGATAGCCTTGGGCGACAATATCGCCGAACGTGCGCAGTACGGCATCGTCCGTGCCGTATTCGATGCCTTCGGCGACGATTTCCATATTCAGCGCACGGCCAAGATCGACAATGGCGCGAAGCAGTGCGAGCTTTTTGTCGTCCGTTGCGATCCCCGCGACGAAAGAACGGTCGGCTTTGATGATATCGATGGGAAGCCGAACGAGATGCTGCAGCGACGTGTATCCGGTGCCGAAATCGTCAAGTTCGATGCGAATATGCCGGTCGCGCAGGTATTGCAACGTTTCGTCGAGCATCTTGCTGTTTTGCAGCAGAAACTCTTCGGTGATTTCAAAATGAAGTTCGTAACGCTTCAGATCGTAGCGTTCGAGCAGAAAACTGACGGTTTCGCGGAAATTTCCGTTGGTCAGAAATACGGGAGAGATGTTGACCGAGAGGGAAAAGTCCCGATGTCCGTATTTTTCGAGATGCTTAAACGCTGCGGAAGCTTCGGTCAGTGCCCGAACGGTCAGCGGGCCGATCATTCCGCTTTGTTCGGCCAGAGGGATGAAGACGGCGGGAGAGATAACCCCGTATTCGTCGTGTTCCCAGCGCGCAAGCATTTCGGCTCCGACGAATCGGCCGCGCGCATAAGAGTACTGGGGCTGATAGACGAAACGAATATCGCCCCGCTCGATGGCCTCGGGAAGCGCTTTCATGATTTTCGTGCGTTCAATTTCGGTATCGCCGCTGTGGATAATATGCGGCAGCCCGATAAGGTTCTTTCCTTCCGTTTCGATTTGCTTCATCGATTCGTAAGCGATATCGAGAAGGGTTTGCGCGTCTTCGGCATCGAACGGATAGCGTGCGATGCCGATGGAAATGTCGATATAGAAGATTTCGCCGTCAAGTTCACAAGGTTCGGAAAACGCGTGGACGATGCGTTCGGCGAAAAAGCGCTCTTTCGTTTTGAAAATCGGGTAGTGCAAAACGGCATAGCCGCCGTTTTTGGCCTGGTAAAGACGGTCTTCTTCGCCCAGCAGCAGCCGGAGGCGACGGCGGATTTTTGCCGTCAGTTCGTTGTCGAGGTGCAGCTCGGAGGTTTTGAGAATATGTGACGGAATGTTCAGGTCGAGAAAAAGAAGCTGGAAATTCTTTTGAATACCGTGATCCGCAATCGTTGCCGTCATATCGCTCAGACATTCCTGCAGTCCGGGGGTGTCTGATGCAGAGAGCGGTGAAACGTTCTGCATATCGTGCTGCCGTTTCAGAGCCGCAGCAGATGCGCGAAATTCTGTTTGTAGGCGCTCGGCATGATGGGCTTTTTCAGAAACAGATCGAAAAATACGCGTTCGTTCTCGTATTTGTTCGGGTAGATCGTCAGTGCGGCAATGCGGGTCGATTCGCTTTTACGAAGTGCCGCTTTGGCGATATCGATACCCGAGCCGTCGGGAAGATTCATGTCGACGATCATCGCATCGTAGGGATCGTTTTCTTCGATTTTGTCGAGTGCTTCTTCGACGGAACTGGCGACATCGACGTCGATCTGAATGTTTTTTTCCTCCATAAACGATTCAATGACCTGATTTTCGAATTCGAGATTGAATTCGACGTCATCGACGATAAGTATTCTGCGTGATACCATAGTAAAAGCCCCTTTTTAGAGTTGTGATGCACATTATATGATATTTTGAATTATTTTGTCTGTAATCCTTTTCTTACAAAATCATGGCGATCGACGGTTTTGTGCAAAGGTTTGCTGCACCAATCGATCCAAATCCTGCCGGATACCGTCGAAATTTTAAACCGTTTCGTTATAGACTTTTTCACCTCATGCCAAGGAGCGATCCATGAAAAAACACGAGTACCTCAAATCCCAGCCCGACGAAAACGGCTATTTCGGAAAATACGGCGGCGCGTTTCTGCCGCCGCAGCTCGTCGACGAATTCGAACGTATCACCGAAGCCTATCTGAAACTGCGCAAATCGCATGCGTTCATGGCGGAGCTGCGGCGTATTCGCAAGCACTATCAGGGGCGTCCCACGCCGGTGTACCACGCCAAACGTCTGAGCGAGGCCGTCGGCGGGGGCCAGATCTATTTCAAGCGCGAGGACCTCAACCACACGGGGGCCCACAAGCTCAACCACTGCATGGCCGAGGCCCTGCTGGCAAAAAGCATGGGCAAGACCAAGCTCATCGCCGAAACGGGTGCCGGTCAGCACGGGGTGGCGCTGGCGACGGCATGTGCCTATTTCGGGCTTGAATGCGAAATTCATATGGGCGAAGTCGATATCAAAAAAGAACATCCCAACGTCGTGCGTATGAAAATTCTCGGAGCGAACGTCGTTCCGGCGACGCACGGGCTCAGAACCCTCAAAGAAGCGGTGGATTCGGCGTTCGAAGCCTATCTGTCCCAGCTCGACACCGCGATGTACGCCATCGGTTCGGTCGTGGGGCCGCATCCGTTCCCGATGATGGTCCGCGATTTTCAGAGCGTCGTAGGGCTCGAAGCGCGTGAACAGTTTGCCGAGATGACCGACGGCGCACTGCCCGATCACGTCGTGGCCTGCGTCGGCGGCGGCAGCAATGCGATGGGAATTTTCAGCGGCTTCATCGACGATGCGGTCGAACTTTACGCCGTCGAACCGCTGGGCAAGAGCACGCGGCTGGGCGATCACGCGGCAACACTCGAATACGGCAAAGAAGGCGTACTGCACGGATTCAAGTCGATTTTGCTGCAAACGGACGAGGGTGAACCTGCCCCCGTGCATTCCATCGCCAGCGGACTGGATTATCCGGGGGTCGGCCCCGAACACGCCTATTTGCACGATATCGGCAGGGTGCACGTACGCGGGGCGACCGACGAAGAGACGGTGCAGGCGTTTTACGCCATCAGCCAGACGGAGGGCATCATCCCCGCGCTGGAGAGTTCGCACGCGATCGCCTACGCGATGAAACTCGCCAAAGAAAAACCGCACGATGCGATTTTGGTCAATCTTTCGGGGCGCGGCGACAAAGATATCGATTACGTCGTCGATACCTTCGGCGTGATCGACTGGCAGCCCGAAGCACGATAGCGTCGAAAAATCCATCGGTTGGAGATGCATTGACCGTGAGGCGGTTATACTTTTGAAAAGCACTTGAAGGGGAGGACGACAGGATGCGCTCGGAAAACGAAAACGAATCGAAGCTGTCACGACGCGACGCACTGAAACTGATGGGGATTTCCCCGATCGCGGCAGGTGTGGTCGCTTCGGCGGGAAGCGGTACTTTGACCGAAGCCGAGGCGGTGGACGTGAAAGGGAAAATCGTCATCGTCGGAGGCGGGTCTGGGGCCATTATGGCCCTGGCGCGCCTGCATCGGGCGATCCGCAATCCCGATATCACGATTATCGCACCGAACGAAACGCATCTTTATCAGCCCGGGCAGATTTTCATCGCGGCGGGCCTTTATACGCCTGCCGATATCGTGCGTCCTAACAAAGATTTCATTCCCGACGACGTGCGCTGGATCAAAGATGAAGCGACCGTGTTCGACCCCGATCGCAATCGTGTCAAAACCCGCGGCGGCGAGGAGGTCGTCTACGACTATCTGGTTGTCGCGACGGGCATCGAACCGCACTGGGAAGCGATTGAAGGGCTGACGAAAGAGGCCATCGGCAAAAACGGCATCGCGAGCGTCTATCTTAACGATTTCGAGGCGGGAACCGCCGAGGGCGGGCCGATCACGTGGGGCTGGTTCAACGATGTCAAATACGCTGCCAAACACGGCCGTCCGACCGTGCTTTACACCCAGCCTGCGGGTGCGATCAAATGCGGCGGGGCCCCGCAGAAGATTCTCTATCTCAGTGCCGACTATCTCAAAAAAGAGGGCCTGGGCGCCGATTATATTTTCGCGACGGCTTCCCAAAAGCTTTTCAGTCTTGAACCGATTGCCAAATCCCTTGCCGCGGCACAAAAGCGCTACGACAAAATCACCAACAAGTTCGGTCACAACCTTGTCGCCGTCGATATCGGGAAAAAAATCGCGACCTTCGAACACACCTACGAGGTGCAGGGTGCATATGATTCCGATCTCGATATGTACGATACGGTCACGAAGAAAGAGCGGGTCGAAATCGGTTACGACTTTCTGCACGTCGTCGCGCCGATGGGTGCGCCCAAAGCCGTGGCCGAATCGCCGCTCGCCTGGCAAAAAGGCAATGCGAAAGGCTACCTCGAGGTCGATCGCTATACCTTACAGCATCGCCGCTATCCCAACGTGTTCGGTATCGGCGACGTCTGCGGTATCCCGCTGGGCAAAACGGGCGGCAGCGCACGCCATCACGCACCCGTGATCCAAGATAATCTGATCGCGGTGATGCAGGGGAAAAAGCCCGTGAAAAAGTTCGACGGCTACACGGTCTGCCCGCTTAAAATACGCTACGGCGAGATTATCATGGCCGAATTCAACTACGACGGACTGGCGCCGACAATCCCGTTTCTGGCTCCGCAAAAGCCGCGCTGGATGTGGTGGGCGTTCGACTTGTATATGCTCGAACCGATGTATTGGTATTTGATGCTGCGCGGGCTGATGTAGGCGGTTCGGTGTCGTTGAATAGAAAAATTAATCAAAGATGATGTATAATCGGCGATGGACAATGTCGTAGCCAAAAAGAAGTTCGGACAGAATTTTCTCAAAGACGAAAGCGTTGTGCGCCAAATCGTCGAAGCGATGCCCGAAAGCGACCGAACCGTCGCCGAAATCGGGCCTGGCTTAGGTGATTTGACTAAATTTTTAGTTGATGTCAAAAGTGTCGAAGCTTTTGAGGTCGATACCGACCTGTGCAAGCACCTGAACGAAATTTTCGATGAGGCGATCGCTTCGCGGCGTCTGACGCTTCACTGCGGTGACGTGTTGGAACGCTGGCGGGGGACCCTGCTCGATGTTCCGTACGATCTTGTGGCGAATCTGCCCTATTATATCGCGACGAACATCATCCTCCGGGCGCTGGCCGATCCGCATTGCGAATTTTTGCTTGTCATGGTACAGCGTGAAGTGGCGGAGAAATTCTCCGCATCACCTGGAGAGAAGGCGTTCGGAGCGCTCGGCGTCATTGCGCAGAGCGTTGCGGAGGTGGACATCGTTGTACACGTTCCGCCGGAGGCCTTCATGCCGCCGCCGAAAGTCGAGTCGGCCGTTTTGCGTATGAAAAAAACGGCACACCGCGTCGACGAAGGGTTCGAGCGAATGCTCAAAACGGCATTCGCCCAGCCCCGCAAGACGCTGGCGAAAAATCTCTCCGCACGCTACGGTAAAGAAGCCGTTTTATCCGCTATTTCCTCATGCGGCTATACGCCTTCGATTCGTCCTCATCAGGTTGCGACCGCTGACTATCACCAACTCTATCGATTATTACATTAACACAGCGCGCACTTCGTGTGCCGCGCCGATTTTAGGAGTTAGGATGACAGAAAATACGAAACCCGCCGCGGCAGCGGAGAACAAAAACGCCGAAACGAAGCCGGGAACGCCGGCCAAAGAGGGCGGCGAGCAGCGCCGAAGACGCCCGCAAAACCGCAACAATCGCGGACGAAATCCCAATCGCAAGCCCAAAGAGGGCGAAAGCAAGAACGACAACCGTAATAACCGCGGATCACAGAACCGTTCTCAGCAAAATCGCGGCAAAAGCGGAGGCAATCGCAACCGCAACCGTCGCAGAAACGCACCGGCACCGACGTCGATGGATCTGCTCGAATGCGCCCGCCGTAACGACGAGCTGCAAAAAGAACGCAACAATCCCGCCCGCAAGATCGATGTAGACAACAAAGCCAAGATCCGTATCACCCCGCTGGGCGGTTTGGGTGAGATCGGCGGAAATATCATGGTTATGGAGACCGAGAACGAAGCGATTCTTATCGACGTGGGAATGAGCTTTCCCGACGAGGAGATGCACGGTGTCGATATTCTCGTACCCGACTTCACTTATTTGCGTGAAATCAAGCATAAAATCGTCGGTGTCATTATTACGCACGCACACGAGGACCATATCGGTGCCGTTCCGTACCTGTTCAAAGAGATGCAGTTTCCTATTTACGGTACGGCACTGCCTTTGGCGATGATCGGCAACAAGTTCGACGAGCATCACCTTAAAGAGTTCCGCCGCTATTTCCGCCCGATCGAAAAACGTAAAGTCTATCGCATCGGAAACGATTTCGACATCGAGTGGATCCATATGACGCACTCGATCATCGACAGTTCGTCGCTGGCGATTACGACCGATGCGGGGACGATCATTCATACGGGCGATTTCAAAATCGACCATACCCCCGTCGACGGCTATCCGGCGGATCTTCACCGGCTGGCCCATTACGGCGAACAAGGTGTATTGGCACTGCTTTCGGACTCGACGAATTCCTATAACAAAGAAGTTACGCCGAGTGAGCTGGCCGTCGCTCCCGCGCTCGATCGGGTGTTTGCCAAAACGAAAGGCCGGATTATCCTTTCGACGTTCAGTTCGAACATTCACCGTGTCTACCAGGCGATCCAGGCAGGGATCAAATACGGCCGCAAAGTCTGCGTTATCGGGCGTTCGATGGAACGCAACCTCGAAGTGGCGATGCAGTACGAGTATATCAAGCTGCCCAAAAACATCTTTGTCGATGCGGACGATGTCGGCCGGATGAACGACCGTGAAGTGCTGATCGTGACGACCGGTTCGCAGGGAGAACCGAACTCGGCGCTGTTTCGTACCGCCATCGGCGAACACCGCCACATCAAGATCAAACCGGGCGATCTCATCATTCTTTCGTCGCGGGCGATTCCGGGGAACGAAGGCTCGATTTCGCAAATGCTCAACCACCTCGAACGTGCCGGCGCCAAAGTTGCACGCGACCGTGACCTGCACGTTTCGGGTCACGCGAGCAGCGAAGAACAGAAACTGATGATTCGGCTGGTGCAGCCGAAGTTCTTTCTCCCCGTACACGGCGAATACAACCATGTCATGCGCCACAAAGAGACGGGCATGGCCTGCGGCATTCCCGAACGCAATATCTATTTGATGAGTGACGGCGAGTGTGTCGAAGTTTCGCCCAAATATATGCGCAAGGTCAAGACGGTTAAATCCGGCAAGACCTACATCGACAATCAGAGCAACAATCTCATCGAGGACGATATCGTCATCGACCGTCAGAAGATGGCGACCGAAGGGCTCGTGATTATCGTCGCTCAGGTAAGCAAAGCCGATTCACACCTCATTTCCAAACCCAAGGTAACGAGTTTCGGCCTGGTACCCGACAAGCAGGACCGCGCGTTCGCTCAGGAAATGGAAGACGTACTGGAGCAGTTCTTGCTTAATATGAAACCGGGCATCATCGATAACCCCAAAGTAATGGAAAACGACCTGCGCCAGGTTGTGCGCAAGCATATTTACCGCAAGATGAAAAAGTATCCGCTGATCGTGCCGACACTGCTGGTGATGTGAAAAAGTGCCGCGAAAGCGGCCGAAGAAAAAGAAAAAGCGTCAGTTGCCGCGTGAGCCGGGTTTGACGGCCTCGCTGCCCGCGGCGCACATCGGGCACTCTTCGGGAGCGTACATTTCGAAATCGAAGTCCGCCAGTGCATAAAACGGCAGGTCGTCAGGCAGACGGCATTCGGGTTTGGCGACAAGGTCGCTGTCGGTACGCCGGCAGAAACCGCGGTTGGCAAGGGCGGCGAATGCGACGACCTGCGCACCGAGTGATTCGACTGCCGCGGCAGCTTCCATCGCCGAGCCTCCGGTGGTGATAATATCCTCGCAGATAAGAATTTTTTCGCCCTGCTTCACGTCGAAGCCGCGGCGCAGCGTCATGGCGCCGTTGACGCGTTCGGTAAAGATATAGCGTGCGTCCAGTGCCTGTGCCAGCGCGAAGCCGGCGACAAGCCCGCCGATAGCCGGCGCGCAGACGGTATCGATTTCGACGCCGTCGTTACGGATTTGTGCGGCGAGTTCGCCGGCGAGCAATGCGGCGGTTTTAGGGTTTTCGAGTACCTTCGCCGATTGCAGGTAAAAGGCCGAATGGTTGCCCGAACTGAGCTTGAAGTGGCCTTCGAGCATGGCGTCGGCGTCGAGGTAGATCTGTTTGATGTCCATGAAGTTTCCTTGCGCGACCGTGCTCAGACGGTCATGATGTCCTGTTCTTTTTTCTTGATAATATCGTCGACTTTGGCAACCATCTTGTCGGTCGTTTTTTGAATCGTATCGAGGGCGCGCTTGGCGTCGTCTTCGGTGATTTCTTTGTCTTTTTCGAGTTTCTTGATCGCATCGTTGGCTTTTCGGCGGTCGTTGCGGATGGCGATTTTGGCATCTTCACCCATTTTTTTGAGTTTTTTGACGTTTTCCTGGCGCTGTTCGACCGTCATCGGCGGGAAAAAGAGCTTGATCTGTTCGCCGTCGTTGTTGGGGTTGACGCCGATATTGGCCTTCGCGATGGCACTTTCGATGTCGCCGAGCAGCGGTTTTTCCCAGGGGCTGACCGTGATCGTCGTCGCATCCGTCGCCAGGACGGTCGCCACTTGCGACAGCGGCGTCGGCGCACCGTAGTAGTCGACTTTGATGCCGTCGAGCACCGACGTGGTGACTTTGCCGGTGCGAATCGTTTTGAATTGGTTTTGCATGTGCTCGATCGCACCTTCCATATCCATTTCACAGTTTTCGAAAATTTCGTCAAGCATGTTTCATTCCTTTACCAAAATAATTCCGTTTTGCCGGTTCGCGACTTTGAGAAAAAGGCGCGTACGACGTTTCTTGAGCGGAAGGTCGAGCTTTTCGCGGATCTCGCCTTCGCGCACGGCGACACGCCGCCAGCCGTAGCCGCTGACGTAGAGCTGCGCCGTATTCGATGTCGTTGCAATTTTAGCGTGAATTTCTTTTAATCTGCCATCCTTGGGCCATTTCGTCGGACAAATCCATTGCGCGTCGAAGCGGCCGATGCGCAATTTGTTTTGAATAAGGTTTTTTCCGGTGAGGGCGATACGGTCAAGGTTGTGCGGGTCGCTCGAAGCATCGACGGCGCCGCTGTTTTGATTGAGCACGAGATCGAAGCCGAACGATTGGATCAGGCTTCTGACGCGCGTGTCGTATTCACCGTACGGGTAGGCGTAATAACGGGGTGTTATACCGAGGTGTTTTCGGATCAGGGCGATGCCTCGGGCGGTGTCTGCTGCAAGGGTCTCGTTCGACTCCGAAACTTCATGAAGATGTCCGTCTCCATGCAGGCCGATTTCTCCGTACTTTGCGGCTTCGGCAAGTTGTTCCCAGCTCATGAAGTCGCCGTAGCCTTTTTCGCTTGCCTCGGTATAGACGAAAAGGGTGAAAGGATAACGGTATGTTTTAAAAAGTGGCAGGGCGTTGTCGTAGAAGCTGCGGTAACCGTCGTCGATGGTCAACGCGACCCATCGGTCGTCGGGTTCTTCCCCGCGTTGCAATGCGCGGGCAATGCGTGAAAGCGTGACGACTTCGTAGCCGTTTTGTTTGAGATAATCGAATTCGGCTTTGAGGGTTGGAATAGAAGTGTTCGTCGTCGGGTGGCGGGCGTCGCCGAAGCGATGGAAAACGAAAATATGTGCCTGCGCCCAAAGCAGGGCGGGCATGGCGAGCGCCGCTGCAATACGCCGCATCGGTGTGTTCGGCTATTTGGCGGTTGCGTTGGTGTCGGCAGTCGGAACGAAAGGCGCGGTGGCGGCGTCGGTGTCGACGGCCGGTGCCGGGGCGGTTACCGGGGCGGTATCGATGTTGTCGACGACCGACTTGTTGGCCGCCTGGGCATAGAAATAACCCAGCGCGATGGTGTTCGTCACGAACAGAAAACCGAGGAAGAAAGTCGTTTTCGCCAGAAAGCTGCCGGGACCTTTGGCCCCGAAAACCGACTCGTTCGAGCCGCTGTAGGCACCGAGGCCGATGCTGGAACTTTTTTGCAGCAAGACGGCGATCGTCAGCAAAATGACCAGGACGAACTGCACGATCAATAAAATGGAAGTCATCGAAATCCTTGAGGTTTCATAATCAAAGTGGCGAATTATAGCGAAAATCGCACGCAATATGAAGATGCGGTATAATTCTTGTATAAAACAGGTAAGGATATTATTGAAAAAAGCGCTTTCCGTACTGCTGATTTTGACGATTTTGCTGATTGCAGCGGTTGTCTATTTCGGGCAGAAACCCCTTCCGCGCAGCGGCCGTGCCGACGTGATCGTAAGCACGTATGCACTCTACGATATCGCCCGCCATCTTCTTACCGACGAGGCGGAGGTCCAGATGCTCGTGCCTTTCGGACGCGACGTGCACACCTTCGAGCCGTCTCCCAAAGATATGGCGCGGGTCGAGCGGAGTCGCCTTTTTCTTTACAGCGGGGCAGGACTCGAGCCCTGGGCACAGCGGTTTTCGTCGTTTGCCAATGCCGTCGACATGAGCCGTTTCGTCGTGCTTGAAAAGGCGGCAGAGCATGCCGATCATCACGAGGAACATGAGCACGGGGCGTACGATCCGCATTATTGGCTCGATATCGCCAACATGAAACGTCTGGTCGAGGCGATGGCGGCACTTTTCTCCGACAGGCTGCATCTGGATCCGGCCGTTTTGAAACGTCGGGCTGCCGTCTACGAAGAACGCCTCGACGTACTCGATGCGCTCTATCGAAAACGTCTTTCGGACTGCCGACTCGATACGATCGTCGTCGGACATAACGCATTCGGCTATCTGGCGCACCGTTACGGATTTCATGTCGAAGCGCTCAGCGGGCTTTCATCCGACCGCATGCCCGATGCGGCGACGATGGCCGCGTTGAGCAAACTGGTGAA
The DNA here is from genome assembly GCA_964646705.1 of uncultured Sulfurimonas sp. Lineage (GTDB taxonomy): Bacteria > Campylobacterota > Campylobacteria > Campylobacterales > Sulfurimonadaceae > Thiomicrolovo. The sequence continues at coordinate 45,534 of CAZYEW010000004.1, forward strand.
AAGCAAGGGGATACATACCGTCTTTTACGAAGCGTTCGTCAGTGACAAGCTGATGCGCACCCTTGCCAAAGAGGCAGAAGTACGAGTCGATGTGCTTCAGCCGCTTGCGAATATTACGGCCGATGAAATCGGTGCGGATTATTTCCATCTGATGAACGTGAACTTGCTGAAGCTGCACGATGCAATGGAGTGTCGATGACGTTTTCGGCGCCGGTGTTCGATGTCCGCCATCTGTTCTATCGGGCTGGAGGGCAGACGATTCTTGAAAACGTTTCGTTGCACATTGCACCCGGCGAGTACTGCGCGTTCATCGGCCCAAACGGCGGCGGGAAAACGACGTTGATTCGCTTGCTTCTGGGATTGCAGCGCCCGACGGAAGGTACGATTCGTATTTTCGGGACGCCGCTTGGAGCGTTTCGGCATTGGGAGAGGGTCGGCTACGTGCCGCAGCAGGCGGCACAGATGGACCGGTCGTTTCCCGGTACGGTCGAAGAGATCGTGCGGATGGGGCGTATCGCCCGGCTGGACTGGACGAAGCGGTGGCGACCGGATGACCGTGAGGCAGTTGAGGCGGCGATGCGCAAGATGGAAGTGCTTGCGCTGCGCGATCGTTTGATCGGAGAGTTGTCGGGCGGACAGCGCCAGCGGGTGATGATTGCCCGTGCGCTGGCGTCCGAACCGTCGGTACTGATTCTCGATGAGCCGAATACCGGGGTCGATCCGCATTCGCAGCAGCGTTTCTATGCGCTGCTGCGCGAACTCCATCGCACCGAGCGGCTGACCGTTTTGTTTATCACGCACGATGTCGGCGTGATCGTCGACGATATCGACCGCCTCTTTACCGTCAATCGTACGGTCTCCACTTGTGACGATCCAAAAGCACTGATCAGCTGCAGCAGCATCAGCGAGCTTTACGGCGTCGATGCGCACCTGCGCAGCAATCATCACAGGCACTGACGATGACGGAGATGTTCGCTTTCGATTTTATGCGTCATGCCTTCGCGGCAGGCATCATGATCGCCCTGCTGGCGTCGGTGAGCGGTGCCTTCGTGGTGCTTCGGCGATATGCGCTGCTCACCGAGACATTGGCGCATTCTGCACTCGTCGGCGTGGCGGTCGGGATCCTTACGGGAGCCGCACCGGTATGGGCCGCGGTGGCGGCGGCACTCGTCAGTGCCTGGGTCATCGAGTACCTCCGCAGCTTTTTCCACCTCTATTCCGATGCGGTCCTGGCTATTTTTCTTTCGGGCTCACTGGCATTGGCGGTCGTGATCGTTTCACTGGCGGGTGCGTTCAACAGTTCGCTGTTCAGCTACCTTTTCGGTTCGATTCTTTCGGTTTCCTCCGAGGAAGTTTGGCTGGTGCTCGGTATCGGTATTCCGGCACTGGGATTGATGGTCTATTATTATAAAGAGCTTTATTTCATCGCTTTCGACGAAGAAGTGGCCCGTACCAGCGGTATTCCCGTCACTTTTATCAATTTTATGATGGTCAGCGTCGTCGCGGTGATTATCGCGCTTTCGATACGGATCGTCGGCACGTTGCTGATCGGGGCCCTGATGGTCATTCCGACGGTGGCGGCGCTGCGCTATCGGCTTGGATTCATCCGGACGGTTGCCTTGTCGGTCGTTTTCGCACTCTTTTCGGTCGTTGCCGGGATGATGCTTTCCTATGCATTTTCATTGCCAAGCGGTGCGACGATCGTGTTGTGCGTGCTGGTGCTTTTCATCGTGTCGCTGCTGATCAATCGCCGATGAGCATTTCACGTGAATTTTCCCGTTATGCCGAGCATTACGGCCGACATAACGTCATCCAGGAAAAGGTCGCCGAGCGGCTCGTTTCGCGACTGCCTGACCGACCGTCCTCGCTGCTTGATATCGGTTGCGGACGCGGCGCGATCTACGACAAGATCGATTGGCCGCTGCGGCATTTCATCGGGGTCGATTTCGCTCCGCGGATGCTGGAGCTGCATCCCAAACCCGAAGGTGTCGAATGTATTTACGGCGATTTCGACAATCCGGAACTTTACGAGTACCTGCGTTTGTACGATTTCGAAAGGGTCGTTTCGGCATCGGCGTTGCAATGGTCGCCCGATCTTGCACACACGTTTGGATTGATCCGCTCGCTTCAGGTACCGGTTTCGTTGGCAATTTTTACCGCCGGCACGTTTAAGACGCTGTTTGAGACGGCAAACCTCCCTCCGTTGTTGCGCGATGCATCGTCAGTATGTGATTTGGGGAAGCGGTTTTTCGGGGCGGCATGTGAAACCGTACATTATGCTTTGGCCTTCGAGGAGACGCGCGAAATGTTTCGCTATATCAAGCGAAGCGGTGTCAGCGGTAATCGCAATGTTTTAGGATATAAAGAGACCAAAGCGTTAATGAGCGCGTATCCTCTGGATGCGCTGGAATTCGAGGTCGTGTTTATTCAAAACTGAGCAGGTGTTCTTTTTCGAGAGTGTAGAGTTCGTAGCGGGTCTGCTTGAAGGTTTCGGAAAGGCGGGGGTCGATCATTTTGTACATCTCTTCGAGTACACGGGCGGATTCCTGGGCGCGTTTGTAGTTGGCTGCCAGAATATCGCCGATGCTTTCACGTTGCAATTCCGAAGGCATCGTAGGGCGCAGTACGTCGTTTTCACTGTCGCGTGAATGCAGCAGCGCCGAAAGTGCATCGATACGGCTTCGGTGACGCAGAGTTTTCAGACGCGATGCGAGTGCCGCGTCATCTTGCCCGTAACGGGCGAAGTCTTCGATCACCCGGATGCCTTCTTTGAGGCGGTTCAGATTGGCGTCGATCACCCGAAGTAGTTCGGGAGACGCGTTATTCGTCACTGCCAAAGATTCCGAAGAGCTGCAGCAGAGCGATAAAAAGGTTCAAGAAGTCAAGATACAGGGCGATGGCACCTTCGATCGGCGTCGAGTAGGCGCCGCGGATGATGTTTTGCGTATCGTAGACGATCATGATCGTAAACAGCACGACAACGACGGCGGAAATACCGACCATCAGCATCGGATTGTGCAGCCAGAAGGCGTTGAGCAGCGAACCGACGACGATGACGATCAGTGCGATCATCAGCGGTTTGCCGTAACCCGTGAAATCTTTCGTCGTTTTGATGGCAAAAAAGCTCATTCCGCCGAAAATGACCGATGTCATCGCGAAGGCGTTGCCGACGACGGCGGCACCCCCTGCCATATTTAATGTGTAGGCCAGCAGAGGCGCGGTCGTGATACCGGTCATGAACGTAAAGGCGAACATCACCAGCAGGTTGATACCGGGCTTGTTCTTGACGGCGAACATGGCGAACATCAAAACGAATTCCAAAATCACAAGCGGCAAGAAGGCCCCCTGAATCGAAGCAGCCAGCGGAATACCTACGTAAGCGCCGACCGCACCTGCGAGCATCGAAGCCGCAAAAAGCTTGTACGTCTCTTTGACGAAGGAGACAATTTGTGTTTCCGAACGATGCGCCGCATAACCGGATGCACCGCTGCGGGCATAATCTCTATCATAAAGTCCCATTGTTTTTTCCTTTAATTATGGTATATCGTATGGCGATACTATAAAAGCGTATGCCAAACGGATAGTAAATCAGAAAAAGAAACAAGCTGCAAAAAATCTTATCTGAAGGCTGGGGGAGCGCATAGGTGTTTCTAAAAGTATCAATAAAATGCCAAAAACAGCAAAAAAGAAGTGAATTTTGCGAATTTCGAAAATTCCGCACAAAACCCCTTGACATTGGGAGCGGATTTTCCTATAATTCCCG
>CAZYEW010000005.1:0-24521 GCA_964646705.1 uncultured Sulfurimonas sp.
GCCGCCGCGGCGAACAGTGTGACGGCAAGCAACAGAAATCCAAAGACTTTTTTCATCGCACACCTCTTTCGTTTGGAAAAGTATAGCGTCTGATGGTTGAACCGGCGGTTGTGCTACAATAAGCGGCAAGGAAAAGGCAATGGGAAAATATATCTTCTTGTTATCGCTGGGTGCCGTGGCGCTTTTTGGAAAATGGCAGGCCGAAGGGCCGACGCTGATCGGTGCGCAGGGCAGGCTGCAGTGGCAGAACGAGGCGCGTGATGCTTCGGGCGAACGGGTCTGGCGCGATGCGAAAAAGTATTGCGCTTCGCTTGAGCTTGCAGGTTATTACGATTGGCGGCTGCCGCACAAAGCGGAGCTGAAGGCGCTGCACGAAGCAGTTGCGAACGGCGAGGTCGCTTTGGCCCATGCCGAAGACGATGTCTACTGGAGCGCGGACGTCTACCGGAAACTTCCGATCAACATGTGGGCGATCTATTGGGGCAACGGGCATCTTTTCGATCAGGACCGCTGCGACGAGGCTTATGTGCGCTGCGTGCGCGACCGGTAGTTCATGTATCGTTCATATCATGCATTTATCATAAGCCGAAAAAACGGAGAGTCTGAATGAAAAAAACGCTATTGATCATCATGACGGCGGGAATACTCGATGCCGCACCGCAAAGCCAAGGTGCCGAAGCCCTTTCGGGTGAAGTCCGCGGATTGCTTTCGATGGAGATGCTCGAAATCGAGAAAGGAATGAAACGTATCTTTTCGAACATGGTACGCGGAAATTACGAACCGATCGTCGAAACGGCGACGCAGATTCAGAACAGTTTCATTTTCAAGCGAAAACTTACGGCGGCACAGCGTACGGAACTCAAGACGAAGCTGCCGAAAGCTTTCATTGAACTGGATCGTTCTTTTCACGAAGCGGCAGGCGATCTTGCTGCTGCGGCGGAGTTCGGCGACAAAAACGAGGTGCTTGAAAATTACCGGACGATGGTCGGCAAGTGCGTGCAGTGCCATGCGACGTTCGCAAGGCATCGCTTCGAAGGGTTCGCCGAAGCGGAGTGACGGTTATTCGAATCCGAGTTCTTTGAGCAGCGGTTCGAACTTGGCCGAGAGGGAGACGAGCTCGTCGTAGAGCAGGCCGAAGCCTTTGTCTTCGGCGATCCACTCTTCGACCTTCTTGACGCCGTCGCTCTTTTCGGCATCGCTGAGTTCCGGCGACGCGGCGATTTGGTCTTTGATCTTTTCAAGGTGTTCGTGGTGTTTGTGGCTTGGCATCGCTGATCCTTGTTTTTTCGCAATCATATCGTAATCTTGACTAAAGGAAGAAAAATGGCATACATCACACTACCCGAATTCGAACAGATGCGTCCGGCGATTCAGGAGAAGGCCCGTCCGATCATGGAAAAGACCGGCAACCTCGGCGATATTTTCAAGCTGCTGGCGCTCGACGAGAAAGTCTATTTCGCCACCGACACCATGGTGCAGCGTTATTTGCTCGATGAAACGGAGCTTTCCTACGAGATCAAAGAAGCCATCGCACTGCTGATTTCACTGGAAAACAGCTGCAAAATGTGCGTGGACGTCCACAAAGGCATCGCGAAGATGCTCGGGCTTTCCGAAGCGCGTATCGCACAGATTCTCGAAGGCATCGACAGCATCGATACGGATGAGAAAGAGAAGGCGCTGCTGCGTTTTTGCGTCCGTGCATCGCAAAAAGACAACTACAAAATGCAGCAGTCCGATATCGATGCGCTCAAAGCGCTGGGCTGGAGTGACGTGCAGATACTCGAAGCGGTTGCGATCACGGGTTATTTCAACTACATCAACACACTTTCCAACGTCTTCGGTCTGGGGCAGTAGGGCGGCGCGTCAGCGTGCTTTCGGCAGCAAATAACCGTAGCGTTTGAAAATATCACGCGCCGTTTCGCCAAGAACGAAATCGTAAAATGCGCGGTAGTCGGCACGGTTGCGTGCGGGCTTGAGCAAGACGATGCCCTGGTCGATCGGCGTATAGAGTGCGGGGTCGAGCTCGATCCAGCGGCGGCCGTGTTCGAAGCGCGAAAGTTTTCGGCTGTGCAGCGCACTGGCGGCGACGATGCCGATGTCGGCGGCGGTCAGCGTGTAGGCGACGGTCTGTGCGATCGATTCGGCATAGACGAGTTTGGAGGCGACTTTTTCAAAGAGGTGCGCGTTTTGGAGCGCTTCTTTCGCCGCTTCGCCGTAGGGTGCGGTACGGGGGTTGGCTACGGCGATGCGGCGGATGTCGGGAGAAAGCAGCAGATCGATGCCCCGTGAGAAATCACGCGGCCGTTTGCTCAACAGCGCCAGCGAACCGCGGGCGTAGACGACGGGTTCGGAGATCGCCTCGCCGCTGCGGCGCAGTGCTTCGGGGTAGCCCATATTCGCGGCAAGAAACAGCCCGTAGGGTGCACCGCGGCGGATCTGGGCGGTCAGTTTGCCGCTGCCGCCGAGAATGACGCGCACGTGAATGCGGGGATGTGCTTTTTCGAAGGCCTTTTTGAGATCGTCCATCGCGTAGCCGACGTTGGCGGCGACGGCGACGGTGATTTGTCCCGCGTGCAGCGTGAGTGCGGCAAACAGGACAAACAGCAGTGTTTTCATGCGTGTTTTCCTAAAACAGATAGTTCAGCTCGAAACGGCTGTCGAGGTAGTCGTAGTCGCTGGTATCGGGGTCGAGAAACTGCGCGAAGCCGAGGCGCAGTTTCCATTGCAGGCTGGGCAGGCTCGGCACGTTTTGCACGAAGCCCGCGTAGTAGTAGATTTCGTCTTGCATATGATAGCTCACTTTTTTGCCTTCGTCGGTATCGACGTACAGTACCGAAGCCTGGATGAAAAGGTCTTTGTAGATTCCCGTGCCGTTGGCATTGCGTTTGATCTCGAAACGGTAGCTCGACGTGTTCGCACGCCAGTTGTAGATCCCCATCGAACGCGTGTACCCGCCGGTGGGAAAACCGCGCCACGGGGTGACGAGGTCGGCTTCGTCGAAAACGTGGGTGTAGGCGAGGTTGCAGCGGTACATGCCGGTTTTGACGACGAGACGCGCACCGATCATCTGGCTTTCAAGGCTGTCGGGATCGTCGTAGCCGGTCGTATTGCCGGTGTACGATGCGCCGCCGACTTCGCCCGCGCCCAGGTCGAACTGCCGGATGTAGCGCAGTGCCGGGGTGACGGTGATACCGCCCAGATCGACGGTGTAACGGCCTTCGAGCATGATTTGAGAGAGCAGTTCGGGCACGACGTAGAAGGCGCCCAGAAGTTTGAGGTGCTCGATCGAGGTGTTTTGGATATCACCGACGATCAGCGGTGCATGCGTCGGTTTGCCGGCGGCTTTGAGCGCGGTGTAGGTGAGGCCGCGGTGCATGGCGCTGTCGTCGTTTTCGCTCCACTGCGGATACAGGTGCGAACTGCTGTTGGCGTCGCCGTACATCAGCGGCGCATGGCCCTGGGTGTGGTCGCGCAGCTTTTCTTCGTAAAGATAGGCCAGTTTGATATCGGTGTGCGGCAGCGCCTTGATGTCGCCGACGAGTCCGTCGAAGGTATTGGGGATCATTTTGGTGTCGTTGGATTTGGTGTAGAAAGTATCGACGAGCTGCCGTCCGAACGTGAGCGACCCCGCACGCCCGCCGTAGCGAAGCCATGCCTGGCCCATGACGCCCATCGCTTTGGTGCCGGTGTTGACGTAGTCGTAGCGGCTGAGGGTGTCTTTGCCCGGTTTGATCGCGGCGATGGGGTCGTTGCCGTCGTCGAAAAAGGCCTGCGATGCATACAGTCCCACACCGAAATCGAAGCCGCGGTAGCGCCCGCTGTCGAAAACGAACGAACCGCCTGCCGCACCTACGTACTGAATGGCATGTTTGGTGTCTTCGGTACGCCAGCGAAAATAGAAGTTGTTCGAGCGCAGCCTTCCGTAAACGCGCCCTTCCGTGAACATACCGGCGAACGTTTCTGCCGTTTTGGGCGTATCGTAATGTACGACGATGCCGTTGGGCATCAGAGCCTGACGCGACGTCTGCGCCTCGGCGAACGAACCGAAGATACAAACAGCGGTGACGAGACGGAAAAGTGGTTTCATGATCGTCCTCGAATATTTTGAAGAGTGTTATTATAGTCGAGTTTGTTTATTCGGTTTTGAAAAACGTGGTTCTGAAGGGGTTGGCGGTGCGGTAATAACTCCGATAAAAACAGTTTTCCTCATGTGGCCTGTTTTCAGAAAGTTGAGTCAATGCATGTCGCACCGATCTGTGAGGTACATAGAGAGAAGGCGGTTTTTTAATAAATTATTAAAAATAAAAGGAATATGATATAGACAAGTATGTATTTAAGCGGCTGAAACTGCCGAATGCAGGTGTGGGAAAATTCATTGGTTGATCGGTTGTACGGCAGCATGCATGAATCTATCTCATCGAACGAAATGAAAATTGAAAATAAAAGGTCATGTGATGAAGGTCGTTCATGCAGTGATTGTTTTTTTGATGGTGTCGTTGGCCGGCTGCGGCGGCGGCGGAGGCTCGCCTTCGGAAACAACGGCGGAAAGTTCAAGCAGTACGCTATCAAGCGGTTCGAGTGCAGCGGCGGGGAGTTCGGTTTCGGCTAGCGTCTCCGAGGCAGCGTCAAGCAGTGTTGCTTCAGCCGATACCAGTACGGCGGCCTCGTCGCAAGATGACGTTTCGAGTCAGAGCGCGTCGACAAGCAGTATCGAATTCCACTTCAGCAGCGCAGGATATTCGATTGGGATCGACAAGGGAGCGATGGCTGCGCATGTCAGTTTCTTGGAAGTCGAGCATATCGGTGTTAAAGAGATCGGCGGAAGCAAAGAAAACTACAGGTTGCAGGCGGGACGGCTCGCTGCGGATACACTCGCGACGGTCGGAGAATCCGATGTCGGACTGAAAAACAGGGATGATCCGGTCGAGCTGAAGAATGCAGTGTTCTACCGTGTCGAAACGACGTTTGCAAGCAACGCGGCAGCGGGTAGCGCGATTGCGTTTACGATTACCCTTGTGAGTACGGACAAAAACAATCCATTCACAAGGACCCTTGCGCAAGCCGAGGTGACGGTAACGGGCAGTTCTCAGCGTTTCGTCACGGATGTCCTTGTGCCGGGTGATCTTGCAAGCGGAGAATACCTTTTGGTCGTCAGTCTGGTCAACGATGCGCTGGAAGCTACGGTGTCCGAGAATAAGAAAATTACGGACATGCCTCAGATCGGTGCGGTATACGCACATATCTCTGCGCAGCCGCGTGACCGTTATACGGCAGTCCTTGACGTCAATACGACAAAATACATGGATACGCCGTATTTGAAAAATATTCGTTTCGCCAACGATTTTTTGCAGCGGGCAAGCGGAAAAGGAAGGTTTCTTTTTTCGAACATCGACACCAAAGACGTCAGCGTCGTCGTACGTGCGGATTTGGAACTGTCGGACGGCAGTCTGATTCCTCTTGGCCTCTTGGATTCCGCTTCCAAAACGATTAAAAACGAAGTGGTTTTGACATTGCCGCACTACGACACGAACGATACGAAGTTGTTTATCGACAATTTGTTCGACACGACGCAGTTGCAGATCGGTACCGATATTCAATTCAAAACGGCGCCGGCGCAGCATGTCGGTTCGGAATCGTCCGAGGCGGCGGAACAGATCAAGGAGGTTTCCGCATTGATGCAGCAGGCGTTTATCCCGTTCGTCAAGCATGCACCGCCGATCGGTGAAAAGCGCTATCGTGTGACGCTAAGCTACTATATTCCCAAAGATTCGTACGAGACTGTTGTCAAGGTGTCTCCCGATTTGTCGCTGACGTCGGACGGTACGCCGGCGGACGCAACGGTGCATTGGAAATTCACGTTTTTGGACAAAAAAACGGCGCACGAGCTGGCTGCGGCATCGTTACAGATGACGAAATTCAAAGATATACCGACGGCTTCGCCGCTGGACGGCATTACGTTTCAGCCGATCAGTATCGTATTGCCAAAGCCGGTGGACGCTGCACTGGATATGCCTGATGGAACTGCATACATTTTCAGTGGTCATCAATGTGCCGTGGTCGATCCGCAGACGGGCGAACGGACGGGAGAGTGGAAGGACGCATCGGAGGTCTTCGACGGTACGCCGGTGCTGCTCTCGCACGACGTTACGGCTGCACTCCGTACGGCCGGAAATATCGATGGGAAGAATGATCGGTTGGCCTATTTTTTCTATGCGAACAACGAGAAATATTTGTCATACGACCTCGATACGCAAGCGGTCGTAGGCGTGTACGACAATAAAAACATAGCGGTGCCGGGGAACCTGCTCGATGCGGCCTCGGTCGGGGCGTGCATGCAGCGTCAGCTTCATACGTACAAAATCGATGCGGCATTTCGCGACGGCCCTGACTACTATTTTGTCGCGGGTGACAGATACATGCAGCTCGCCTATGCTTCCGATGTGCCGAAAGTGCTTCCCTATCGCTGCGAAGGTGGCCGTATCGCCGATAAAGAAGAATGGAAGAGCGTGAATGCCCTTCCGATTACCGCGGCACTCTCCGACCATCAAGACGGCAGGGGCCGGATACGGTTCTATCTTAACGGCTTTCAGTCGAAAGCCGTGCTCAATCGTCCCGATATCTTTTTGGATGATCATAACGGCTTTGAAGCGGATATCGGCGACAGTGATGTCGCTTCGGTTTCGATGCAGGCGGAATATGGTGTTTCTGGACGGTGGATCGTCCCGGGCGTGCATGGTTATGCCGATGTGCATCTTGACTTGTACCTGTTCTCGTACCCGATCCGGCTCTTCAATGCCAGTGCCAGCGCCTACGGCAGCGTCAAAAAACTGCATCCCTATATCGAGGAAGCCGGTGCCTCCGTCAAAAGCAAGGTCGGTACGGCACTTAATATCGAAGCGCTCGGTTACACCTTCGTCAACGAAGACGATATCGAAGAGATCGACGTGACGGCGAAGCTCGGTCTGCAGAAGGCGGGGGTTAGAAGAGGTCTTCAAAATGTGCTGATACCCAAGCCGGATTACGACGGAGGAATCGTTTCATGGAAAGAAGAATACGAGGTCTTCAAGCAGAAATATCCCGTCGGCCCGATCATGCTGGCTGTTGCCGGCAGTGTAAGCGGAGAACTTGAAATCAAAAGCCCGGTTTTTCTTGATGACCGCTGGGAACAGTTGAGCGAACAGCTTAGCGTCAAACCGTCGGCCACGGCTAGAATCAAGGGTATTTTGACGGGAGGTATCGATTACGACGTCGTCAAGGCCGGCGTCAAAGGCGATGTGAATATCGTCGAAATCGGGGCGGCGGGTGAGCTTCGCGCGTCGTTGGAATACGTGCAAGAGCATCTGGATTTCAATGTCGGCGCCAAAATCGATGGCCATTTTGGAATCGTCAAGGCACAATTGGCGTTTTTCGCCGGTACGAAAACCCACATTCGATGGTGCTCGGCATGGGGTGTCCCCTATCCGTGCGGTCTGGGATGGGATATTTGGGATATTCCAATTTATGAAACGCCGTGGCTTTACAGCTACAATCCGACCATTTTGGACGTCAATATTCTCAATAAGCAGATTCCTTTGATATGAGGATGTTCGGATGAAAAAGGCTTGGTTGGTCATCTTGCTTGTCGTCCGCTCTATGGGTGCAGAGTTTTACCAGGCATACGATTATAATGACACGCATATGGTCAAGACGACGACGCAAGCGGGGATACGGGTGCAGAAAGTTCTTGTTCGCAGCCGATTGCATGTACATCAGATCGAAGAGAACGGCACGGTGTACGATATCGTCTGGCTGCAGCCGCCGGGTGTGAACCGGAAGAATGAAATCGATTCCGATTCGCTCAACGCTCCTTTCGTCGTCAAGAACGCGGACCGAAAAGGCGGGTTCGTTATCGCTTCGGTCGAGGGGATAACCGAGGACGGAGAGCTGCTCGATCGCCTGGTCGGTATTGTCGATACGTTACAGTTTCAAGCACAGAAGAACGGTGTTTTCAGATGGAAAAACGCGATGGGAAGCGTCGAGGCCAATCAAACGGCTGCAAACGGCGGAATGGGCCGTCACGTGACTTATCTCGGACAGTTCACCGGAAAGAAGCCAAGACGCGACATCACGTATCTTGAATCGAATATTTCGATCGGTACCGATGCCAACGCGACGTGGGCGCGTGTAGATGTCAAGGAGCGCATTCGGTTCGATGTGCGTGCGATGAAAACGGTGATGACCGATGCACGGATGCTTACGTTGCGAAAGCGCAAACGCGGCCTGCCAAAATCACATTGGTTCTTGCAGCTTGGCCACGATGTTGCGCACTGGGGCTTCGGCGATACGAACGCCTCGACAATGAGCAACGAAGAAGCTGCGAAACTTTTCGCGCTCAAACAGAAGCAGATGAAGGCATTGCTCGACGATCGTAAGAAGTTTGCGCAGTGGGTGCTGGACAATATGGATTTTCTCATGCATCTCGATACCCTTTTAGAAGAGCGCAAGCTTGACGACGACGTGAGCAAAACGCTTTTCGCCTTTTTGGGCTATGTCGATACGCCAGAGAGTTCGACGATTCTCTCTCGGGTGCTGCTGAATGAGAACATCGCTCACAAAGAACGCTTTCGTTCGTTGATGGGGCTGAAAAACACGTCTGCGAAAATCGACGACGAAACACTGGAGCGTCTTGTCGACCGGGGACTGTACGGCAGGGGCGATACGATGCTCGAACGGGCATCGGGTATGTTGCTGGGCGCGATGGCACAGCACCGTATGCGGCGAGCCCCAGGACAGTACGAAAAAATCGAAGAGGCTATCGTCAACGCGATCGAGACTTCCAACGATAAGGTCGTGGCGTTAAATGCCGCCAAAAATATGCACGAAGCCGCTTCGGACCGTATCGTGCAAAGCGTCGAAAACGTTTTGAGAAACGGCGACGACCCGGTCGGCAGAAAAGTGAGTGCCGAAGCCCTTGCGAAAATCGGGCGAAGCGACCTTGACACCGAAGATTTTCGCCAGCTCTTTCTGCACGAAGGCAATACGGATGTCAAAGCGCAGATTCTGCGCAGCAGTACGGTTGCCGAAAATTTCAAAGAGGATGCCGCATACAGGGAGTTTCTCGTTTCCGTCGCACAAGGCCCGGACAATGCGTCGGCAGACAGGTTGGCGGCACTTGAAGCGCTTGAAACGGCGGGGTACGGAAAAACAACGGAGCAAAAAAGTATCGTCCGCCGGATGATGGTCGGCGAGAAAGACCGCAGTGTGATGCGGACATTGCTGCGGTTGTATCGGCGATGAGGTGTTACAAATTCCCCAGTTTGTGGATAAATTTGTAAACTTCCGCGACGGCAACGGGGTCGGCAGCCGTTTCGTCGATACCCAAAGCGACGGTCACGCCGTCTTTTTCGATGCGGATTTCGCCGTTTTTGATTTTGAAATACCGGTGCAGCAAGGCGCCGAAATGGGCGTTGAAGGCTTCGGTGAGGTCGCCGCTTCCGGGTGTGAAGAAGAGCTCCTTGTATTGGGAAACCTTCAGCCCGGTGTGCTCTTCGATCAAGCCGGAGGCGACACCTTCTTGAATGCTGAGGCGCTGCAGATACAGCGCGATTTCGAGGGGGTCGAACCCTTCGGGCGTGTTGAGCAAAAAGGGCAGAAAAAGGGCGTCGGGATAGTCGGCATCGACGATTTCCGCGGCGATGTCGGCACGTCCGGCTTCGCGGGCGACGGCGATGCGCCGGGTGCCGTCGAGCACCTCGTAGCGCTCGCCTTGCTGCCGTACGACGACGGGCTCGATCTGCCCCATCGTTTTGATCGAACGCGCCAGGACGGTGTTGTCGCGCGGCAGGACGCGCAGGCTCAGGCGCTCATCGAGGGCATCGAGCGCGACGGTCGTGATGGTTTCCATGCTCTCTTTTTTGAAGATACCGCTGCCTTTTTTCTGGGCCGAGATGACCGATTCGGCGTTGTTTTTGAATTGATCCAGATCGAGTTTTGCCATGTTATGCCTCCGTAGCTTTTTCGACGGCGTAGCCGAGCATGCTCTCGGCGATCACCAGTTTTTTCTCCAGCTCTTTTTTGTATTCGACGAGCGGAATATGCAGATTCTGCGACTCTTTGAAGCGGGTGCTCTCTTTGACGATGAAAACGTTTTCGATGCCTTCGGCGACCGCCAGTTTGGCGATGGCTTCGATATAGACGCCGTGGATGTTGCTCTTTTTGACTTTGTTGATGAAGATCGAATCGACGTGCAGCTTGTGGTCGGTTTCGTCCACGATCTCTTTGATTTCGAGGTTGAGCTCGCTCAGCCCGTTGACGCTGAAATCCTCCGCGTCGGTGACGATGCTGACCATGTCGCTGGCGAACAGCGCCATGTGCAGCGAAAGCCCCGTCGAGGGCGGGGTGTCGATCACGATGAAATCGTAGTCGTGTTTGACGTGCTTGAGGATATCGTTGAGTTTTTTGTGCGGCATCGTGAAGACCGAACGGCTGAATTCGACGATGCGTCCGAGCGAAAGTTCGCTCGGCAGCAGGTCGATCTCGGCGTTGTCGAAGGCGATGGGCACGATGTAGCGGCGCACGGTTTCTTCGGTCACTTCTTCTTTCCGGGTCATCATGTCGAAAAGGTTTTTGATGCTTTCGCCGATGAAGTAGCGGTTGGCGAAATAGCGGGAGCTGTTGGCCTGCGAGTCCATATCCACCAGCAGCACCCGTTTGTTCAGCAGGGCGAGGTCGTAGGCGAAATTGGCCGCGATCGACGTCTTTCCGACGCCGCCTTTGAGGTTGGAAAACGAAATGACCTTGGTGCCGTTTTTGTTGCGGAAGCGCTCCAGCAGAGCCGGGCCGCCTTCGAGTTTGCCGAACTCCTTGGGTTTGGCGACGCCGAGCATCGCACGGGCGTAATCGATGAAATCGGAGGGGATATAGTACGTGTCGCGTTTGGCGCCCGTTTTTTTGATATTCGGAATGACGTTGTCGTCAAGCAGTGCACGGGTGCGTTCCGGGTCGAGATGCAGGGCTTTGGAAAGATCGCCGAGTTTGTAGATGTCCATCGTTCGTCCTTTGAAAAAAAGGGTGCTGAACAATTATAGTATCTTTTTATTAGAGGACTCTAAGAGATACCGATGGACGCCCGCCCGTTTTTATTGCATGGGGTCGTCGTTGGAGGGCGTTTCGGGCTTTTTCAAAAAGGTGTCGTTGAGCTGCTGGATATTGCGGCGGCTCTGCTCTTTGAGGCGATGCAGGGCTTTGATCGGCGCTTTGCCCCAGCCGCGCATCCATGACGAAAAGATCGGCCGCCACCAGCGCGTCATTTTCGCGACGGCATTGGCCAGCTGCGGATCGCTTTCGCGCAGACGCTCCTGCATCGAGGCGGCGACACGGCGGCGCAGGGCGAAATGGGCGTAGACGGCGGCGCCGGCGATAGCGATTCCTGCCGCGGTGCCGAGCGTCGGCGAGGCGGCGATCGACGAGGCGAGGCCGGTCTGCGTTTCGAGTACGACCGCGGCGACGGCCGCGAGGCCGAACAGGGCGGCATCGGCGAACAGGACCTTCTTCGCCCACTTGTGCAACGCATTTTGCAGCGCGGGCAGACGGTCGTTTTCCAGCGCGTCGGCGAGGCTTTGTACCTGACGCAGAATCCGGTAGGCACGTTCGACGCCCACTTTGTCCATCCGGGTCGTGATCGCGGCGAGGTCTTCGTCTTTTTTGCGGCGCAGGCGTTCGACCTGTTCGGGGTCGTCGATCTGTGCGGCGTTTTCGTTGTAGATGGCGAACGCATTGCCCGCGACGAGCCCCTGCTGTGCCAAGGCGCGCTGCCACGAGCCGATCACGTCTTCGAGGTTGTCTTCTTTGGCGGTGGTGTCGATCTGGTTGAGAATGTAAAGAATCTTGTCGGCGTCGTTGTGGCTAATCGCCGTTCCGACGAGGTGTTCGAGGGTGTCGCGCATGGCACCGGGTTCGGGATGGCGGGCATCGAAAAAGATGAGTACGAGATCGCTCATGTCGATGATATGGCTGGTCAGCCGAAGGATCGTATCGCGCTGGCTGTCGGCGTCGAAGCCCGGAGAGTCGATGAGTACCTTGCCTTTGAGCGGGTCGGCCTTGACGGTTTTGAGCTGCAAGTAGAGATTGACCCGTTCGCCTTCGCCTTTTTCGACCTTTTCGATTTCACGGCTGATATCGTAGAAGGGAAACCGGGGGTCGGCGTCGAGCGCCATGCCCGGCAGGGTGACGACTTCGTCGTCGTGTCCGTAAGCGATGACCGTGAATTTGTCGTCGACAGCCTGGTTGCCGCTTTGCTGCACGCTGCGGCCGACATAGTGGTTGATGAAAGTCGATTTGCCGGCCGAGAACGTGCCGAGTACCGAAATCAGCGGCCACCAAGAGATCGACTCGGTGTAGCTTTGCTCCGGTGTGAGAAAGCCGTAGCGGTGGGCGACGGCGTCGAGCTTTTTATACTGGTCGATCGCATCGACGAGCAGCGGGTTTTCTTCTTTGAGATGCTGTTTGAGGCGGGCATAGCGCTCGGCGGGTGTCATGGGCGTCTCCGATCGAATTTGAAAGAATTATAGCATTTTTACCTTCACATGCCGCCGGCGCAATCGCTCAGTGTTCGATGCGTGCCAAAAGCAGCTCCTCGATATGGCGGGCGTACGCGCCGACGAGTTTCGCATCGGTATGCCCGTCGCGAAAACGGCGATGGAACTTGCCGAGCTTTTTGATATCCGTGCGCAAAAGCGGCGGGGCGGGGGTGAGGACGAGTTCGTGCCGGTCGGCGTGGGTGCGTGCGGCAAGCTCGGAGGCAAAATGCAAGGCGCGTCCGAGCAGCACGAAACCGAACTGCGTATCGGATACGGGGCCGATTCGCAGCACTTTGCCTCCGAGCGTCGTACCGAGAATGTTCGTTTTCGCCAGCGACGAAAAGCCGAGTGCGCTCCCCGCTCCGCCGAGCAGTGCGCCGACGGCGCTGCCGAGCATGAGGCTCGTGCCGCCGAGTGCCAGGTCGACGCCCGATCCCGTTGCCGCGCCCGCAAGCGTTCCCGCAACGATGAGGTCGCGTTTTTTCAGCCCGAAAAGCTCCATGCTTTGGGCGGAAAAAAGATCGACGCCTTCGAGCGGCAGCGCCCCCGTAGCGCGTTCGAGCCGTCGGTGCCGCCACAGTTGGGCGAGGGTATCGAAGGCTTTGCGCTCGAGGGTTCGCAGCCCGTCGCGGTAGCGTTGCGTCAAACGTGTTTTCTCCGCTTCGTCCGCGGTGTCGCCGTGCAGTTTTTCGCTCAGGGTGTACGACAGCGCGTTGGCGACGAGCCGGGCGACGGTATCGGCGCTTTTGGCGATGCGCCGCCGTCGATCCTCGCGAAGGACGGAAACGGCGTGCCGCATCCGAGGTGTCCAGTTTTCGTCGAGCTGCGCCATGCTTTCGAGCAGCTGTATATGCTGCGAAAAGCCCGCTTTCATGGGGTTGAAAACGCGCACCAGCCGAAAATAGTGCCCAAGCGCCCGTTTCCAGTCTTCGATATGGTCGGTATCGCCGATACGGTTGATCAGTGCCATCGAAGGACGCCCCGTGCGCCGCAGGATTTCCATCTCGGTCTCGTATTCGCTGCCGTAGGGTTTGGCGCCGTCGACGACGTAGAGGATACCCGCCCCGTCAAGCAGCGGGGTGAGCAGTTCGATTTCGTCGCTAAAGCGCGGATCGCTGCGGTGTTCGTAGACGAAACGCCGTACGCGGTCGGCGTTGAGATGGGCGGGTACCTTTTCGCGGTCGAGCCATTCGAGCACGGCGCGCGGCCGCTGGAATCCGGGCGTGTCGTAAAGCTCGTACAGTGTTTCGCCGTCGACGCGAAGCGCGAAGGCACGGCTTTGCGTCGTCGTACCCGGAACGGGAGAGACGGCGACGGTGTCGTCCATGGCGAGGGTGGAAACGATGCTGCTTTTGCCTTTGTTCGGGTGGCCGACGACGGCGAAGGCGGGAACGTTCATCGGGCGAACCTTACCGTGTTTAGCCCGAGCGCCCCGATTTTCGCGTTCCATATCTCACGCTCCTGCGGCTGCGGCTCGCCGTCTTGACCCAGCAGAAACAGATCGACGCTGCGGACGCCGCTGTGTGCAAGGTCGAGCAGAAAATCGACAACATCCATGGTCGGCGGCTCCCATGCTTTGACGAACACCGCCACGTCGCCCCGACAGCGCTGCACGGTTTCGCGGTCGTGTGCCGGGCTGCATCGTCCGCCGGCTTCGCGGATCGACGGCGTTTCGACGGCGAAGCGCCGCACGGCGTCGGCGATTTCGGCACGTTCCAGTGCCCAGCCCAGGACGGTATCGTAGCGTTTTTGGCGCGGTGCTGTTTCGACAAAGGCGTGAGCGTGCGGCTGCAAGGGTGTTTCGGTCTCTTCGGCGTGCATCAGCACCAGCGGTTCGGTCATCTGCGCGAGCAGTTCGGGCACGCCGTCGAGCGAGAGCAGGGCTTGACGCAGGGCGCGCCCAAAGCGGTAGCGGGCGAACAGCCACAGCAGCAGCCTCGGAACGACGGCATAGACGAGCAGCGTCATCGCCAGAAAGCGCCACCATGCACCCAGTTCGGCCGCGTGTGCGACGAGGGAGGGCTCAAGGGTGCCGCCGAGCCGGAAGAAGCGGCTGTGCGCGACCAGTTCGGCCGAAGGCACGGCGTCGGGCAGCCACGTTTTCCACGGCAGGGCGAGTGTGTCGATCCAGCGGCTGAACGTTTGCGGCGAAAGCTGCAGCGTCGTTCCCCATCCAAACGCGATGTCGGTCGAGGCGACCAGTACCAGCAGCGACAGGAGCATGCCGGACGAAAAGAGCAAAGCGAGCCGCTGCGAATGCATCAGCCCGTAGAGCCGGGCAAGTTCAGCGGGCAGGGCGTCTTCAAGAAGCGGCCGCCGCCGCGATACAAAGGCGAAAAGCCGTTGAAATAGCGCGTCGGCATCGAAGCGGACGGCATGCCGGTGCGGGGTGCGCAGCAGGGCGATCAGCGACAGCAGCGAGCCGAGCAGGGGCAGTACCAGGGCGAAGAGCAGAAAATAGAGCAGATTGACCGGGGCGCTGCCGTTGTAGGTGAGCAGCCCCGCTGCGGTGAGCATGCCGAGCACGAATGCCGAAACATCGGAGAGCGCACGTACGGCGTGCAGCCGTGAAAAAAACGTATCGGTACGTTGCGGGTCGTCGAGACGGTGGCGGTGTTCGGCGCACCAGGCCAACAGAAGTTTCAGCGGCTGTTTCAGCAGCGACTCATGTTCCAGTCCGAACCGCCGCCGCTGTGCAGGTGTTTCGCCGTCTTGGCGCATCAGGGCGCGCAGGTCGACGAAAGTGTGCAGATTCGGCGGGCAGGGGGGCGTGGTTCGTGTTTTCATAGGTCGCAAATTATAGCGTGTTTCTGCGGCGGGGGTGTATCGAGAAGCTAA
The DNA here is from genome assembly GCA_964646705.1 of uncultured Sulfurimonas sp. Lineage (GTDB taxonomy): Bacteria > Campylobacterota > Campylobacteria > Campylobacterales > Sulfurimonadaceae > Thiomicrolovo. The sequence goes on from CAZYEW010000005.1 coordinate 15,396, forward strand.
AAAAGCGACACCCGAACCGTGCGGCGGTCGGGAAGCAAGAATTATCGACCGTGTCGGCCGCCCCCTTGTTCGGCGGGATATTCTTCAGGCGTTTTGCAGTAGGCATCTCCGAGTGCACAGCATCCGTCGGCGACACCGAGATTTTTAAGCGCATTGTCGAAGGCCCAGTAATGGTTGTAGCTGCCGCTGCGCAAAAAAGTGAAGGTATCGACGAGGTCATCGACGCCTTCTGAGAGGGCAATGTATCGATCGAGATCTTCAACGTCGGTCACTTCTACCATGCAGCCGACTTCGAGTGCATCTTGCATCGTTTTGACGCCTTTGCCGTAGAGGTTGTCGTAGAGGGACTGGATGGCGTCGATACCGAACGTGCCGGCTTCAAGTGCCCGCAGTTCCGCTTCACTGTAGCGAACGGTGTAGTCTTTGAGGTTCGTGATATTGATGTCGTAGGTTTTTACCAAGTCTTCGACTGCCTGCTCATGGGTCGTTTCCGAACGCGTGGCGATATTGTAGAGCGTTCGGTGCGGCTGCACGGCATTGAGCGCCAGGTAAATGTCTTTGGCAAGTTTTTCTTCGTTCCACATGTAGGCCAGTGCGTATTTCTGTTCACCGGTAAGGGCACTTTCGGGATTCGACGTGTTGCCGTCGGGGAGTGTTCCTTCGGGAACCGATGTGCCGTTGCTGTCGCCGCACCCGATAAAAACAGCGATACCGATCAATGCGGTACCAACCGAGATAAACGGTTTGAATTTCATAAAATACATCCTTTTTTTCCGCGATATTATCGGATGCGTGTGAAGGCAGTGTGAACGGGCAGTATGTCAGCGGACGATAAGTCGGGGAACGACGTCTTCGGTGCGAATCAGCTCCGATACGGCTTCGTGAATGCTTTTGGCATCGAAAGCCGGATGGTTTTGCGGATGAAAACGGCTTTTCATGCCTTCAGGCATGGCACTTCCTTTGGCCGAAGGTTTGCGCAAAAAAGCCTCCATATGCGCGGCGATACGGCTTTTTGAACTGTAAAGCATCAGGTAGCGGCGGTAGATCATCGGAAACGGGGGCGCGGATGTTGCATGGCACTGCATGCAGCGCGTCAGCGATGTCTTCGGTGCGCACAGGACCGGAAGCGTCAGCCCCAGCAGCAAGATCAGCTTGCCCATCGAACGCTCACTTTCGTTCCATGGCCTTCGCGACTGTCGATGCGTATGTCCATGCCGTAGAAATCCGTAATTTCTTTGACGATATTGAGTCCGAGTCCGAAACCGCCTTCGCTGTCGTCGGCACGGAAAAACCGCTCTGCCGCCCGGCGAATCTGTTCGGGTCTCATGCCGCGTCCCGTGTCTTCGACGGTTAACGACACGGTTGTCAGCCGGACAGAAATCTTTCCGCCCGCCGAGGTGTATTTCAGGGCGTTGGAAAGGAGATTGTCGATGAGTTTGACGGCATCTTCCTTGTCGATGTGCATCGGTACCGAAGCGGCGATCTCGTCGGTTACAGAGAGTCCTTTGCGCTGCATGAGTGTTCGAAAATAGACGAGGCGTTCGTGCAGAACATGTGCGAAATCGAGCGATTCGATGCGACGGTGCCGGCGGTGGTTGAGCAGCAAAAAGGTCAGATCGTCGTACATGCGGCTCAACCGGGTTGATGCAATTTCGATGCGCGTCAGTTCTTCGCTGTTTTCAAGTTCGGGGTGGATGCTGCGAAAAAGTTCCACATTGTTCAAAATGGTACTGACGGGCGTATTGAGTTCATGTGTGGTGTCTTTGATGAAGCGATCGAGCAGGGTGATCGAACGGTGCATAGGTGCGAGAAAAAGCCGGCCCAGCCAGCGGGCGACGACGGCGATGAAGAGAATGGCCAGTACGAAGGCGGCCAGGAGTTTGAGCCGCAGGGTGTGCAGCGGTGTTTCATCGAGCGGCATGCGCGCAACGACAGTCGCAACGCCCAGGAAAAACGGCCGGATTTCGTAGCGGAAGTACAGCCGGCTGCCGTCTTGCCAGAAATCCCGATGCCATGCAACGTGATCGGGGCGGAATTCTCCGGCAAGAAAGTTGCGGTCGATGTCGAACAGGGCGGTTTCGATGCCGTCGACGGCAGGATAGGGGAGCGTCGGAGTGAAGGTGTCGTGCAGATCGGAAAGTTTGTGGCGGATCGCCGCGGTTTTGAGTTTGAGTGTTTCGTTCTGATGGTCGATGATACGGTGTGAGGCATATTGATAGAAAATAGCCGAGCCTGCGGCGATAAGCGACAGCGTCGAAAGCAGATAGATCGCCAAAAAACGGTGCAGGCTGTGCCGTTCAGAGGGAAACATAGCGGTAGCCGACCTCTTTGACGGTTTCGATCCTGGATTTCCCAAGGTGTTTGCGCAGGATTTTGACGAACGTGCGCAGGCTCCCTTCGTTCGGAGTTTCACCGTAGGCCCAAAGGGTATCGAATATCTCCTGTTTCGTCACGGCATGGTTTGCACGGCGCAGCAGCAGCGCAAGAAGCCGGGCTTCTTTCGGTTTGAGCGCGATCCGTTCTCCGCGTATGTGCAGCGTATAGTTTTTCGGGTCGAAATGCATGTCGGGACCGATGAGGATGGTGTGCGACTGGGTGTTGTAGCGGCGTTTGATGACGGCATGAATCCGTGCGAGCAGCTCTTTGAGTGCGAAAGGTTTGCGGATGTAATCGTCGGCGCCGGCATCGAATCCGAAGGTGGCATCGTCGGCGCCGTGCCGTGCCGTAATGAAGACCGCGGGGGTATCGTCTCCGCTTTCGCGAAGCCGTGCGAGCAGTTCGAAACCGTTTTGAAAAGGAAGGTTCACGTCAAGCAGCAGCAGGTCGAAATGCGATTCGTAGAGTTGTTCGCATGCCGTCTGGGCATCGAAACTTTGCACGACGTCGAAACCGCTGCGCTGCAGATAGGCGGCGAGGGTGTCGCTGAGTTCGATATCGTCTTCGAGCAGGAAAATGCGTGCGGTCATGGAAGCCATTTTATCATACGATCTGTTTGGGGATTTGATGTTTCGTGACGATTTTGCGTGCTTCGATACTGAGAATTTTGTCGCAGTAAGGCAGCAGGCGTTCGTCGTGTGTGACCATGATGACGGCGACGTTTTGCTCTTCGACGATTTTGCGCAGCATTTTTACGACGTTGACCGCACGCTGCATGTCCAGTGCGGCGGTCGGTTCGTCGGCGAGAATAATTTGGGGTTCGTTCGAAAGTGCGCGGGCGATGGCGACCCGCTGGTTCTGTCCGCCTGAAAGCTGTGCGGGCATGGCGTCGCGTTTGTCGCCGATATCGAAATATTCCAGCAAAGCCGTCGCTTTGGCATCGGCGCGCTTGTCGCTCCAGCCGTTGGCCAGAGGAACGAGCTTGACGTTTTCGGCGATGCTGAGAAAAGGAATGAGATAATGTGCCTGAAAAATGAAACCGATTTTTTCGCGGCGGATGCGGCGGGTGTCGGGAATACTCCAGCGGTTTTCGTCCCAGACAAGTTCGTCTCCCAGCCAGATTTTTCCGGCGGTCGGCTTAAGGACGCAGCCGAGCATCATCAGCAGGGTCGTTTTTCCGGCACCGCTGGGGGCGACCAGCGCGGCGAATTCGCCCTTTTTCACTTCCATCGAGGCCGATTCGAGCACACGCACTTCGCTGTCGCCGCTGCCGAAAATTTTCGTGAGCCCTTCGATGCGTATGCCCGTCGTCGTGTCGTGCATGGTCATCCTCCGATTGCCGCGGTGGGATCGGCTTTGATCGCTTTGTGTACGCCAAAAAGACTGGCGGCGACCGATGCGACGAGCACGATGCCAAAAAGGCTCCAGGCGTCGGGCAGCTGCAAGACGACGCGCTTGGGGAATTTGTCCCAGATGGCATGGGCGAACAGGTTTCCGAAAACGAAGGCCAGCAAGCCCAGCACAAGCGTTTCTTGCATGATCATTTTCGTAATGGTGACGTTTGGAAGACCGATAAGTTTCATGATGGAGATCTCCTTGATCTTTTCCAGGGTCATGGTATAGATGATCAGTGCGATGATAATGCTGGAAACGGCGATCAGAATCGCGGTGAACATGCCGATCTGTTTGCTGGCGGTTTCGATGACGTTTTTGGTAAGAATTGCACGCTGCCGGCTTGCGGTGTAGACGCTCAGATGTTTCCAGCGCTTCAATGCCCGTGCCGCCTGTTCCGGATCGTATCCGGGTTTGAGCGTGGCGACGACGGCGTTGACGAGATGGTTGTCCGTTTCGGTGCGCAGTCCCCGGGCACGATCGTTGCGGATGCGCGCGTTGGAATAGAGAAACTGAAGTTCCTGCGCATCTTTGAGGCTGAAAAAGACCGTGGGCTCGCCTCCTGACGAAACCGCGCCTTTCGTCGTGCCGACGACGGTGTAGACATTGCGTCCCAGCGTGATTTTGTCATCGACATGAAGGCCGAGTTTGGCCGGAACGACGATTTCGTAATGGCTGTGCCTTAGCGTTCTCCCGGCGACGAGGCGCTTCGGATTGAGTGCGGAAATGTCGCCGTAGGGGTCGTATCCCACGCTGTATACGCGTGTGGGTTTGCCGTCGGGACCGGGAAGCTGAAGGTTCAAAAAAGCGAGTGCCGCGGTTTTGTCGATACTTGGATCGGCTTTGATCGTATCTTTGAGATCTTCGTGAATACGCGAGCTTTCGGCGAAAGGGCCGAGGGTATTCTCCTGAACGATCCACAGATCGGCACCGATATCGTCGAGAAGGACCTGCGCATCGCTGATCATTCCCCGATAAACACCCATCATAATCAAGACGATCCCAAGCAGCATTCCCACGCCCATCGCGGTGACGACGAATTTGGCGAAGGAGTGCCGAATGTCTTTAGAGGCGAGATTGATCATATGCGGATATCCGCACCGTCGAAGAGCGGCTTTTTACGGGCATCGGGTACGAGAACGATCGTCCGCTCGTCGAGGCCTTCGACGGCGACGCTGTCGTCGGTACGGCCGAGAATGCGGAGTTTCTTGAAGTGCGCTTCACCGTTGTCGTAGACCCAGACACCGCCGCGTCGAATCAGTTTCGCAGGCAGCACGAGGACATTGTCGAGGCGGTCGGCAACGATACGCACCTCGGCTTGTTCGTTGAGGTAAAAGGGCGAGGGTACCGTGTCGAAAGCGACGTCGACGATGCGTTCTTCCGTCACGGGATCGCTTTTGCGTTCAATCCGTGCGACACGGCCGTGCAGCGGCCGGTTTTCGTGCGAACGCAAGACGATCGTCGCCGGCTGGCCCGGAGCGATATCACCGCTGATCCGTTCGTCGATATTGGCACGGACCCATACTTCGTCGGGTACGACCATCGTGACGATCGACTGTACCGCGACGATCGACTGGGCCGGTTCGGCGTCTTTGCTTACGACGATGCCGTCGTACGGTGCGGTGACGCGCAGACGGTCGATTCTGGTTTTCAGAGCATCGACGGCTTTCGTCGCGCGTTTTGCTTCGGCTTTTGCCGCAGCGAGCCGTGATGTCGACGCTTTGATCTGTGCCTGCAGCGATTGCAGATCGGTCAGGGCCTTGTCGTATTCGACCTGCGCGGCATAGTGCCGTTTGTAAAGACTGTCGTAACGGCGGAAAGTTTTTTGTGCCAAGGTGAGCTGGGCGCGAAGGCCTTCGAGTTCGGCCGTCGCGGCGAGTGTTTCTTTGCGTGCCTTTTCAGCAACGGCCCGGGCCTGGGCAAGCTGGTCGGGCAGATCGACGGGATCGAGTCGTGCGACGACGTCGCCTTTTTTGACGATGTCGCCTTCGTCTTTGTAGACAGCCGTCAGTTTGCCGCCGGTATTCGCGCTGATATGCAGCATACGTTTGGCGTCGACGGTGCCGATGCCGAAGACGGTGAGATTGAGGTCCGTCCGTGCGGGAAGGACATAATCGTACGTCGATTTGGGAAGGTAGACGTTGCGGTAGAAAAACACGCCTCCGGCGGCAATCGTCCCCGCAAGCAGGGTCGCTTTGATCCATTTAGTTCGCATTGAGATACTCCAGTCGGTAGCGTCGTTCGGTTTGGGTATAGTAGGCTTCGAGCAGGCCAAGCCGTGCGTCGAGCCAGAGCGCTTCGGCATCGAGGACTTCGATATAGGTCGAAAGCCCCTGGGCGTAGCGTGCTTCGACGAGCTTTTTGGTGTCGAGGGCGGCACGCTCCTGGGCGCGCCTTGCTTCGATGCGCCGCCGTATTTCCGCCAGGTCGGCTGCGATACCGCGGATCTCTTCGACGACGGTTCTTCGCTGAGATGCTTCGTTTTGCCGGGCGATGAGTTCGGCGATACGGCTTTGCTGTGCCTGGGCACTGATACGTCCGCCGTTGTACAGCGGTACGGTATAGCGTATGCCGGCGAGCGTCGTGTCGTAACGCGAAAGGGTGTCGAAATGATTCGCTTCGGCAATCAGGTCGATCGATCCGTAATGTTCGGCATTTTTGGCCCGGTAGGTTTCGTTTGCTATTTCGATGTTTTTATCGGCAATCTTGAGAAGCAGGTTGTTGTCGAGGGTGGCGTTCGTATCGACGGGATCCGCGACGGCAGTGTAGAGCGGTGCTTCTTCGAGCTCCGCCTCGGCATCGACGGGTTCTCCGATATAGCGTTCGAGGCGATAACGTGCTTTGTCGACGGCGGCTTTGGCCTGGGCCACGGCATCGGCGGCCTGTTCCGCCGCCGCGCGCAGCCGACTTTCGTCGGCAGGAGTTTTGAGGCCTTGCTCAAGCAAAGCGCGAGCCTGTGCATGCAGGGCGGTTTTGGCTTCAAAGTCTTTGCGGCGGGTTTGCAGCGCGGCTTTTTGAACCAGCAGCTGAGCATATGCCGTGCGCACGCGATAGCGAATCAGTGCTTTTGCTTCTTCGTACGAGAGTTCGAGAAAGGCTTTCCGGCTTTTGGAGGCATCGATCGAACGAGAGGTTCTGGAAAAATCGTAGAGTTGCTGCCGCAGAGCAATTCCGACGGCCCATCCGTCGTCGTCGATAGTGTGAAACTGGCCGTTTTGCGGCATCACGTAGGTGCGCTGCGGATCGTACTCGCCCCATGCGGAGATCTGCGGCAGCCAGTCGCCTTTTTTCAGCGCGACGTCTTCATGCTGTTCACGTACGCGCAGTGCCCGGCTTTTGATGTCGGGATACGATTCGAGTGCCTGGCGCACACAGTGATCGAGCGTCAGTACCCGCCCCCAGATCTGGGACGAAACGAGCAGAAACAAGAGGATTGAAAATTTCATGGCGAGAAGTATAGAGGATGCATGTGAACGCAAGATGGATTCATGCCTTTTTCAGCGCCTCAAGCCACGCTTTCATCTTTTTTTCGTAGCCGATCGCTTTGAGATCGACGAAGTGCAGGGGTTCGCTCAGGTAGGTTTGCTCCACCCAGCCGCCGAAATCGTGGGGGTAGAGGTAGCCTTCGTTGAACTGGGAGATGTTCGGCGGCGGATCGAGCAGCTTGCCGCCCCGTACGGCTTTTTGCGCGGCGTTGATCGCAGCGTAGGCGCTGTTGGATTTGGGTGAGGCGCAGAGGTAGACGACGGCCTGGGCGAGGATGATGCGCGCTTCGGGATAGCCGATCGTTTTGACGCTCGTCATTGCCGAGGTGCACAGCGTGAGTGCCTGGGGGTTGGCGTTGCCGACGTCTTCGGAGGCCAGGATAACGAGGCGGCGGGCGATGAATTCGGGCGGCTCGCCGCCTTCGATAAGCCGCGCAAGCCAATAAATCGCCGCATCGGGGTCGGAGCCGCGAATGCTTTTGATCAGCGCCGAAGCGAGGTCGTAGTGTTCGCCCGCTTCGGCGCTGCCCCGGCTTTGGGCGGCGGGGCGCAGCGAACGCAGGCGTTCGGCGGTGATATGCGGCTGCAAGGCGGCGGCGAATTCAAGGAGTTTGAGCATGGCGCGGGCATCGCCGCCGCTGGTACGCACGAGGTAGTCGCGGGCGTCGTCGTCGGCCGTGAGCGAGGCGTACGCGAGTGCTTTGTCGAGCAGGGCTTCCATGGCTTTTTCGTCGAGGGAATGCAGCTCGAAGAGCATCGAGCGCGAGCGCATCGCGGCGGTCAGCGAGAAAAAGGGGTTTTCAGTCGAAGCGCCGACAACGAGGATTTGATTGTTTTCCATCACCGGCAGCAGCACTTCCTGCTGGTTTTTCGAGAGCCGGTGGACCTCATCGATAAAAATCAGCGGACGCACCAGCGTATTTTTATATTGATCGAAAATTTTGCGCAGCTGTTCGATTTTGAGCGAGGTGGCGTTGAATTCGTGAAAAGGCAGGTCCATCGTCGCGGCCGTAATGCGTGCCAACGAGGTTTTGCCCGTGCCCGGCGGGCCGAAAAAGAAACTGTGTCCGAGTGCGCCTTTTTCGCACAGGGTCCGCAGCGGGGCGCCGGGCGCGCACAGGTGCGGCTGGCCGGCGACCTCGTCGAAGCGTGTCGGACGCAGCAGCGACGTGAAATCCATCAGCCCGCCAGCACCTTGATAACGATGCTTCGGCCTTCGCGCGGGCCGTCGAACTCGGCGAAGAAAACGCCCTGCCATTCACCCAGCAGGGGCTGGCCGTCGATGACGGGCAGGGTGACGCTGACTCCCGTGCGTGCCGATTTGATATGCGCGGCCGCATTGCCGCCGCCGTGGGCGTAGCGGACGTTGTCGGGGGCGATGCGTGCCAGTGAGCCGAGCAGGTCGCGCTGCAGGCGGGGATCGACGTTCTCGCTGACGAGCAGCCCGGTCGTGGTATGCGGCGTGAAGACGACGCAGATGCCCTCTTTGATGCCCGACGTAATGACGGCTTCGGTGACGTCCTTGGTGATGTCGGTGAGCTCCGTTTTGCTTTTGGTGTCGATGGTCAGTGTTTTCATGGGTGCGTTGTCTCCTCCTCTTGCTTTTTGATGAATTCACGCAGGTTCGCGTATTCGCCGCGCGTGAGGTAGCGCGTCTTGCCTACGGGCAGGTTGTTGAGTTCAATGCCGCCGTAGGCAAGGCGTTTGAGGTCGACGACCTCGGCACCGAAATGGGCGAAAAAGCGGCGGATTTCACGGTTTTTTCCTTCGCCGATGGCGATTTTCAGGATCGAGTAGTCCCCTTGGTTTTTCTGGATCCGGTAGGCGTAGAACGGGGCGAAGGTCATCGCCTCAATGTCGCTTTTTTCGTGCG
>CAZYEW010000005.1:24621-40143 GCA_964646705.1 uncultured Sulfurimonas sp.
CGGTAGGCGTAGAACGGGGCGAAGGTCATCGCCTCAATGTCGCTTTTTTCGTGCGCGCCGGCGGAAGCGTCGTCAAGATGCAGTCCCTCTTGCATCGCTCTTTCCATATCTGCGCCGACGGGCCCTTTGATCTTGACGCGGTAGACGCGTTCGAGCTTCGAGCGCATCAGCGCCGTGGCGACGCGCGGGCTGTCGGTCAGCAGCAGCAGCCCTTCGGTGGCGTAGTCGAGCCGGCCGACGGGAATGAAATGTTTGAATTTTTTGTCGAGGGTGTCGTAGATGATTTTGCGTCCGCGCGGGTCGTTTTTGGTCACGAGCTCGCCGCGGGGTTTGTGGTAGACGATGACGGTCATCTTTTCGTCGGTCGAAATCCGTTTGCCGCTGACGTAGACCTCGTCGCGCTTTTCGTCCACCTGGGTTGCGGGATTGGTGACGATTTCGCCGTTGATGCGGACGTAGCCGTCGAAAATGGCGCGGTCGGCTTCGCGCCGCGAATAGGTGGAGTGGTGGGAAATGAATTTGTTCAGGCGCATCATGCGATTCCTTTTTCGACGAGGTCGTGCAGGTGCAGCACGCCTTTCGTCCTGCCGGCGTCGTCGGTGACGACGAGCAGCTGGATTTTGGCTTCTTCCATCAGCACCAGGGCATCGGCGGCGAGCATATGTACCGCATCGATGGTGCGCGGCGAGTGCGTGGCGTAGCGAACGGCGGGTGCGTCGACGTCGAAGTCGTCGCGCATCAGGGCCCGCCGGAGGTCGCCGTCGGTGAGGATGCCGCTGAGGGTACCTTCGGCGGTTTCGATCAAGACGGCGCCCAGGCGCCCCTCGCTCATGGCGACGATGGCGTCTTTGAGCGGCGTCGATTCGGTGACGACGGGCAGGTTCTCGGTGCGCATCAGGTCTTCGACTTTGACGAAAAGCTGCTTTCCCAGGGTGCCGCCGGGATGGAACGCGGCGAAATCCTCTTTTTTGAACGCCCGCGCACGCATCAGGCAGACGGCCAGTGCGTCGCCCAGTGCGAGCGTCAGCGTCGTCGAGCTTGTCGGTGCGACCCCGAGCGGGCAGGCTTCGCGTTCGACGTGCATGCGCAGCAGGACGTCGCTGTAGCGCCCCAGCGTCGAGGAGGCGTTGGCGGTCATGCCGATAAGGGGAATGTCGAAACGTTTGATATGCGGCAAGATGGCACCGAGCTCTTCGCTTTCGCCGCTGTAGCTGATCGCGAGGACCGCATCGTCTTCCCCGATCATGCCGAGGTCGCCGTGCAGGGCTTCGGTGGGGTGAAGAAAAAAGCTCGGCGTGCCCGTCGAGGCGAAGGTCGCTGCGATTTTGGCCCCGACAAGCCCCGATTTCCCGACCCCCGTGACGATCAGTTTCCCGCGGACGGCAAGGATGTGCCCGACGGCGTCTTCGATGCTCTGGTCAAGGGTGTCGGCGGCGGATAAAAGGGTGTCGGCTTCGATGCGCAGCACTTCGGCCGCGATGGCGGGGAAATCGTGTTTCATAGGGCTGATTATACCCAAACGGGACTTTGGAACGTACGTCTCTTGCGCAAAGCCTTTCTCAAAGAAAAGTGCAGTATCATCATTTTAAAAAGGAGAGGCGATGAAGATGCAATGGCTTTTGGCGGTGACGGTGTTGACAGGGTTCTTCGGCTGTACCGATGCACCCGCGCCGGCACCGGCGGCGAAGCAGGCGGCGTCGCAGGCCGTGCCCGCATGGGTGAAAGCCCCCGATGCGCCCGGCGTGATTCGTGCGGTGGGTGTAGCGCGACCGAATTTTCAAGGGGCGCATATGCAGCGCGAAACGGCGATGGCCGATGCCCGCGACAAGCTCGCCCACAAGCTTGCCGTCGTCATTTCGGCCGAATACGCTTCGAAGCTGGATGCCGATACGAAACATATCGATACGCAGCTGCAAAAAAAGATCACCGAGGTGGCGAAACTGCTGCTTTCTCAAAGCCGGCAGGTCGACGGTTTTATCGACAGACGGCATCGGCTCTACGTGCTTGTCGAGGCACCGGACCCGCTTGCAAGCGCTTCGGTACCGTCCGCGCCGCCTCCGCCGCCCAGGCTCGAACCGTTCGATTACGAAACGATGAAAAACAGCCATTGCTACCGTTATGCGCCCAAAGCGGCGGTGCAGACGAAATACGGGCTCTACCTGGGGCGGCCGATCTGGTTCTTTCGGCCCGACTATGCCGGTCATGTCGGCTCGGTCGGGGTCGCCGAGGCGCAAGAGGGCGACACGTTCGCGCGCCGCAAAGCCGCCGCGGTTTCGCTGGCGCGCGCCGATCTGGCGCGCCGGCGCAAGATTCGGCTCGATTCGAGCCACGAACTGCTGCGTATCATGAAGCACGACGTCATGGGCGGCACGTTCGAAAAATCGCTGCGCAGCCGCAGTGCGGCGAAAGTTATGCATACGAAGCTCGAAGATATCTGGCTCGATCCGAAAAGCTGCGAAGTCTATGCCTGGGTGGTTGAAAAATAGACGATTTTTCGTTATACTTGAACAGAATAAATTAATTTTTTTTCATAAGGTATTGAGATGACGAAACGGGGTTGGGCGGGAGCGATCGTGCTGGCGGTTCTGATGGCAGGGTGTGCGTCGCAGCCCAACGTGGCGGATCCGCTGCAAAAGGGCGATTACCATGCGGCGGCGATGGCGGCGGTCAAAGAGAAGGACCGCGACAGCGAGCTGGACGAGGCGAATTTGCTGCCCACACTCGAAGCGGGCAACAACTTTCTGTACGCCAAAGAGGCGGATCAAAGCCTAAAAATGCTCGACGAGGCCGAACGTATCATCAAATACCACAACGAAGAGATTCTGCTCGGCTCCACCGGAGATCTTATTGCCAAGCTGATGATCAACGATGCCGCGATCGACTATCATGCGACGGTTACGGACGCGGTGATGGTCAATACCTACAAGGCGCTCGATTACATGATGCTGGGTGAAATGGACGAAGCGCGCGTCGAGCTCAACCGTGCCGTCGACCGCCAGCGGCGCGCCAAAGAGACGTATGCCGAAATGATCGCCAAGCAAAAAGCGGCGATCGCGCAGAAAGAGCGTACAACCCAGGGGCTCGACGTGCAGCGCACGCTCAACGATCCGAAAGTGACGTCGATGATCCGCAGCAAATACCCCGAACTCGACGCCTTCAAAGCCTATCCCGATTTCGTCAATCCGTTCACGACCTATCTGGCGGGGATTTTCGCGTTGATCGAACGGGATTACGGCAAAGCCTACTCTTTGCTGCGTGAAGCGGCGGGGATGGCGCCCGAGAATGCGACGGTGCAAAGCGACTACGCCATGGTCAGGGCCGCGATGCACGGCAAGCTGATCAAAGGCCATTACGTCTGGATTATCTACGAGAACGGCTTGGCGCCGAAAAAAGAGGAGTATCGCATCAACATTCCGATGTACCTCGTCTCGAAAGATGTGCTTTATACGGGTATCGCCCTGCCGAAAATGGTGCGGCGCAATCTGGCGACGTCCGATCTGACCGTGGTGCACGGCGGCAAGGCGGTTGCCAGAACAAGCACGCTTGCCGACATGGACCGGGTCATTTTGACCGAATTTCGCTACAAATATCCCGATATCGTGACACGGGCGATCTTTTCGGCGCTGATCAAAAGTTTTATGCAGTATCAGATGAGCCAGCAGGGCGGGGAGCTGCTCGGATTGCTCGGTGCGGTCTATCAGATGGCGACGACCCAGGCCGATACGCGGGTGTGGGCGTCGCTTCCCAAGGTGTTTCAGGTTGCACGCGTCAAGATGCCGTCCGACCGTTTGTTGGAACTGCATGTCGGAGCGCACCGCCTTGCGGCGAAGATCGATCCTCAAGCAAAAGATGCTATCATCTACGTCAGACTCCCCGTTGCCGGGGCGAAACCGGCCTATGCCGTCATCAATTTCAAATGAGAGGAAGAGCGGGATGAAAATATATGTTTCGATGGCAGCAGCGGCGACGATGCTGCTGCTTGGCGGCTGTGCGACGGAACAGCCTCAGCCCAAAAAACATGCGTCGGTGGTCAATGTGCTCGATGCCGCGTGCGGTAACGACGATATCGTCGTCAAAGATATCAAAGGCAAGCGGCGCAAGGACGGCTTTATGCAGGTGCAGGTGCAGGGCGAGAATACCTCGGGGGATTACAAGCGGCTCGAATACCGCATTATCTGGTACGACAAAAGCGGTTTTCAGCTCGACACCATTTTGTCGAACTGGACGACGGTACCGGCGTATGCGCATCAGCCGTTTGTTATCAACACGGTTTCGCCTTCGACCCGGGCACGAAAATTCAGAATTTATATCCGCAATGAAAAGGAGATGTTATGCGACAAACAAGAAGACGAACAGTAATCGCACTGGCGCTTGCCGCGGTGCTGATGGGCGGCTGTGCGCCCAAGACCGAGAATATCGACATCAACAACGACAAAAACGCCGATGCGGTGATGGGGCTCGATTACCGCGATTTTCAGGCTGCGGCACAGGAAATGGTGCAGTCGCTGATCGCTTCGGGGGTGTTGGCGAAGCCCGGGGGAGGGCGCTATATCCTGGCGGTGTCGAACGTGCTCAACGATACGATGCAGCATATCGACACGGACCAGCTGGTCAAGAAGATCCGCGTCGCTTTGCTGCGCAGCGGCAAGGTTTACGTGACGACCGCAGTCGGTGCCGACGGCCCCGAAGACGCGATGTCGATGAAAACCCGAAAAGAGCTGCGCGGCAACGAGGAGTTCAAGCAGAGCACGGTCGCGGGCAAAGGGGAGATGATCGCTCCCGACTTGAGCCTTTCGGGCAAGATCATTCAGCGTAACGTTTCGATCGACCGCGAACGCCAGCAGGTCGAATACTATTTTCAGATGACGCTGACCGACATCAAAACCGGCCTGGCGATCTGGGAAGACGAAAAGATCATCGGCAAGCGCGGCAGCAACAAGTCCGTCGCCTGGTGATCAGTCGTCGGCGAAGTCGTCGCGGTAGAGGCTGGCACGGCCGGCGTCTTCTCCTTTTTGCGTCGTCGCGCGATAGCCGAGTTCTTCGTCGCTTTTTCTGACCAAAACGATATTGAGATTGTCTTCGCACGATTCCTGGCCGTAAGTGAGCGCCAGGGTGAATTCGGCCTTGCGCGGCGTTTTTTCCTGAACGATGAGGTCGCCGCCGCAGCCGTCGTCGGGGAAAGAAGCGGTTGCCTGGCCGTTGTCGGCGATGGTGATCTGCACGGCGCCGCTGCTGCCGTCGGGCCGCATCACGTAGCCGCTCCAATCGCCGTAGTACCCCCGTTTTTTTGCCGGTTTTGGAGCAGGTGCGTCCGGTTTGAAGCGGTCGGCGATTTCGGTGGTCTGAATCAAATCGGCATGTTGCAAGAAGGCCGGAATGTATTCGACGCTGCCGGAGATCGTGTAAGTGAAAGTGTCGACGTCGAAATCCATCTTGTCGATTTTGACCCCCGCTGCGACCCGTCGAGCCTGCGCGGGCGAAGCGTAGCGGATATCGGGTTTTTTCTTCGCCAGCGCTTCGATGATGAAGGCGTCTTCGGCCATGGCTTTGAGTTTTTTGAGCGGGACGTCGGGGTTGGTGTATTTGAAGTTTTCCAGCCGAATGGTCTGGGGCGTGGTGTCGCGGATGTCTTTGTCGGTGGCGTAGGCGGTGACGGTGCACTGGATATCACCGAGGTTTTTGCCGTTGGCGAATGCGGGCTCTCCTTTGACGTGGATTACGCCGCCTGAACGCTCGCGGACGAATTCGTCGACGATCTTGCCGTTGGCCATGACGGTTTCAGACAGCAGCATTTCGCCGAAGATCTCCTTGGCCGCTTCGTATTTGGCTTTGTCGACGCAAATCGCTTTGAGTTCTTCGATCGTTTTGTCGGCATAGAGCAGCCGGTTGACCGTAACGGTTTTGGTCACGGTCTTGTCCGCCGCGAGCGGGGCGAAGGTGCCTGCGGCGATCAATACGGCGGCGAGAAGTTTAGAGGCGGGTTGCATTTTCATCGTGAATATCCTTGACGGTGGTGTTGGATTCGGGAAGTTCTTCGTCGTCGAACGAAAGGGTTTTGAGTACCGCTTGGTTGACGGTTTCGTAAACGGGCTGCAGCAGGGCGTCGCCGTCGGCGGCGTCGAGCGTATAAAGCACGCTCATGCGGCGTTGGACGATGTCCGTGTAGCGTGCCGCGACGTGCAGGGTGTCGAACGTGACGCGGGAAAGGGCGTCGTCGAGGGCTTTTCCCACGGTACTGCGGGTCGCTTCGTCGAGATGGTCCCAGTCGTAGGCCATGGCGATCTGCGCGAAGGCACGTCGGCGCAACGTTCGCCGCAACGTCTCGCGGGCCGCAGCGAGTGCACGCCGATCGATGTCGGCCGGCGTACCGTCGATCGGCACGTCGATTTTGAGCAAAGAGGCTTCTTTAACCGCGGATGCCGGCCAGCCGGACCATGCCGGCCGATGGGCGCTTTGGTAGAGCAGGCCGGCCATCAGTGCGAACGCGAGCGTGATGAAGACCGTTATGACGATGCCAAGTATCTTCGCGCGGCGCATACGCGGGCCTTCTATTCGTTGTCCCATTGCACGTACAGCGCGCTGTGCTCTTTGATCCGTTTGACGTAATTGCGGGCTTCTTCATTGAGCCTGGGGGAGGTGCGCAGCAGGTGATACACCTGGTCGGGCGTCATCGCGTTGATTTTCGCCACGGCCGCTTTGCGGCTGGCTTTGCTGCCGGTAAAAGCTTTGTAGAGCGTCCCGATCCCCGCATTGTAGGCTACGGCGGTGCAGTATTTGAGACTTTCGGGGTTTTTGACCCCTTTGAGGTAGCGTTCGCGGATGATTTGGATGTATTTGGTCCCCAGTTTGATATTGTTTTTGGGGTCATACAGATACGGCGGCGGCACGACCTTCTTTTTGCCGTAGAGGGCTGCGTAGGCATCGACGCCGGCGGTCGTGGGTACGATCTGCATCAGGCCGTAGGCGGGAATGTACGAAACCGCCAGCGGATTGAAATAGCTTTCGGTCTGGATGGTACCGAAAACGTACGACGGTTCGACATGGTATTTTTTGGCACGTTCAAGTACAAGTTTTTTGTAGCGCTGCGCCCGTTTTTTGAGGTGGTTGGGCACCATCGGGATTTCGACCGAGACGATCTTTTTGCGTTTGCCGTCTTTGAGTGTGACGATTTTCTCTTTGATCTGGTCGGGTTCGATCTTCTTTTTCGCGATCAGCCCGGCGAGCACCGTCTCTTTTTGAAGGTCCGCTTTCGCTCCGGCGGGCTCGGCGATCTTCTTTTTCTCCATATAGTCGGTCGAGAGCTTGGCCACGGGGTCTTTCTCGATCGCCTGAGCGGCGTTCTCTTTCGTCAGGGCGTCGAGCTTTTTTTCGAACGTTTTGGGGTCGGGTTTTTTGTCGGGGTCGGTGAGGATCTCGATGGTGACCTTGCCCTTTTCGTAGTCGATGTTCTCACGCGACTTCATGTCTTTGGAATACTGGGTGAAGCGTTTGCGCGTCGAGAGCTTGACGTTGGCGTCGCCCCACTCCTTGGCGATGAACCCGTGATAGTATTTCCGGGCGTTTTCGACGATATTGGTATAGTAAATGGCGTTTTGCCGGACGATATCGGCGTTTTCGCGATGAATCGTCTCGACGTTGCGGGTGTTTTCGAGGTAGTTGAGTTTCATCGACGCGACGATGTCGTCGATATTGCCCGCATTCAGTATCGCCGTCGCCGTCAGAACCAGCATCGTCTTTTTCATCTTATTTCTCCTCGATTTTTACGTACAGTTCTTCGGTGCACGGGTTGCGCCAGATGTCGGTCACTTTGATATCGTACTGAATCTTTTTGTAGACGATATTCATCTCGCTGTCGACGTTGAAGTGTTTTTGAAACGTCTCGTTGTTGTTGTGCACCGAGAGATTTTTTTGCACGTTCATGACCGATTCGCCCTGTGCGACGCCTTTGGTCATCAGTAAGTCGGCGATCGCGCGTTCGAGCGCGATACGTTTCTGGTCGTTCATGCTCCCGCTCGCGGTCATGCGCGAAACGCCCACATAGGCATCGTAGATCCACTTGGGCGGCTCGGCATGGCATCCTGCCGTATTGTTCCGGGGTGAAGGGTCGTCTTTACAGCCGCTCATTCCCGTCACGATGACGAGTGCTCCCAGTACCGCCGCAAGGGTGCGGCGCCGGCTCACTTGGTGTCTTCCTCGAGCTCTTTCATCATGTCGTCGAGGACTTTCATCCCCTCATCGAGGCTCTGACGCGTCATTTTGGCCTGTTTCATGTGCTCGAGATAGGTGTCTTTCATGTCGGCGACTTCTTTGGCGACGTCACGTTTCTCGATCACCATCAGTACGTAAAGCGTGCCGTCGGGTGCCTGGTATTGCTTGGCTTTGCGGGCGCCCGAGAGCGGGATCTTCTTGACGACCTCTTTGGTGGCTTGTTTGAAGACGTTTTCGAAATCGTCGAGATCGTTGATTTTGTTGTGGCGCATGGCCTTCTCCTGCAGGCGCGAGACCTCGGTCTGGATCTGGCCGGCCAGTTTGGCGCGCGCATCCATTTCGGCCTGCGGCAGCATCACCTGCATGCCGTGCTTGCTGTAGCCGGCGATGCCGACGGCCGCGATGCCGCCTTCGACCTGCGGATTGAGTACCCAGTCGGGCAGGCTGTTGTTGGCCTTGATCATCTCCTGCTTTTGCTGCTCTTCTTTCGAAAGATTGGCGCTTTTGTCCGCACATCCCGTCGTCATAACCATTGCTGCGGCGGCGAAGGCCGCGATTGTCGTCAGTTTTTTCATTGTTGCTTCCTTGTATCTTGATGAGTCGAGGGAGTACCTCTGCAAAACGCTGGCACCAGCGCTTTGCACAGACATCACTGCGCCTCCTCTTTGTCGAGTTCCTGCATCATCTCGTCGTAATGGTAATTGAGCACTTTTCTGCGTACACCGTCGATGCGTTCGTTTTCGTAGCGCTGCAAGGCGTCGAGAGTAACGTAGCCCCGTGCGAACGCCCGTTTGTCGTCTTCGTCGTATTTGAGATTCTGAAACACCGTATGCCCCTCGACGAAATGCGGCAAGTCGGTGTCGTCGCGCATCTTTTCGACGAAGGTGCGTTCCTGCCCTTCATAGTGCTTGAATTTCTTTTCGACGGCCCGGTCGAAGGCGTCGTCTATAATGATAACGAGTTTCTCCTTCACCCCGCGCTTCGCGCAATCGAGCGCCTCGAGCCCGCCGTCGCAGTAGGCCGATACATAAATCGCCTTTTCGCCGCCCTTTTGTTCGTACCAGTAAGGCGCGCCTTCGATCTCCACCGTCGAGCGGCGAAGGATCGCGGTATCGAACAGGTAGTTCAGCGCAGTCGAAATCAGTCCGTAAGCAATCGTTTCAAACATATTTTCATCCTTATAGACGATTATACGAAAGATAAACTTTATGTTTTCTTTAATTAAAAAAACTATAATTCTTTCATCAATCTTCTACCTGATCTTGCCGCGGTAGAACACACGGCAGTCCGCACGGTTCTCGAACAGTTTTTGAAACGGTGAGGCGACGATCCCCAATTCGTTGTCGAATTCGATGCCTTGGTGCGTGCCGCGAAGCGTTTGCTCGAACGTCGGGCACCCTTTGTCATCGAGCACGGCGAGCGTCAGGGTTTCGACGGCTTTGTTCTTGAGGTCGATGGAGCCTTTGACGGCGATGCGGTGGCGCTCGGTTTTGAGGGCGACGTCGCGGGCGGTGGCGACGAAATCGCGGATTTTCCACGCCGCGAGCAGTTTGACGATGTGTGTCTGCCCGCCGCGGTCGACGGCGTTTTTGATATCCATGGCGTCGTAGCCGTTGACCAGTACCATCCCCAGCGGTCCGGCGACGATGCCCGCGAAATCGACGAGATCGAAGGAAGTGACTTTGTCGAGGCCGTCGAGAATGGTGTCGAGGTCGTATTTTTTGAAGATCAGGTTTTCTCCGTACAGGGCGATGTCGATGGCGAGGTTTTCAATGAGCTGTGCGTCGGTGAGGCCGAAGGTTTTGAGCTTGCCGACCAGTCCGACCGAGCCTTGTACCATCGGAGGGACGCCTTTTTGGCGAAAGAGTTCTTCCACGTCGGCATCGCTGATTTTGTATTGGCCTTTGATCAGCGGATAGCCGCCGCGCAGGTCGGCGGTGAGTCTGCCGTCGAGACGTCCTCCGTAGAGTTTGAGCGTGACGGGGTCGATCACGATGTAGCCGTCGGAGATTCGGCTTTCGAAGAAGATATCGCGCAGGCGGTAGTTTTTGTAGTCGATTTTGCCGATTTTGACCGAATTGGCGATCGTTACGCCTTCGGCGAAACGGGTCAGCCGGGTAATGAGCTGATCGAGCGAAGCGTTCGCGTCGGCGGAGGCGTTGGTTTCGGCCGGAACTGAGGCGTTGGCGTCGTGTTTGGGCAGGTAGCGGTTGAGGTCGATGCCGTCGATCGTGGTGCGGAAAGCCAGACGCGAGAGGTTGTAGTCTTTCATCACGCCTGCGGCGTCGATATGGGTGTCGTCGAAGGTGAGTTTGGCGTGTTTGAGAACAAGGCTGCCCGGGTCGGCTTTGAGCGAGGCGGCCAGAGCGAGACGCTCGAAGGTACCCGCTTGGTGTTCGGGCACGTCGATACCGAGGTGTTCGACCAGTTTGGCGAGATTCTCGCTTTTTGAGGCAATGTTGAGTTCGAGCCGTTTTTTCGGCAAGTCGATGGTCCCGGTGACGACGCTGAGCAGGTCGTTGTCGCCGAGTGCCCCGCTCAGGCGTGCGATCTTTACGGTCGAAGGCGAGACCGTCACGTCGGCGGCAAGATGATGCAGCGCGTAGCGGCCGTAGCGGATGCTGCCGTTTTTCAGCGTGATCGTCTTCAAAAAGCGCAGTCCCGAATAATCGGGCGTCGTGTTCGTTTCGTTGTGCTCTTGCGGCACTTCGGTACCGGATGCGGCAGGAAGGCTGTTTAGATCGAGCACGGGGGTGTCGATGGTGACGGCGTCGATGACGAGTGCTTTGTTCAGCAGGGTGTCCGTATCGAGTTCGAGCCGGACTTTCTTGACCTGCAGCAGGGGCTTTTGGGTGAGGTAGAGCCCCAGATCGTCGATTTCGACCTGAAGCTTGGGAAAAATTTTCAGGTGCAGGTCCCCGAAGCGCACGTCCTGCCCGCTCGTTTTTCGGATCTGTTCTTGCACCATGTCGAAAATCGCCTGTTTGTTGAGCAGCACATAGCCGGCGTAGCCGAGTACGAGCAGCGTTCCAAGCAGCGAAAAAGCGACGATATGGCGTTTGAACATTTCGACTCCTTGCATCGTCTTTGTAACGATTATGCGAAAGAATCGGTTAAAGTCTTCTTTTAGGCCCGGTGCGAAGCGATACTGTGCAGCACGACGCGTGCGAGCGCGAGCGCTTTGGAACGGTGGGAAATTTCTTGTTTGATTGCGGGGTCGAGTTCGCCCAGCGTACGGTCGAAGCCGTCGGGAATGAAGACGGGATCGTAGCCGAACCCGCCGTCGCCGCGCGGCGTATCGACGACGCGGCCGTGCATCCAGCCGTGCATCGTGTATTCGCCTTCGCGCACCACGATGCCGATCGCGGCGGTATAGAAAGCACGTGATTCGTGCAGCCCTTTTTCTTGCAGCGCACGGACGAGCTTGTCGAGGTTTTCTCTGTCGCCGGCACCCTTGCCCGCGTAGCGCGCGCTGTAGATGCCCGGGGCACCTCCGAGCGCGTCGACGCTGATGCCGCTGTCGTCGGAGAGGACGATGGCGTCGGGGTCGTTGAGGGCGTCGAAGACGGTGCGCGCTTTGATCATCGCGTTTTGCGCGAAGGTCGTGCCGTCTTCGACGATGTCGCCGAGATCGACGAGGTCGCTGAACGGTACGACGTCGAAACCTTCGAAACGTTCGCGAATTTCACGGATTTTTCCCCGGTTTGCGGTGGCGAGCACGAGTTTCACGCAGGCCTCCTACAGCGCATCGAGCCGGATAACGCGGACTTTCGTCCCTGCGTCGAGCGAGCCGTCGCTTTCGTCGGTGACCATCAGGCCGACGGGGCCGAGCATGTTGGTCAAAATGGCCGAGGTACCGATTTTCTTGTCCGTGAAATCGACCGTGCAGCGGTCTTCTTCGAGGCGCAGGTTGCAGGCGGTAAATTCGGTTTTCTTCGAGCGTTTGGCGAAGGGTTCGGCGAGGGTCGCTTCGACCATCGGCAGGTGCGGGTCGAGCCCGAGCATTTTGCGTACGATCGGAACGACGTAGAGGATGAACGTGACGGTCGACGAATAGGCGAAACCGGGAAGCGCGAAAATCAGCTGCGCACCGCGCCGTGCGACCATGATGTGCTGGCCGGGTTTGATGCGTACGCCTTTGTAGACGACTTCGGCACCCAGGGCGGGTACGACCGTTTTGACGAAGTCGTAGTCGCCGACGCTCACGCCGCCGGTACTGACGACGATGTCGCTTGTCGAGAGGGCGTTTTCGAAGGCTTCGGTGATGCTTTTTTTATCGTCTTTGGCGATGCCGAGCTGGACCGCTTCGGCACCGCACTGCCCCGCCAGCGCGGCCAGGGTATAGTTGTTGGAGCTGCGAATCTGCGAGGCGGTACGCGCACTCTCTCCCAGATCGAGAATCTCGCTTCCCGTCGAGAGGATGCCTACGCGGGGCCGGCGCGCGACGGCGATCATCACCCGTCCGAGCCCCGCCAGGACGCCGGTTTCGGCAAAACCGATTTTCGTGCCTTTGGCGATGAGCACGTCGCCTTCGAAATAGCTTTCGCCGACGGGCCGGACGCTGAAGCCCCGGGGAACCGCTTCGTCGATGCGGATCGTATCGCCTTCGACGGTGACGTTTTCGACGGGGATCAGCGTGTCGGCACCGGCGGGCATTTTCGCGCCGGTGAAGGTTTTGACGGCGATGCCTCGGCTTACCGCTTCGTCGGCGCTTCCGCCGGCGGGATTGTCGCGGCGGGCGACGGCGATGCGGCCGCCTTTTTGGTCTTCGGCGCGGATCGCGTAACCGTCCATCGCCGCCGTCGGGTGGCGGGGGTAGTCTTCGTCGGCGACGATGTCTTGGGCGAGGATACGGCCGAGGGCATCGGGAAGGGGGACGTTTTCGAAGCGGACGGGGCCCGTGTCGAGGGCCAGCAGCCGTTCGACGGAGTCGTCGTAGGCGAGAAAACTCATGCGTCGCCTCCTGCAAGAATGCCGCTGCCGGCGATGGCGCTGGAACGGTCGTCGGCGTAGCGGCGTTCGCCGTCGACGAGGTCGTATTTCCAGATGGGGGCGGCGGCTTTGAAGTCTTCGACGAAAGCGTCGATCATTTCCAGCGCGACGCGGCGCTTGGGCGAGAAAACCGCCGCGATGTACGACGAGGCATGCACACTCACGTCGCCGCGGCTGTGGGCCATCTTCAGTGTCGCCCCTTTGTCGGCGGCTTTGGCCTGCCAGGCATCGAACCAGCGGCGAAGGATCGGTTCGTAGATATCGAAGCTCAGCCCGTCGATGCCGTCTTCGGCGCGGACGGTTCCCACAAAGGGGATGAAGGCACCGTAATTGCTTTGCGCCTCTTCTTCGTACCAGCGTGTGAGGAGGGCGGGAACGTCGAGCGGTCCGTCGTAGAGTTCAAGCACGCTCAGCCTCCGCAGACCGGCGGCAGCAGCGAGACTTTGTCGCCGTCTTTGAGCGGAACGTCGAGGCCGCTTACCAGGGTGTCGTTGACCGCGACCGCACTGTTCTTCAGCCACGGTTCGAGCGTCGCGTCTTTTTGCAGCGTCTGAGCGACTTCGGCGAGCGTCGCCGCTTCTATTTCGATGGGTTTCTTGCCGATGGGGCCGAGAAATTCGATGCGAACCATTTGAAAAATCCTTCAAAGTCTGATGGTATCGGGATTATAGCGCATGGCGTATTAGTCGTCGATATTTCAGGGGCGGGGGCGTATAATAGTCAACTTTTTTTCAGGAGGCGCGGATGCGTTTCGGCCGCATCGACTATTTGAATCTGCTCCCTTTTCATGTGTTCATGAAGCGCTACGTGCGTACGTCGCGGGTCCAGGCGGCGCTGCGTCGCGGGGCGGGCGTGCCTTCGGACATCAACCGTGCCTTCCGTACCCGCCGTGTCGATGCGGCGTTCATTTCGAGCATCGAGGCGAGGCGGTGCCGGGGTGCACGGCTCGGTATCGTCGCCAGAGGCGAGGTGCAAAGCGTGCTGTTGATTCCGGGTGAGACGATGCGGCCGGATGCGGCCTCGGCGACGTCGAACGTCTTGGCCGAAGTGCTGGGACTGCGCGGCGAGGTGCTTATCGGCGACCGGGCGCTTGCGGCATATCTTGAGGGCGTCGAGGCGATCGACCTTGCGCTGGCGTGGCGTGAACGCGAAGGGATGCCGTTCGTGTTCGCCGTGCTCTGTGCGCACACCCGAACGAAGCGCCTGCGCCGTCTGGAACGCGCGTTTGTGCGATCGCCCAAACGGATTCCGTACTATCTGCTGCAGGAGGCCTCGCGAAAAAGCGGCATTCCGGCCGCGGCGATCGTGCGTTATCTGCAAGGCATCGATTACGTCCTCGACCATCGGGCCAGACGGGGATTGCGGCGTTTTTACGCCCTGGCCGACCGCTTGCCGACCTGATGTTTTATGGTATACTAACCGATGATGATTCGATTAATATTTTTTATAGCTATCGGGATCGCTGTTTGGGCTGAGGCTGATGCGGCCGAGCCGATTGCACCGCTGCCGCAGAAGGTGCATTACGACCGGGACAAGGCCCTGCTCGGCAAGCGGCTTTTCGAAGATACGATACTTTCGAAAGACCGCAGCGTCGCCTGTGCGAGCTGTCACAGTTACGCAGCAGGGGGTGCCGACCCGCGTCCCGTCTCCGTCGGCGTCGGCGGCAAAAAGGGCAACGTCCAGTCGCCGACGGTCTATAACGCCCGTTACAATTTCCGGCAGTTTTGGAACGGGCGGGCCGAAACGCTCGGCGATCAGGCGAACGGGCCGATTCACAATCCGGTCGAGATGGCGATGGACGCCAACGTCGTCGAGAAGCGCCTCAACGCCGATGCGTCGTACAAAAAAGCGTTCAAGCAGGTCTACGGGAGCGATCGCATCCGTTATGCCCAGGTGATCGACGCCATCGTCGCCTTCGAAAAGACACTGGTGACGCCCAACAGCCGCTTCGACCGTTTTTTGCGGGGTGAAAAGACATTGAGCGCTCTGGAATTGCGCGGCTATCGCCGTTTTAAAGCGCTTGGCTGCATTACCTGCCACAACGGCATCAATATCGGCGGGAATTCGTATCAGAAAATGGGGCTCTTCATTCCTTACAGGCATCAGGATACGACCCCCGACCGCTACCAGATTACGAAACGCCGCGAACACGAGAACGTGTTCAAAGTACCGACGCTGCGCAACATCGCGCTGACCGCCCCGTATTTTCACGATGCCTCCGCCGCGACACTCAAAGAAGCGGTGCAGAAAATGAGCTACCACAACCTCGGTATGCGGCTTTCCGACGAAGACGTGGCGGCCATCGTCGCTTTTTTGAAAACA
>CAZYEW010000005.1:40243-47749 GCA_964646705.1 uncultured Sulfurimonas sp.
CATTATCGCCGCCTCAACTACGAAATTTTGCGCACATCGCTTTTCGCCTATGTCAACCAGGACGTTATCATGCGCGAACTGAAGCTTCTAAATGCGGCGTACGCTCGGCTCGAGCGTTCGGAGATCTTGCGACGGGAACGGTACCGGTCGAACAAGCAAGAGATCGACGCCTTCGGCAAAACGCTCGATGCGTACGAAGCGACGGTGCAGGATTTTATGATGCTCAACGCCGGGATCAAAAACTCTTTCGTCTTCGTCGTTTCGCTGCCGACCGAACACGCCGACGAGATCGGGACACAGACACGGCTGTACGCGCAGATGCTGGCCGTCGTCGCCCGGCTTTCGCAGGCGCGTATCCTGGCTGATGCAAGCTTTCTCGATGACATTTCATCGAAAATTCAGCGCCTTGAAACGTTGCGTCCGGCCTCGGGAAATCTCCGGCAGCTGGTGGCGAATTTCGAACTGCACGTGCGCTATCTGCTTGCACATTACCCCCGTTTCGTGACATTGACGTCGCATATCGAAGCATCGCCGTTCAAACAGCGCCTTGCAGCGGTCGAGAAACATTTTATGGCGACGGCGCGCGGCGATTTCAAGATGCTCGACCGGTTTGCGGCACTGCTGCTCGCGCTTTTTGTCTTCGCCGTCATAGCCATTATCGTTTTGCTGATGCGCACCGAGCGGGAAAACCGGCGGCTCAGGCGGCTTGAGGCTGAGCTGCGTTATGCGCTGGAGCATGACACGCTGACCGGTTTGTTCAGCCGCCGCCAGTTCGAAGCGCTGCTGCCCACGTTTGAATCGCCGGCACTGCTGCTTTTGAATATCGACCATTTCAAACACATCAACGATTTTTACGGGACGGCGGCGGGCGACGCGATTTTGCATGAGGTCGCGGCATTGCTGCGTGAGAGTGTCGAAACCCTTAAAGACGTATACGTTTTTCGGCTCGGAGGCGACGATTTCGGTATTGTGCTTCAAAACCCTGCGGCGGATGAGGTGCGACGGTTCGCCCGGGCGCTCAAAGCGCGCATCGAAGCGCACGCTTTCACGGTCGATGCGGTGGAGGTGTATCTGACCGTCACCGCAGCAGTCAGCATGACGAAACCGCTGCTCGAGAACGCCGACTTGGCACTCAAATACGAAAAAACGCGCCAGCGCGGGGATGTCGTGTTTTTCAGCGAAGCGCAGCATCTTAAAGAAGCGGTGCGCCATAACCTGCAGGTGATGCAGACGGTCAAAGATGCCCTCGACCGTGACGCGGTCGTGCCGTGGTTCCAGCCCATCGTGCGCTTAAGCGACGGCGAAGTCGTCAAATACGAGGCGCTGGTGCGCATCGTGCGCGAGGACGGCACGGTCGAGGGGCCGAACCGTTTTTTGCGCATCATTTCGAAAACGGCCTATTACCGCCGGATTACGCAGGTGATGGTCGAAAAGGTTTTTGTACGGATGGCCGACGCACACCATCGCTTTTCGATCAATCTGTCGATGCGGGACCTTGCGGACGACAAGCTGTGTGCGATGCTCTTCGGGCTGTTCGACCGGCACAAGGAGATCGCTTCGCGGCTCGATATCGAACTGCTCGAAAGCGAGGAGCTCGACGATTTTTCAGCCGTACGCGCGTTTCTCGAACGTGCACGGAGTTACGGCTGCAAGATCGCCATCGACGATTTCGGCAGCGGCTATTCCAATTTTGCCTACATGCTCGACCTGCCCGTCGATATTTTGAAAATCGACGGTTCCCTGGTCGGGAAGATTCTCGCAGATGCGCAGAAGGCCCTGACGGTTCGAACGATCGCCGCGTTCGCCAGAGATATGAAACTCGAAGTGATCGCGGAGTTCGTCGAAGACGCCGAAACGGCGGCGATGCTGCGCGATTTCGGCATCGCGATGGCACAGGGGTATTATTTTGGCCGGCCGTCGCCGAATATTGACAGAGATTAAGGAAAACGTATGCAAAACACGCTTGGAGCGGTCTGTTCGCAGCTGTTGACCACCGAAGATCTGATGCTCGAAGAGGAGCTGGCCGTACGGGTGACGGAAGAAAAGATCGTCACCCGTATCACGATCAACGACACGACGGTGTCCGTGCGTTTTTACGCGGATCATCTGCTGATGCTCTCGGACATCACGCCGATTCTGCACGATTTCGGGTTCGCCGTCATCGATGAGGTGACCTACGGGGTGCCGTTCGAATCGCATACCATTCACGTGTGCCGTTTCAACCTCGGCATGCCCGAAGCCATCGACCGTTTCGACAAGGCGCGCGAGAATATCGAATCGGTAATGACGGCGTCGCTGCGCGGCGAGACGTTCGCGAACTGCCGGCTCTATGCGCTGGTACATCTGCAGAACTTTTCGCTGCGTCAAATTACGCTGATGCGGGCGATGATCGAGTACGTGCATCAGGCGGTGGACGCCGTGAGTTTCGATGCCTTCGTCCATACGCTGACCCGCTACGACGATATTGCGCGTTTGCTGCTGCATGCCTTTTATCTTCGTTTCGATCCGGAGATTAAAGCACGCGAGGGCAAGTTCGACGAAGTCGATGCGGTACTGCGCGAGGCGATCAAATCGGTGCCGGACATTCTCGACGACCGCATCGTCAAGCTTTTGTACGCCCTTGTGCGTTCAACGGTGCGGACGAACTATTTTCTGCAGCGCGAAGAGATCACGTTCAAAATCGACGTGTCGCAGTTTTCGGAACATTTGCGGGGTATCCAGCCGCGGCGGGAGATTTTCGTCTACCACCCCGAATTTCGGGGTGTGCATTTGAGAATGAGCAAAATCAGCCGCGGCGGCATTCGCTGGAGCGAGCGCCACGACGATTACCGCAACGAAATCCGGTCGCTGATGATCACGCAAGAAGGCAAAAACGCCATCATCATTCCCGACGGTGCCAAGGGCGGCTTCGTGATCGAACGCCCCCGCGAAGCGATCACGAAAGAGGACTTCACGCGGATCTATCGGCGATTTATGCATAACCTGCTCGACATGATCGACAACGTCGAAGGGGGAAGGGTCGTTCGGGACGAACGGCTGGTGATCTACGACGACGACGATACCTATTTCGTCGTCGCGGCGGACAAGGGCACGGCGGCGATGAGCGATACGGCCAATGCCGTCGCCGCCGAACGGGGCTATTGGCTCGGTGACGCGTTCGCCAGCGGCGGAAGCAACGGCTACGACCACAAAGCCCTCGGTATCACCGCCCGCGGGGCGATGCGCTCGACGCAGCGCTTTTTTATCGAGCGCGGTATCGATCCGTACCGTGACGACATTACGGTCGTCGGTATCGGTTCGATGAACGGCGACGTGTTCGGCAACGGAATGCTGCTGTCGAAGAACTTCAAGCTGCTCGGAGCCATCTCGCACAAAGAAGTCTTCGTCGATCCCGACCCGATCCCGCTGGCGGCGTTCGAGGAGCGGCAGCGCCTTTTCCGTGCCAAAGACGGCAGCTGGAGCGCGTACAACAAAAGCCTCGTTTCCAAAGGCGGCGGCGTTTGGCCGCGCAGCGAGAAAGCGATTGCGCTCAGCGACGAAATTCGTGTGATGCTCGGTACCGAGCAGGCAACGATGAGCGGTGAAGAACTGGCACGCGCACTGTTGTGCATGAAGGTCGACCTGCTGTTCAACGGCGGGGTCGGAACCTACGTCAAGCACAGCGAAGAGAGCGACCTTGAAATCGGCGACAAGCAGAACGAATCGGTGCGGGTCAATGCCGGCGATCTGCGCTGCTTCGCGGTCTGCGAGGGCGGCAATCTCGGCTTTACCCAGCGGGCACGGATCGAATACGCCCAAAACGGCGGCCGCATCAATCTCGACGGCATCGACAACGCCGCAGGGGTCAATACGTCCGACCATGAAGTCAACCTGAAAATTCTGCTCGGCCGGCTCGAGAGCAAAGGCATGATCGACGAGCACGAACGGGTGGAGATTTTGCAGCGGATGTCGGGCAGTGTCAGCGAAGCGGTACTCGAGAGCAATTACCGTCAGGCGCTTGCCATTTCGCGTGACGAAAGACTCAGCCGCATCTATCTCGACGATTTTCTCGCCGCTGTCGATATCATCGCCGCGCGCAACGCCGTGTTCAACCGACGCAACTTCTTTATACCGAAAAACGAAAATATCGTCGAGGTCCAGACGCGTGACGGTGCGCTGGTGCGCCCGATTCTCGGTTCGCTGCTCTCGTACGCCAAAATCTTCATCAAGCAGTTCGTCATCGATACGCCGCTGGTCGACGAGCCGTTCGCGCAGCGTTTCTTGCACGATTACTTTCCCCGGGCGTTCGTCGGTTCGTACGAAGACGAAATTTCCCGCCATCCGCTGCGGCGTGAAATTATCGCGACGGTGATCGCGGACCGTATCGTCAACAATCACGGGGTCAGTTTCCTGCACGATTTCGACCTGCTCGGCGAAGCGCGGTTTTTGATGAAGATTCGGTCGTACCTTGTCTGCAACGCCCTCTTCGGTGCCGACGACATCCGACAGAAGATTTTCGCGCAAGATTACAAAATGAGCGTCGCGCAGCAGTACAAACTGCTCTCGGAGATGGAGCAGATTTTGAACTTTTCGACCCAGTGGATGGTCAAATACATCGATGCGAAGTCACTCGATGCGATGCACATCGTCGATCACCGCGACGACCTGTTCGCGATGCTCTCAAGGATTCGCCCCAAACGCAAGAAGGTGCTGATCGAAGGCGACGACGATTTCAACCGTTTCTTCGACGCGCTGGACTATCTGCGTTTCGCCGTGGCGGTGATCGTGACCAAAGAACAAAGCAAGCGCCCCTTCGAAGACGTCGCGACGCTGTTCTACCTGGTCGTCGAACGTTTCGCGATCGTGCGGATCATCAACATGCTCAACGCACTGGACCTGCATGAAGAAGGGGATCTGCGCCTGCGTCGGCAGCTGCTGCAGTTCATCGAATATATCGCGGTGCACTACACCAACCGCATTCTCGATTTTCAGCGCGTCGGCGAGCCGCCGGTCGAGGCCTTCGAGAGCTTTCTGGCCAACGACAAAGACGTATTCCGGGAGGTTTTCGAGGCGATCCACTGGCTCGATGCGACGAAGAAGCCGAAACTGCGCGACATCGCCGTGACCGTCAACCTGCTGATGGCTTCGGTGATTTAAAGGGGTTTGTGTCGAGCCGCGGCCTGTGCTGCCGAGGCGGATGTTGAAGGGAAGCGGCTTTTTTAGGCGTTGAGACGGTGCAGCAGCGCTTCGATGCGTGCGACGGTTTCGTCTTTTCCGATGGTCGCCATGATCGTGTCGACGCCGGGGCCTGCGAGTTTTCCGACGAGTGCAACGCGCAGCGGCATGCCGATTTTGCCAAAGCCGATGCCCTTTTCCGTGACGACGGCTTCCATCAGTGCATGGTAATCGGTCGGCAGATGCAGGGTCTGTGCCGTCTGCAGTTTTTCGATAAAGGCCTCGAGAATCTCTTTCGAATCGGGCTTGATCGCCTTTTTCACGGCTTTGGCGTCGTATTCGGCGGGAGCGGTGAGGACTTCGCCGGTCATCGTCGCCAGTTCGACGAGGGTTTTGGCGCGTTCTTTGAGCGCATCGAGCAAGATCTCTTTTTTGTCGTGGGTGCGGATATCGGCACCGTAGGCGTGCAGCCGGTGGGCCAGCTCGTCGTTGTGCATATTTTTGATGTAGTGCGCGTTGAGCCAGTCGAGTTTTTCGGGGTTGTAGATCGACGCGGACTTGTTGATGTTCGAGGGGTCGAACAGGGTTTTCATCTCTTCGAGGCTGAAAATCTCCTGGTCGCCGTGGCTCCATCCCAGCCGCACGAGAAAGTTCAGCAGCGCCTCGGGCAGGTAGCCCATGCGTTTGTATTCCATCACGTCGGTGGCGCCGTCGCGTTTGGAAAGCTTTTTGCCCTGGGTGTTGTGAATCATCGGGACGTGATAGAACGCGGGCAGTTTGAAGCCGAGGGCTTCGTAGACGACGATCTGCTTGGGGGTGTTCGAAAAATGGTCGTCGCCCCGAATGACTTCGTTGATGCCCATCAGCGCGTCGTCGACGGCGACGACGAAATTGTACGTCGGCGTCCCGTCGGCACGGGCGATGATAAAATCGTCGAGGACGTCGGCGGCGTTGAAAGTCACTTCGCCCTTGATGCCGTCGAAGACGGTAATCGTGCCTTCGGTCGGCGCTTTGATGCGAATGACCGGATCGATGCCTGCAGGCGGGGTGCCGGTGAAATCGCGGTAGCGGCCGTCGTAGCGCGGACGTTCCTTGCGGGCGCTCTGTTCGGCCCGCAGCGCGTCGAGTTCTTCTTTGCTCATGTAGCAGCGGTAGGCTTTGCCTTCGTCGAGCAGCTGTTCGATGTACATTTTGTAGATTTCCGTGCGCTGCGACTGGTAGAGAATTTCGCCGTCGTGGTCGAGGCCGACCCATTCGAACGCCTCGACGATCGCTTTGGCGGCCGCTTCGTTGTTGCGGCTTTGATCGGTGTCTTCGATGCGCAGCACGAATTTTCCGCCGTTGCGGCGGGCCCAGAGCCAGGAAAAGAGCGCGGTACGCAGTCCGCCGATATGCAGGTATCCGGTGGGGCTTGGGGCGAAACGGGTGACAACCATGGAGAACAGCCTTTTTTGGGTGCAATTATAGCCAAATGCGGCGCTCAAAAGACGTTCGTTGGGCGAAAACGGGTAAAATGGCGTTTTTACTGCCGCCTTGGGTGCGGCATCAAGGAGGGTGCATGCGTTTTGCGGCAATGTGGCTGGTTTTGGGTGCGATACTGGCGTGGGCCGGGCTGGTCGACGGCATCGCGATTGTCGTCAAAGAAAAACCGATTACGCTTTACGATATTGAGCAGGTGATGCAAAAGGAGCACGTCAGCGCAAAACAAGCGGCCGATTACCTGATCCGAAGCACGCTCGAAGCGATGGAGATCGAAAAACGCGGCATCCGCGTGAGCGAAGACGAAATCAACCGGCGCGTCGAGCAGATGGCGGCACAAAACGGCATGCAGGTACCGCAGCTTTACGATGCCGTCTGGAACACGCAGCATCTTACCCGTGACGCATTTCGCAAAAAACTGCGCAAAATGATGCTGACGCAGAAGCTCTATGCCAAAATCGCGATGTCGTCGCTCGAAGAGCCGAGTGCGGACGAGCTCAAAGAGTACTATCGGCTGCATCCCGAAAAGTTTTCGCACCCCAAATCGTTCGAGCTGACCGTCTACACGTCAGCCGACAAAACCGATCTGAAACGCAAAATCGCCAATCCGATGCGCTATCTTCCGTCGGTGACGATGCAAAGCGCCACGCTCGACTACGCGCGGCTCGAACCCCAGCTGGCCCAGCTGCTTCTGCGGACGAAAGACGGGACGTTTACGCCGATTCTGCCTGACCCCAAAGGCGGCTACGTGGCGTTTTACGTGCGGGCACGCAGTATGCCGGTGATGCTGCCGTTCGATCGGGTGAAAAGCCAGGTGCAGCAGGAACTGATGGCTGATGAACGGGAACAGACCCTCAAAGACTATTTCAACCG
>CAZYEW010000006.1:0-3382 GCA_964646705.1 uncultured Sulfurimonas sp.
GCGGCGGCACGAAAGCTCGGTACGGGGCCGCTTTGCATGCGATACGCCAGCACGATCCACAGCAAGAGGAAAATCTCGACGACGACATAGGCGAGCATTGCCGCCGAATCAAAAAAAAAGAGTGAAAGCGCCAGCATCAGCACGGGGGAGATGCGCAAGTAGACGTTGACCGTGCCGGCGAGCCGCTGCAGCGCCACGGCGAGCAGCAGCAGGTAGGTGATCAGTTCGACGAAGAGTTTCAGCCGTGAAAGTCCGGCGAAGTTGAACGCGCCGTAGAGCGAAAAAAAGATGGCGGCAATGCCCAGCAGTGCGACGAACGCAAGCAGAACAGGTGTGGGCTTTTTTCGGCGTGCGAGCAGTCCGGCGACGACGAGGACGAAAACGAGCATCGGCAGCTTGAGCAGCACGACGACCGGCGGAAGCACCGCGAGGTACGCACAGTCGAGCGCATGCAGTTCGTCGAGCTTTTGCCGGTCAAAACAGGGCAAGTGCGGTAAGAATCGCATCGGTATTTTCCTTGTTTCCGTGCAAGACGGTATGCGGCATTTCGATCGTGTAACGGCGTTGCTGCCTTTCGCATTCGAGCACCCACAGCGTCAGTTGCGAAAGGCGGCTTTCGGTGTCGCTGCCGCAGCGTTCGAAGACGAAGTGAAGGGTTTCGGAAGCATGCTCCCGCTCAAACGTTTTGGCGGCGGTTTCGCCTTTGGCAAGCGAGGGCCAATGCATGCGCGAAGCACTGATGCCGCCGTCATAGGCACGCACTCCGGCGAAGTCGGTTTCGTCGCCGAAAGGAGCGCGGCTGCGCAGCAGAAACGACTGCAGCGGTTCGCCGCGCGGCTGCGGATAGACGATACATTCGCACGACGTTTCGAGCGGAAGTACAAACCGGACCGTCGCAAGCGGAAAGAGGCTTTGCAGCGAGCAGGGGGCCGGCGAGATGCGGCCGCGTTTGGGCGGGGTGATCGCCAGGCCCGCGCGTATCGAAGTGCCTGCGGCGATTTTTTTGACGGTCTTAACGGTGTCGAAAACATGGATTTCGACGGCCCACGCATCGGTGGAGGCAGGGTTGAAGATGCGGAAAAAGAGCGTGCCGCGTTCGCGGGCGAAGAGCCGGGTGCAGCCCGTGAATTCGGCGTCGAGCCGGCCGATGTTCAGCATTCCGACGGGGCCGGCGGCGAACGCCGAAGCGAAGACGAAAAAAAGGGTGATGTAGACCAGATTGAAATTGTGCATGTAGGCTTCGAGAAAAAGCCCGAAAAGCAAGATGACGACGAGCAGGCTGTAGCGGGTGGCTTTTTGCCGGACGCGCCTACGAATCGACAGGAACGTGCGCAAAGAGTTCACGACGAATCCGTTGGGCATCGGTGATGCCTTCGGTGAAGACCAGCCGGTGTGCACAGACCTCTGCCGCGACGGCCTGGACGTCGTCGGGTACGGCGTAGTCGCGCCCGTGCAGCTGCGCCCAGGCGCGGGTCATGGCCGAAAGCGCAAGGGCGCCGCGGGTGGAAAGGCCGTGGCGGAACAGTCCGCTTTCACGGGTGAACGCGACGAGGTTTTGCAGGTAGTCCAGCAGCGCCTCGCTCAAATGCACGCTGTGCGTCTGCTGCCGCAGGCGCCGAATCGTTGCGAGGTCGAACAGCGGCCGAAGCGGCTCCGCGGCCGTTTGGCCGCTGCGCAGCACGTCGCGCTCGGCGTCGCGTGCAGGGTAGCCGATGCCGAACGAACAGACGAAGCGGTCAAGCTGCGAATGCGGCAGGGCGAACGTGCCGACTTCTTCGTGCGGATTTTGCGTCGCGACGACGAAAAACGGCTCGGGCAGCGGGTAGCTCGTGCCGTCGATGGTGACGCGATGTTCTTCCATCGCCTCGAGCAGGGCCGACTGGGTTTTGGGCATCGAGCGGTTGATTTCGTCGGCAAGCAGGAACTGGGTGAAAATGGGCCCTTTTTTGACCGAAAATTCACCGGTTTTCGGGTCGAACCAGCTAAAACCGACGATATCGCCGGGAAGCAGATCGCTGGTGAACTGAATCCTCCCGAATTGCAGCCCGAGCACCTGTGCGAAGGTTTTGGCCAGGGTCGTTTTGCCGACGCCGGGGATGTCTTCGAGCAGGACGTGCCCGCCGCACAAAAAAGCTGCCAGCGTCAGGGAAACGGCATGCCGTTTGCCGCGAAGGCGGCTTTCGACGGCATCGACGACGGGGACAAAGAGGGGGTCGAGTGCTTCTTCCATAGGGTGTATCATAGCATACCCATATCAGAAAGATTGAATGAGAATTTAAATTAAATTGATTTATGATATTTATGCATCTCTATTATAATTATGAAAACAAATCAAATAGATAAGGAAAAAATATGATTAGACGCATTCCCTGGTGGGTCGGCGGTATTTTGATGGCGGCGCTGCTGCTGTTCACGTTTTCGGTTTTCGGTGCGGACCGTCCTTTGGGCGCTTCGACGTACGTGCCGTATTTTGCGGGGATTTTGTTCGACCTCGATCCGCAGCGCTATCCGTATCTCAAAGACATTCACAATGCGGGTTCGTGGGAAGGCGTGATGCTCCTGGGTGCCATGACGGGCGCGTTTCTGACGGCGGTGTTCGTGACGAAGACGTTTCGCATCAGCGTTGTGCCGACGGCATGGAAAAAATACAAGAACGGTTCGGTCGCCTCTCGCCTGATATGGAGTTTCGTCAGCGGGTTCATGATGATTATCGGAGCACGGATGGCCGGCGGCTGTACGAGCGGGCATTTTCTCAGCGGAATGAGCCAGACGGCGATCAGCTCGATGATTTTCGGCGGTGTCGTTTTGGTGTCGCTGCTGGTGACGGGACATTTCTTTTACAAAAAGGAGGCACAGGATGTTTGATCGGATCATGACCATGTTCACGACGGTAGCGAACGAGCCGCACGGTTCGGTGCTGACGGTTTTCGTCATCGGGATTTTTTTCGGTGCCATCATTCAGTACAGCCGCGTGGACAAATTCGAAAAAATCGCCGGTTTCGCGATGCTGCGCGATACGGTCGTGCCGAAAATGCTGTTTTTGGCGATCGGGCTGGCGAGCATCGGACTGTACTTTCTGATCAAAGCGGGTTACGCCCATTATCATATCAAACCGGTCATTCTCGGCGGACTGCTGATCGGCGGTACGATTTTCGGCGTTTCGATGGCGATTTTCGGAAAATGCCCGGGGACCGGACCGGTTTCCGTCGCCGAAGGGCGGATCGACGTTCTCGTGGGTGCGATCGGCGGGATTCTCGGCGGCGCGGTGTTCACGATCTACTACGAGCCGTTTTTCAAAGGCTTGATGGGCCCGAACATGGGCAAACCCTATCTGACGAAACTGTTCGAAGGCCACGAGGCGTTGACGGTGTTGATTTTCGGG
>CAZYEW010000006.1:3482-15521 GCA_964646705.1 uncultured Sulfurimonas sp.
GGATTTGGCGAAGCTGGAAGAATAAAAGCGGGGAGATATTGTGGATTCCGGATCGGGTCCGGAATGACGGAGAAGGTGTCGCAAGCATGGCAAAGCTTTCGCCATGCCGCCGAACTCAATAATTATCGTATTCGCCTGCTTCGACCTCTTTGCGCAGGGTGTCG
Source organism: uncultured Sulfurimonas sp. (assembly GCA_964646705.1). Classification (GTDB taxonomy): domain Bacteria; phylum Campylobacterota; class Campylobacteria; order Campylobacterales; family Sulfurimonadaceae; genus Thiomicrolovo. Next base: position 3,647 of record CAZYEW010000006.1, read on the forward strand.
ATGGCTTCTTGCATCGTATCGAGAATCAGCGTCGCAGCTTCACGCTGGTTGTTTTCGGGAATATCCCAGTCGAAAATTTTCATATTGGTTTTGAAGATCGCACGGATCTCTTTGGTGATTTCCGTATGCAGCATTTCGGCTTCTTTGTGTTGTGCGTCCATGGTTTTTTCCTATAATGTGAATTGATTAACCGTATAACTTTAGCATTTTTTTCTCAACGTTTGGTTAAGAACGATGGTACAATTCCGGTCGTAACTTCAACCCAAGGGAATCTGCCGATGGCCATCTATGCACTGCAATCGCCTGCCGGCGGCTTTCTCGACGAGGATTTGCGCCATTTCAATCGGGAGTTCGACGATTGGTGTGCCCGTTTCGATACCCTCGAAGATGCGCAGACCGTGGCCGATTCGCTGCCTCGGCGCAACAGTGTCGATATCGTCGAGATTACGCCGCTGAGTTATCCCAAATACTTTTTTCCAGCCTTGCAGGGCACGGTCCACGCCACGCGCGAAGCGGACGGAAAGATCGTCTGCATCGTCGAGCCGGCGATGGGTGCGAATTTCCGCCTGGCCGTCTGCGACCCCGAAACCAAAGCGGTCCGGCTGACGCCGACCAAATACAAAAGCGCGCTTGCCGTCGAGGGGGCTTTTGTCAACTATACCGAGCAGCACGTCGGCGATCAGTAAAACATCGCCGAGGCGTAACCGACGACGTTGCTCGTATCTTTCGTCGCCCAGGCACTGGTACGGTAGTCGAGCAGCTTGACGGCGAGTCCTTTGGCACGCGCGGCGATCAGCATCGCTTCGACCCCGATAATGCCGCAGGCCTCACAGCCTCGGTGCAGCAGGGCAGGATCTTCTTTTTCGATGGCGTTCAGGCAGACGGCATCGAGGCGGTTGGCCTCTTCTTCGGTGTAGAAATGGCTCAGGTCGGTGCTGATGACGATCACGTTGTCCGGGTCGTCGAGCAGGTCCGATATGACGGCGCCCAGTTTTTTGGGGTCGAAGGTGCCGTATACGAGCTCGACGACGTCGAGCTGCGGGGCGTAGTGTTTGATGAACGGCATCTGCACTTCCGTGGAGTGTTCGTGATGCAAGGCCGGCTCGAAGGTCAGTCCGTAGTCTTCGATGAGCCGCTGTGCATAGTCGAGATCGATGCGAAGGGCTCCGATCGGCGTGTCGAACGTATCGTAGAGCGAAACACTCACTCCCCCAAACGCGACGCGGTGCGAAGGGCCGATAACGATGGCGCGTTTGGCTTTGGTGTTACGCAGCTGTTCGAACGCAAGATGGGCCGTGAAGCCTGAATAGACGTAGCCGGCGTGCGGGACGATCAAAGCACGCGGCTCCTTGCCGGTTTCGAGGTTGCCCATTTCTTCGAAGGCGGCGAAAAAGCGTTCGATTTCGGCGGCGCTTGCAGGATAGAAGGTACCGGCATGGGCGGTCGTTCTGGTACTCATCGTACACCTCCTTGCAGCGGGGCATCTTCGAAATGTTCGGCCTGGTAGGTGAAAATCTGCGGTCGATATTCAAGCACGTCGGGACCGAGCCCGGCTTTGACGCCGAGGTGGGCGAAAAAGGTATCGAATTCGGGCAGCTCTTCCCACACCTGCGGCAAAAACGTCGCGCTGCGGCCGCCGTGCTGCAAGATAACGCCGTCGATGCCGGGACGGATTTTGCTTCGCAGGTCGTCGACGTCGCGATACTCAAGCGGCTGCGGCACGCTCAGCAGCGAGACTTCGACGCTGCATCGCAGGTATTCTTCGTACGTCAGCGCCGGAAAGCGCGGGTCGTGAAACGCCGCCGATTTGGCGTTGGCGATGACGTCGTCGTAGAGCGGCTGCGCGGGCAGGATCGAGCCGATACAGCCGCGCAGGCTTTTGCCGTCGACTTTGAGGGTCACGAAGGTCGCCCGTTTTTCTCCCAGCTGGGGAAACTGCGCAATCAGCGCGTCGCGCTCAAAGGGAAACGGTTTGCCGAACGCCTCTTCGATCGAGGCGCGGGCGAGTTTGAGTAAAATATTTTGAAGTGTCATAATGGATTCCTTTTTTCAATATCTGAATGTATTATACCACAAAATGTTACGAATTGTAACGTTTTACGGGCGAAAAAAGGAGGCCCCGCCGGAATTCAGCCGTGCAGCTCTTCGGCGGGAAGATTGCCGGTGTGCAGAAATTTGATGGCGACCATGACGACGATCACTTCGAAGAGCGAGGCGAGAATCAGGGCGTAGTAATGGAGTTTGTCGATGCTGTGGCTGTAGTAGGCGAGGGTGGTGATGGCGATAAGCAGCGTCAGCGGCATGGCGTGGCTGAGTCCCGTCAGCAGGGCCTGGCGCCAGCCGATGAGCGGGGTGAAAACCTGCGAGGCGATCAGACGGATGGCGATCATTAAAAACGTAACGAGCAGCGCTTTGGCGACAAGCCCGTCCATCGTCAGTGCCCCCAAATCGAAGGTCGTGCCGATGTAAATGAAAAACAGCGGCACCAGAAAACCGAAACCGAAACTTTCGAGTTTTTCGGGCAGGTCGCGCTTGTGCTCGAAAAAGGTCGGAATGAACATGCCCGCGATAAAAGCCGCAAACGCCAGTTCGAGATTGAGGTAAAGCATCACCGCGACAAGCAGAAACAAAATCCCGATCGACAGACGGACGTCCTGCTCTTTGTTGTCCTGGTGCGGCATCAGCATCGTGGCGACTTCGGGAAACCACCAGAAAAAGAGCTGAAGGGCTTTGAAAATCACGACGATCACGGCGATGAACAGCACGAGCACGAGCATCGTCTCAAACAGCCCCACTCCCAGCCCCGAGCGCATCGCGGCCGACGAAACGGTCAGCAGTGCGATCGAGACCACTTCGCCGATGCCGCCGGCGGTCATGGCAAGGGTAAGCCAGTGCGCCTTGCCGTATTCTTTCGAGAGTGCCGCGACGAGGCCGACGGAGATCAGCGGCAGCAAAATCATGAAAATGCGGCTGAGCTCCAGGTACCACACGGCCAGTGCGGAAAGGCCGTAGAGCGCCAGCAGGTAAAGCCCGATGCGTTCGAGCAGCTTGCGGTCGGTGCGAAAGAAGGTGCGCAGGTTGATTTCCATGCCCGCAAGAAACATCAGAAACAAAAAGCCCACTTCGGCGACGAATTCGAACAGGTGGCTGCCGTGCAGCATCCCCGCATAGCCCAGCAGCGCCCCCAGGACGATTTCGATCGGCGTCGTCGGGATCTTGAGGAGGCGTGCGATGAAAGGAGAGAACATGATAATCAGCGCCAGCGTGACGATCAGCGTGATATCATGGTTCACGGTCAGCCTTCGACGGAAGTCGCGACTTCGAGGCCGAGTTCGTCGAGCATCCGCAAGTCGGCGTGCGCGTCGCGGCCTTGGGTGGTGAGGTAGTCGCCGATGACGATCGAGTTGGCGCCGGCGGCGAAAATTTCGTGCTGCCGGTCGCCGAACATCAGCTCACGCCCGCCGGCGACCATGATGCGTTCGGCACCGGGGATCGTTTCGCGCGCAAGGGTGATCAGCGCAAGCGCCTCATCGGCCGAAAGCGGGTTGGGGCGCAGCGGCAGCGCGGGGTTGTGGTGGTAAAAATTGATCGGCACCGAGACCGGATCGAGCGTGCGCAGCGATTCGAGCATGCTTAGACGGTCCGCCTGCGATTCGCCCAGGCCGAAGATGCCGCCGCTGATCAGTTTCAGGCCTGCGGCGTTGACGTTTTCGCAGGTTTCGTAGCGTTCGTCCCAAGGGTGGGTCGAGCAGATGCTCGGGTAGAAGGCACGCGAGGTTTCGAGATTGTGATTGTAGGCTTTGACGCCTGCGCGTTTGAGGGTTTCGAGCTGCGAAAGCGTCGCCGTACCGTTACAGGCGATCAGCCGCAGCTGCGGCACGGCGGCTGCGACGGCCTCGGCGGTTTCGCAGACGAAATCGAGGGTGCGGGCATCGAGCCCTTTGTGTGCGGTAACGAGGCAGAAACCCAGCGCACCCGATGCGCCGGCTGCACGGGCTTCTTCCACGATCGCATCGATCGGTTTTTGGCGGTAGCGGTCGATGTCGGCTTTGTAGCGCACGCTTTGCGAGCAGAATTTGCAGTCTTCGGTGCAGGTGCCGCTGTTGATGTTGCTGATGGCGCATAAAAAGATTTTTTTGTTCATGACGCCTCCCTCTCGAACGAGAAATGGTGGGCATCGAACGTATCGCGTTCGACCGGGCGCGTATAGTGCGTGACGTGAAAATGCGTCGGCGTCACGTCGAGCATCGCACATTCGCTGACCGGTTTGGAGCGTGCGCAGGCTTCGCCGGGATTGAGAAAGAGCGTGGCGTTTTTGAAGTCGCATTCGAAGGTATGCGTGTGGCCGAAGAGCACGACTTCGGTATCGGCGCTCATGTAAAACGGCAGATGCATCAGCTTGAAATCCGTGCCTGAAAGCTTGAAATAGTGCGGTTCCTGCACCAGGTTGTAGCGGTTGTGCACCTCGACGAGATGCGGGTCGTTGTTGCCGTAGACCGCAACGTAGCGCAAGCCGCTGTTTTTGAGCTGGATCAGGCTCTCTTCTTTGACGATGTCGCCGCAGTGAATCAGAAACTCGGCACCTTCGGCGACCAGATGATCGACGGCACGCTGCGAATATTCGACCTTTTTGTGCGTATCGGAGAGGATGCCGATTTTCACGGGTTGCCTTTGTCAGCCATCGAGTGCTTCCGCGGGGGTGCGGTGTTTGCACTTGACGCATTCGTAGACCTCTTTGCCGCGGTAGGTCCGGCGGGCGAGGACGCCGTCGCAGCCCTCCTGGTCGCATGTTTTGTCGGTCGGCTCGAATTTGGAGATAAATTTGCATTCGGGGTAGTTTTCACAGCCCCAGAACGCCCCGCGCCGCGACTGGCGATAGAGCAGTTTGCCGCCGCAGTCCGGGCAGGGGACGGCAGCCTCTTTGGGCGCTTCGAGCGGGCGGGTGTTCTTGCACTTGGGGTAGGCGCTGCACGCGAGAAATTTGCCGTTTCTGCCGTTTTTGACGACCATCGGACTGCCGCATTTGTCGCACACTTCGTCGGTGGTCTCGGGTTCGGGTGCGGCTTTGGCGTTGCCTTGGTCGTCGACCTGTTCGGTGTATTTGCATTTGGGGAATCCGCTGCAGGCGATGAATTTGCCGTAACGGCCCGAACGCATCAGCAGTTCGCTGCCGCACTGCGGGCAGTTGCGCCCGATCGGCTCGGCGAGCTTTTGGCTTTTGATCTCTTTTTTGCCTTTGGCGATCTCTTCCATGAACGGAAAGTAAAAATCGACGAGCACTTTTTGCCAGTCGTACTCTTCGTCGGCGATTTTGTCGAGAATCTCTTCCATGTTGGCGGTGAAATTCGCATCGACGATTTCGGGAAAATGCTTTTCGAGCAGCTCGGTGACGGTGAAGGCGACTTCGGTCGGCACGATCTGGCGTTTTTCGATCGTGATGTAGTTGCGTGCCTGCAGCGTCGAGATCGTCGGGGCGTAGGTCGACGGGCGGCCGATTCCTTCGGCTTCGAGTTTTTTGATGAGGCTGGCCTCGGAGTAGCGCGAAGGCGGCTCGGTGAAGTGCTGCGTCGGTTTGACGCTTTCGATCTCGATCGGCTGGCCCTCTTGCAGCGGCGGCAGGAGTTTGTCTTTGTCGTCGGTTCCGAGCACGCGGTAGAAACCGTCGAAGAGCAGTTTGCGCCCGGTCGCTTTGTATTCGGCGCTGTCGCTTTTGAAGACGATGGCCTGCTGTTCGAACAGGGCGTCGGCCATCTGGCAGGCCAGGAAGCGGTTGTAGATGAGGCGGTAGAGCTTGATTTCGTCGGGCTTGAGGTATTTGGCCGCGACTTCGGGCGTGAAATCGAGCATCGTCGGGCGGATCGCTTCGTGGGCTTCCTGAGCGCCTTTTGCCTTTTTGCCGTAGGCTTTGGGGGTTTTGGGCAGGTACTTTTCGCCGTAGGTTTTCTCGATCGTCTCGCGTGCCGCGGCGACGGCCTCTTTGGCCATGTTGAGCGAGTCGGTCCGCATGTAGGTGATGACCCCGGAGGTGCCGTTGGGGGTTTTGACGCCTTCGTAGAGCGTCTGGGCGATCATCATCGTTTTTTTGGGTGAAAAGCCGAGCTTGCTCGAAGCGGTCTGCTGCAGGGTCGAGGTCATGAACGGCGGCGGGGTCGAAGTCTTGCGCTGCTTGGTCTCGATCGAAGCGACGCTGAAGGCTTCGCGGCGGATGCGTTCGGCGATCGCCTCGGCCTCGTCTTGGGTCTTGATGGAAAGCTTGTCGAGCTTTTTGCCGTCGAAACGGACGAGGTTCGCGTCGATCGACGGTTTGAAGACGGTATCGATCGTCCAGTATTCCTGGGGTTTGAAAGCTTTGATTTCGCGTTCGCGGTCGACGATGATTTTGAGCGTCGACGACTGTACGCGGCCGCCCGAAAGGCCTTTTTGGATTTTCGAACTCAGCAGCGGCGAGAGTTTGTAGCCTACGATACGGTCGAGCAGCCGGCGGGTCTGCTGGGCGTTGACGCGGTTCATGTCGATGGTACGCGCCGTTTCAAGCGCGTGGGCGATGGCACTTTTGGTGATTTCGTGAAAGACGATGCGCGGCAGCGATTCGGGGTCTTTCTTGATCGCGTGCGCGATATGCCAGCCGATGGCTTCTCCTTCGCGGTCCTCGTCGGTCGCGATATAGATTTCATCGGCCTTTTTGGCGAGTTCCTGAATCTGTTTGACGGTGGGAGCGTTTTCCTTGGAAACACTGTACTCGGGAGTCAGCGTTTTCGCTTCTTCGTCGATTTTGATGCCGAAACGGCTTTTTGGCAGGTCTCGGATATGGCCTTTGGAGGCGATGACTTCATAGTCTTTGCCGAGAAAGTTCTTGATGGTACGGGCTTTGGCGGGTGACTCGACGATAATCAGCTTCAAGCGTATTTCCTATATATAGTATGTGGACGAAGTTCGAAAGTGTAACGAAAAAAGTTTTAACGCGGAAAAGACTTGTCGGTTGGTTAAGTGGAGAGAAAGATTCTGTATAATCCTTCATGATATTGAACGTAAAGGCTATCGACATGGAAGCAATAGAACAAACGAGGCTGGTCGCCGAAGCACGGCACCGGCCGGTGAAAAGCGCGCTGCGCCTGGGAATCGAGTTCATGGACAGCAACCGCCTGCTTGCGGCGATGACGATGGGAACGTTCGTGGTCTTGACGCTTTTGCAGGCGATTCCGCTGCTCGGACTCGTCGCCTCGGTCGCGATGGGCGTTTTTTCGCAGGCGGTCCAGATTTACGTGGGGCGGGCGTTTTACGGGGCTCCCGATATTCTTGCGTACGTCGAAACGGCGAAGACGACGCCCCTGAAAGACTTTTTGACGCGTTTTCAGGCGCCGGCGTTCGGGGCATGGCTGGGGTGGATCGCGGTGTGGATCGGGATGATGATCGTATTTCTTGTCCTTTTTAGCGCTTTTGGCGGCAGTATGGAGATGATGGCCGAAGCGACGAACGACGAGGCGCAGATGCAGCAGATGCTCGTCGCTTCGGGCGGGGCGATGCTGCCGATACTGCTGGTGTTTTTGGCGGTCCTTTACGTCTATCCGATCGTGCAGGGCCGCATTACGGTTTCAGATACCTTCGGCGAAGCCTTCAAGGCGGTCTTCACCCTGTTCAGCCCCGATGTCTGGCGGCGTTCGATGAAAAAAGAGTATTTTTCGTTCGTCTTTTTCTTCGGGTTGGCGATAACGGGAATCTGGATACTGGTGATGGCCGTGATGATGTTGCTGCTGCTCATCCCGTTTTTGGGAGCGGTTTTGGTGACGGTGTGGCTGATGTTTTTGGTGTATGTGTTCATCATGGTCATATCGGTCGCCAATATGATCGCCTACGATATCGCTTACGACGACTGATTCAAAAACGGCAGCCGCGGCGGGCGTGGGTTTCGACCGCGGCCAAAAACGTCTCGGCGACGGTTTCGATTTCGGCTGAAGAGAGCCGGTGGTGGCAGGGCAGCTGCAGCAGCGCCTTGTAAAGATCTTCGGTGATGTCGAGGCGGACGCCGTCGTCTTTGTAGGCCGTCGTTTTGTAGACGGGCTTGCAGCATACGGCAGCTTCGACGCCGTTGCGGGTCAGTTGCGTGAAAATATCCTCTTTCGGACAGTACAGCGGGGGCGTCAGCAGGACGGTGAACCCGTCGGGGGCGTCGCGGTCGCGTCGTTCGAGCAGGTCGAAAAGGTGATGCTTTTTCAAGCGTTCGTGCAGTATGAAGGCGGTTTCGCGAAGCCGCTCGGCCGTTTCGGCGAGGGTGTGTACCTGCGACAGGGAGACGTCGGCGGCAAGCATCGAAGGTGCAGCGGCTTCGATGCGTTTGACCAGATCGTAATTCCACAGTGTTTTTTCGATACGGCCTCCCCCGCGTGCGACAAGCAGTGTCTGGTGCAGGGTTTCGTCGTCGGTCAGCACGAAGGCCGGCGCTTCGACGGCTGCGGGCATGAGCGTTTCGAACGACCAGACGGCGCTTCGGCCGGTCGTCAGCGGCGCGAGGGTGCGGCAGGCATCGAGGACGGCGGGGATGTCGCCGAGCGGCGTACGCAGGGCGTCGTCGCCGCGTTCGATACCGCCGAAGGTATTTTCGACGACAAGGGCAGTCTGCGGTCCGATTGTGCGTGCAAGCGTTTTTTCGAACAATGTGCCGTCGAGCCGAATTTCGGCGTAGCGAAGCGTCGTGAAGTGCCGCGATGCGGCTAAAAAGCGTTCGGAAGGCCCCATGGCACCGAGGACGACTTCATCGCCGGCATAGCATGAAAAAAGGGCGTCGAGCGCGCCGTTTCTGTTTTTGAACGCCACGGCACAGGCTCGGCCGTGGTAGTCGGCGACGGCCGCTTCGAGTGTTTCGACGACGGCGGGATCGCTGCCGAAAACGAAATTTCCGAGGCGTGCGTTTTCGCGTTCTCGTGCGGAAAAAGGGATCATGATGTCGCTTTGTTTTGCTTTTTGACGATGCCGAAGCGCTGCGGGCGTATCGTCACTTCGGTCACGGCCGCGCCGGGCCGCATCGACAAAATACACGTGATGACGTCGGCGATGTCGCCGGGTTCGAGCCGGGTATCTTCGCTTTCGCCCGGTGCGAAGCGCAGGGTGTCGAAAAAGGCGGTATCGGTCATGTCGGGGTTGACGGTTACGACGTTCACTCCGTCTTTTCGGACCTCTTCGAAGAGGCTCTGCCCGAAAGCACGCAGCCCGGATTTCGTGGCACTGTAGAGCGCGGAGAATTTCGAGGCACGCAGCGCTTCGACGGAGGTGATGTTTATAATGGTTCCTCGGTTGGCTTTGAGGGTGCGCAGCAGCAGTTGAGACAGAATCATCGGTGCGGTCAAATTGACGGCGGTCATCCGCGCGATCAGCGCGGCATCGAGCGTTTCATGCGGATCGAAACGCCCAAAGCCCGCGGCGTTGACGAGCAGTGAAATATCCGGGTCGTCCATGAAGGAAGCGCAGTGTTTTTCGATTTCGCCGGTCAGAGCGAGGTCGATCGTGACGGGAATGAAGGCTGTTCCGTTTTTGCGGGGCACAACGCTTCGGCCGAGGCCGTAGACGCGAAAACCTTGTTGCAGCAGAAGGTCGCAGACGGCTTTGCCGATGCCGGAGCTGGCTCCGGTGACGACGGCGGTCATGAAGCCTTGGCGTCGAGCGTCGAATCGAGGCGTGCGTAGCGTTTGGGCGAAAGCGGCCCGCCGTGTTCGTCACTGTCGGTTTCTTCGATGACGTAATGCGGAGCGGACGACTTGACGGATGTTGCGGCGGGTTCTTCATATTTGACGAACCAGCGAAAAATGACCCGCTTGGTCTGTACGCCGCTGAACCAGAGGGTACCGAGTACGGCCAGTATGAACGAACCGATCACCCATGTTTTGATCACGGCCGTATCGCTTTCGGTCAGGACCGAATAAAGCAGCAGCTGCGGATCGGTCTGACCCGTGATAAGCATAAGGAGCAGAAAGAAGAGTACGTAAGGAGCTACAAATAAGGTTGTAAACACAATAATGGGATTAAGTTCAATCAAGTCTTCAGGATTATCATAATAATCATTATTTGTTATAATGGTGGCCATGATCGGCTTCCTTGTGACGGAATTTTGACTATTCTATCGGTTGAAAGTTGAAAGCAACATTATGTTTCCGCTTAATTTGATGGAGATTGTTTAATTCTATTGATAAGAGAGGAGTGTTTCGAGTTGTGTCAGATGGTTTGTAATCAGCTTCGAAACCTTGTGGATGTCGACCGCTTCGGGATCGAAATGGTCCGAAACGATTTTGAGAAAACGAATCTGCGCTTTGGGGAGGAACCTGCGCGCTGCCGTGAAAATACCGTAGGCTTCCATGTCAACGGCATAATCGCATGCTTCTTTACAAATACTGTCGACGCTTTGCAGCGGTATGGCGCGTACATTGGGAAATGTCGCAAGCGGAATCGGCTGTTTCGTCGTATGCAGTGTCGAGGCCTGTATCAGGGTACCGATCGGTACCTGGGAGGGCGCAGCGCAGATGCCTATATTGACGAGAATATCTGTTTGGGCAGGGGGAAATCGCGAAAGCAGTGCCGCCGTCGCGGCGATGGCGCTGTCTTTGCCCATCCCGCAGACGATCAGGCAGATTCCGCGGCCGCGATACAGAGGCCAAGGCAGGGTTTTTTCCCGTTTCAGTCCGAAATAATCAACGAGCGGACGGGCTTCGGCCCGGAATGCGCAGACGATGTAATGCATGAGGTATTGTATCGTATCTGGAATTTTGCTATAATTTCGGCCTACAAGCGCTCAGTGCAGACGGCTGCATTGAACGCTCTCCTTTAGACCTGTGCAATGTGCCGTTCGGGCAGCGGGTCAGGATGGGAACATAGCAGCCCACCCGGTCGGTGCATGTGCCGCAGGGATCTGGAGGAGAGTCTTTCAGAGTATTCCTCATTTTTTCCTAATCGTGACGATGACGAATACATTTTAAACGCATATTCGTTTGTTTATATCACTTGAATTTTTCTTTTATTTTTTATATAATAATTTATACCAGAAAAAGGAGTTTAGATATGAAAAAATGGTCAATGATTATTGCTTTTGGATTGGCGGCGTTGCTTACCGCATGCGGCGGAGGCGGTGGAGGTGGCGGCGAAGAGAATGAGGGATCGTCGTCATCACTGATCAGCAGCGAAGGGTCGTCAGCATCGGGAGGTGCGCATAGTAGTGAAGCCGCTACGGAATCCAAAAAGGCAATTGCAGCGGTAGTATCGGTACTTAGTCGTGATTTTCTCGGAGAGATGATGACCGGTTTGGGTGATTTCACGGCAATGCAGCCGACACGCGGTGTACGGGAACTTCTACCTTCACAAGACTGTGAGGGCGGTGGAACGATGCGTTACAGCATAGATGAGAAAGCGGGAACGATGAGTGTCTCTTTTGACGAGTGTAAAATGGGTACAGAAACATCGGACGGAGAGATCGACATCAGCGGTTTGTCGGGAACGCAAACAGGTGGTGCTGTAACTTACACGCTTAAACGTTACATGGTGACCAGTGCGGATCGAACGACGCTATCGAATATGACCGTGATCGTAAAGAACGGCCAAGGATCGCTCCAATCGTCTGATATTGAGATGACGGGTAAAATGGAAGTAGAGACGAAGACGGCAGTTGTGCGATATATGTTTGAACATTTTCATGTGCTATTGGATGGTAGAGAGGTGTCGATCGACGGAAGGTTCTCTATCAGTGCTGATCCAGATAGTTGCGGGATGAGTGGGACGTACGATTATGAAACGATTGAGCCGTTGATGACAGACAGAAGTGGCAGGATTATAAGTGGAAAACTGAAAATCAACGGTGATATCTATACGTTCAACGCCGACGGAACGATCAGCGTGA
>CAZYEW010000006.1:15621-35409 GCA_964646705.1 uncultured Sulfurimonas sp.
CTGAAAATCAACGGTGATATCTATACGTTCAACGCCGACGGAACGATCAGCGTGAACGGACAGACGTATTCGTACGAGGAAATTCAGCAGCAGTGCAGTGCGGACGGGATGTAATCATCCGTCTTCACGATATTTCGAAATGCCGCAGGCCTGATTGGGGGCCGGCGGATGGTCGCGGAGATATTCGAGGTCTTCGAGCGTCTGTTTGAGAACTTTTTTTTGCAGCAGAAGCGGCAGCATCGCGTTGTCTTTTTGCGTCAGATTCAGTGACATATCCGTAAGGATCGCCTGAACTTCGGCATCGAGGTCGGCCAGTGCGTTGTTGATATGTTCGATTGCTTTCATGAGCGCGATTATAGCGCAGGTTGAATCTTCACACGTTTTCCCCACTTTTTATTAATATAATCTTTATCGTAACAAAGGATTGGAGAATCGTTAACTTTTTGAAGTTATCATTTTTTTCGATTCATCGGCAAAAGGCCCCGTTCGCTGACTGGCCGTCTTCTAAACCGAGGCGGGTCTTTGCCGGACTCCTGCTATAATATGCTTCATGTTCAAAAATCTGCGCAAATATATCTATATGATCTGGCTCGGGAAAAAATATATTCCCGTTTTCCGCGACATTTACGAAGATGCGTCGCTTTCTCTGTACGACCGGTATCACCGGCTCTCTACCCAGCGGCAAAACTATTCGAAACAGGTGTTGCAGTATCTCAACGTCGTGCCGGTGCGTCATGGCGACTTCCCCGAACGTGACAAAGTACTCTACATCATCAACCACCGCAGCCTGCTTGATATCATCGTGATGGAGGCGCTTTTTTCCGAAGCGGGCAAGGCCGGCACGTGGATCGCCAAGCAGACGCTGCTCGACAATCGCATCTACGGCAAGTTCTTCGAGTACAGCGGCTGCATCGCCGTGGACCTGAAGCAGGGCAAAGGAATGCTGGCGTTTTTCAAAAAAATCAAACAGATGTTCAAAGAGGCCCCCGATCTGAACCTGTTTATGTTTCCCGAAGGCGAGCGCTACGGCGGCGAGGGTGTGGGGCCGTTTCAAGGGGGTGCCGAAAAAATCGCCAAGGCCAACGCGATGGCGATCGTACCCGTCTTTATCGACGACCGTCTCGAAGAAGTTTACCGCGATTCTCCGTTTAAAACACCGCACGAAGTGCACGTGCATGTGGGCGAAGTCCTTGAACCGGCAGACCTCGAAGCACGGTACCTGGAATTTATAAAGCGGGTTCGCAGGTCGTAAACTCACGCGGTCGAATGTTTCATGCAATCGAAATGTGTCGAAATTCGAACCGTTTTGTAGCCGTGCAGTAGCGTGCCGGTGACCGCAGGAGCATATACTTCGTTCAATTTTCCCCAAAGGAACGGACGATGAAAATGAAGTATGCTCTTTCTGCCGCGGCTGCCGCGGTTTTGACAATCGGTTGGACGGGCTGCGGCTCGGACTCGAACGACGACGGTGCATCCGTCAAAGCGATTGCTTTCGCACCGCTGGCGCTTTCTGCAAACGATGCGGAAAAACAGCAGATGCGTGTTTCGAACCGATTGACGGTGACATACAGTGACGATTCCACCAAAACATTTGCACTTTCTTACAGAACGCTGGCGAAAATGGGCGACGTTATCGGCAGCGGGACGATGGGGCTGATGGTCGACAAGAACGGTCAGCCGCTGAGAAAATCCGACGGTTCTTTGGATATTTCCGACGGACCTGACGGCAACTCGTTTTTCAAAGTCGGCAGCGACTATCGCCTTATTACCCATCTCGAAGAGCGCCCGGGTCAGTTGATGAATACGAAAATCAAGGTCGAAAACGGTGAACTCAAAGCCGTCGATACCAAGCCGGTCGATCTGGCTTCGATGGGAGGAACGATCATTAACTGCGCCAGTTCCAAGACACCGTACGGTTCGCATCTCGGCGGTGAAGAGGATTATTCGCTCAATTCCCGTTATGCCGACAAAAACTCTCCGTTTTACGTCGATTGTGCACTCGACGGTTCCGGCAACGATGCAAGCGGCGAATTCAACTATTTCTGCAACTACGTCGATCAGCAGGCCAAATACCTCCACGATACGGCCATCGACAAGAACAACGGCTACAACGGCGATATTTTCACGCCGTACAACTACGGCTACATTGTCGAAGTTCAACCGCAGCCCGACGGCACGACCAAAAGCGCAAAGCATTACGTCACGGGGAAATATACCCCGGAACTCGCGGCGATGATGCCCGACCAAAAGACGGTCTACATGTCCGACGACGGAACGTTCAAAGGACTGTGGAAGTTTGTTTCCGACGACAAAATCGACGGCTTCAAAGCGAACTGGAGCGGTACGCTTTACGCGGCGAAACTCGACCAGACTTCCGCGGCATCCGGCGGTGCATTTAACGTCAGCTGGGTTGAACTGGGCCATTCCAGCGACGATGCGGTCAAGGCGATGATCGATGCCAAAATGAAATTGACGGATATTTTCGACATTGCGGCGCCGGGTACGGGTAACGCCTGTGCGGCAGGATTTACGTATGTGGCCGAAGACAGCAAGGGCGAGTGTCTGAAACTCAAACCGGGCAAAGCGCAGGCGGCGGCATTTCTGGAATCGCGCAAATACGCAGCCTATAAAGGCGCCACGATCGAGTTTCGCAAAGAAGAGGGGCTGACTTACGACAAAGACCGCAACGTGCTTTATATCGCTATGAGTGCGATCGAAAAAAGCATGGAAGACAACTACAAGGGCATGGAGGTCGCCAACCATATTCGCCTGCCCAAAGAGTCTTGCGGCGCGGTGTACGAACTGACGCTCGACGAGCACTACAATGGGACCGAAATGCAAGCGATCGTCGTCGGAAAGACCCTCGCCAAGTCCGATCCGAAGGCGGCGGAATGGTACTGTGATCCCGAGGGAATCGCCAATCCCGACAACATCAAATATATCGGCCACGATACGTTGCTGATCGGCGAAGATACGACCAAGCACGTCAATAATATGACCTGGGCATACAATACGCGGACCAAAACGATGACACGGATCGCTTCGCTGCCGATCGGTGCGGAAGTTACGGGTGTGGATGTCGGGTCGGCTGAAAACAAAGGCCTGATCTTTCTCGATGCGCAGCATCCTTTCAAAGACAACCCGAAAAACCGTTTGGGCGACAAACCCAACACGGCATTGATCGAAAATGCGACGGAAGAGCAGAAAAAAGCCTTTATCGGCTACATCGACGGCCTTCCGTCGGATCTGTTCTGAGATATCGGGCGGCTTTGGCGATGCCTGCAGGCGGAAAGCTTCTCGTTCTTTCGGCGTGTGCCGTTTCGGCCCTCTCGATCCTGGGATGCGGAAACGATTCCGAAAATGAATCAGTCGCGTCGAAAACGCACTATCTGCGAAGTTTGGAACGCGACAACAATATCAGTTACGAAGGCAAGACAAATACGGACGGTGCCTATATCACCTCGATGTGCTACACCAAGGTGAAAGACGGTGACGGAAGCCTTCACAACCCGTGCTACAGCTGCCATACCAAAGGGAAAACGCCCAATTACTACAACGACAGCAATCTGCAAAAAGAGTACTCTTTTCCGGAAGCAATGCTGAAAAATCCGTTCAAAAATCTCTTTAAAGACCGAAGTACGGCAGCAGCTTCGATCAAAGACGACAGCATTCTGCGCTATGTCCGTACCTCGAACTACTTCGAAGACAATCAAACGATCGCATTGGCGGCGGCACTGCCCTCCGATTGGCAAGGGTACCGTCCCGACTGTTATTACACATTCGACGACGAGGGGTTCGATCATGCTCCCGACGGCAGCTATACGGGCTGGCGTGCGTTTCGCTATTATCCTTTTTTGGGAACGTTCTGGCCGACGAACGGTTCGACGGACGACGTGCTGATCAGGCTGCCTGCGGTGTTCAGGCAAGATGCAAACGGCACGTTCGATCTTGAAACCTACAAAATCAATCTTGCCGTCGTTGAAGCTGCTGTCAAACAAAAAGATATCGCTTTGGAAACGGCGGCGGACGAGCAGCGCTACGGGGTGGATCTGAACCAAAACGGCACGATCGATACGGCACGGATTGTCGGTTTCAACGCAGCGGATGCTTTCTCCCGGATGTCGTACGTCGGTCGGGCAAAAACGGCATTGATGCGGGGCAAGGTACATCTTGCGGGCGGACTTTTCCCCGAAGGGACCGAGTTTTTGCACAGCGTACGCTATCTCGACTGGGACGAACGGTCGGGCAGCGTGACCATGGCAGCGCGTATGAAAGAGCTTCGGTACGCAAAGAAACAGCAATGGAAAAACTACAGCGAGCTGAAGCGCGCCGCCGATGCCGAGCTTTTCGAAGCGCAGGTCAACGGTACGACGCAAGGCGTGCTCGCGACGTTCTACGGCAATTACGAAACCGGTTACAAAAACCCTCAGGGCTGGGTTTACCAGGGTTTCATCGAAGCGCGCGACGGTACGCTGCGTCCGCAGACGAGGGAAGAAACACTGAACTGTATGGGATGCCACTCGCACCTTGGAGCGACGACCGACTCGACGTTTGCGTTTGCGCGCAAATTCGAAGGTACCGACAAGCATGCCAAAATGTACGGCTGGAACCACTGGAGCCAAAAAGGGCTGGCGGGAGTCCCCGAACCCGAACAGCGTTATATCGGGTACGGAAAACGGTACGAATACAGCTTTTATCTTCGCAACAACCACTCAGGCAACGAGTTTCGCAACAACGATGAGGTCAAGGCAAAATTCTTTAACGCCGACGGTTCACTGAAACGTGGGATGATCGACCGGCTGCACGATGACGTTTCTTTGCTGCTGTTTCCGAGTAAAGAACGTGCCCTGATGCTCGACAAAGGATATAAAGTCATGGTGGAAGAACAAAGTTTCATTTACGGCCGTGATGCGAACATCTTGCCGATGAAGAACGTCTTGCGAACGATCGAACCGGAACAGCCGACCGGGATCGAACGGGCGATCGTATTGGAAAATTAAAACAGCGTCGCTTCCAGGGCCTTGACGCGAAACGTTCGGCGGTGGACGTCGCAGTAGCCGTGGCGGCGGATCGCTTCGATATGGGCTTTGGTCCCGTAGCCTTTGTGGGCGTCGAAGCCGTAGTGCGGCCAGCGGCGTGCGAGTTCGATCATCTCCCGGTCACGCGTAACCTTGGCCAGAATCGATGCGGCGGATACTTCGGGCACCGAGGCATCGGCTTTGATTTGGGTACGCAGGCCCGCGACGCCGAACGTGCTGTTTCCGTCGAAGAGGTAGTCGTCGGCGTCGATCGCTTCGAGGATCTCGCGCAGGCCCGCGGCCAGGCAGGCGGAAATGCCTTTATCGTCGATCGTACGCGCGTCGAAACGGACAATATGAAAATCCGCCGCTTCGGCGATACGTGTATAGAGTGCTTCACGCCGTTTTTCACTCAGTGCTTTGGAGTCCGCCAGGCCTTCTACCGGACGGCGCAATGCCGCCCCGGCCATGACGAGCGGTCCCGCTATGGGCCCGCGCCCCGCTTCATCGATGCCACACAGTTTCATGCCGCCATTATACGCCTCATTGCCCCAAAGCCCACTGTGAAAACGGAATCATCTCCGCTTCGACGAAAGGATGGTGCAGCATCGATTCGCTGCTCATGGTGACGACCTCGACGCGGCGTACCGCGTGCGTCAGCAAAAAGGCTTCGGCCGATTCGATTTTTTTGAACAGAAGCTCCTTGGTTCCAAACGGCATGCAGAGCACGACGCGGTTGTCTTTTGGCAGGTAGAAATCGATTTTTTCGGCGTAGGTGACGTGATTCGAACGTTTTATCAGCTCCTGAAGGACCATGCTTTCAAACAGCCGGCCGAAATGTTTTTTGAAGACGAGGGCGTTTTTCAGCGCGATATCGCATAAATAGAGTTTCTTCGTCGCACGCGGGTAGCCGAACTTTTCGACGGTGTGCAGATAGCCTTCTTGGACCATGCGTTCGAACGTACGGTACAGCATGTCTTTGGAGATTTTCCGTTCCGTTTTGAGCCGTTGATAGAGCATGTAGGGCGAGACCTTCTGCGTATGCACTTTGGCCGCGGCATGCAGCAGCGCGAAACCGTTTTCGCCGAGGGCGGACAGAAAGGTACGCTGCAGCAGCAGATGCCGCTCTTCAGACGGCGTACGGTGCATCGCGGGAAAGCCGCCGAGCTGCAAAAAGTCGTTGAGCGCGCCTTCGTCGTAGCGCCGCTCGAATGCCAGGAACTCTTCGAAGTCGAGCGGATGCAGCCGGCGGACGGGGAGGCCGAAACCTTGGGTCGTTCGGCCGACAAGGATCAGACGTTCGACCGAAGGTCGGGCGAAGGTTTCGCGGTAGTTGTCGAGTACAAGCGTATCGATGGCGTGTTCTCGGCAGAAAGAGGCGATGGCGGCATTGAACGCGGCTGCTTCGATACGGATGTCCGAGCAGTCGACGTAGAGGTAACTGCTTTTGGGCCGCTGAAGCAGATGATGCTTGATCAGTGCGGTTTTGCCGCTCAGCGGCAGGCCGGACAACGTGAAGGAACCCTGCGGCATGTCGAAACGCCGTTCGACGAAGCCGGGGGCGTGCAGGTCCTGGCGGTAGATTTTTTCCAGCAGTTCTTGCATGGGCGAACTCCAATCAACGGCTCGGCATCGGATAGAAACGGGCCAAAACGTTCCTGACATTATACAGTTTCCTTTTAAGAAGGAAATAAAATTGAAGTAAAAGCGGCAGATATGCCCAAAAACCCTTGATCGAACGCGGCAAAACGAGTATAATTCCGCTCCCTTTTACTATAGTCGGGCGAACCGACGAGTTCTTTATGAGGAAAAAAAATGGAAAAGATTCGTTTGAAGCTTAGAGCGTACGATCACCGCGTACTCGACCGTTCGGTCAGCTCTATCGTAGAGGCCGTAAAGCGTACCGGCGCGGAGATCCGCGGTCCGATCCCTTTGCCGACCAAGATCCGCAAGTATACGGTTCTGAAGTCCGTTCACGTCAACAAAGACAGCCGTGAACAGTTCGAAATCCGTATGCATGCGCGCCTGATCGACATCGTATCGGCTACGCCGGAAACCGTCGATTCGCTGATGAAACTCGATTTGGCGCCCGAAGTGGACGTCGAAGTCCGCTCGATGGACAAGTAAGGAGGTTAGAGGATGGAATTTATCGTTGAAAAAATCGGTATGAGCCGTACGATCTCCGTACCCAGCGTCCCGGTCACGCTGCTCAAGGTCAAAGAGGCGAAGGTGTGCGAGGTCGAGAACGGCCGCGCCGTCGTCGCGTACAGCAGCGGCAAAAAAATGAACAAGGCGATCGAAGGGCAGCAGAAAAAATATGCGCTGCCGGCGGAATTCAACCGCTTCGTGACCCTCACTGTTCCCAATACCGAAGCGGGCGATCTCGACACGAGCGTTCTGGGCGAGGCGAAAGTACTCAAATGTACTTTCAATACCAAAGGGCGCGGTTTCAGCGGGGTTATGAAACGCTGGAACTTCGCCGGCGGTCCGGGTGCGCACGGTTCGCGCTTCCACCGCGCCGGCGGCTCGATCGGTAACTGCGAATGGCCCGGACGGGTTATGAAAGGCCGCAAAATGGCCGGTCAGTACGGTAACGTCAAAACTACCGTCAAAAATGAAGTGATTTCTTACGACGCAGAGAACGGCATCCTCGTCGTCGCGGGCTCGGTCCCCGGCGCCAACGGTGCTCTGGGTCGCGTAAAGGTTGTTAAATAATGAGCGCAATCGTATTGAATGAAAATTTTGAAAAGGCTTCCGAGCTCTCGCTGCCCGAAAGCTTTTCGGGCATCAATCCGCACAACCTCTACCTGTACGTCAAAGCGTATCAGGCGGGGCTGCGTGCCGATACCGCGTCGACGAAAACCCGCTCGCAGGTACGCGGCGGAGGCAAAAAGCCCTGGGCCCAAAAAGGCCGGGGCGGCGCACGCGCCGGTTCGCGCCGTTCGCCCATCTGGGTCGGCGGTGCGGTCGCACACGGTGCGAACACGGGCCGCAACTACGATCTGAAGGTCAACAAAAAGCAGAAGAAGCTTGCGCTGAACTGTGCGCTCGACGCACTGGCGAACGAGGGCAAACTGTTTATCGTCGACAGCATCGAAGTCGCTTCGGGCAAGACGAAAGACGCCAAAGCGCTTTTCGACAAGCTCGGCGTACGCGACGCGCTGTTCGTCAAATCGATCATCGACGAAAAGACGTTCTTGGCGTTTCGCAATCTTCAGCAGACCTACCTGATCGAAGAGAACGAACTCAATGCCTTCCTGGCATCGGCATACCGCGCGGTCGTAATCGAAAAAGCGGTATGGGAAAACCTGAGTAAAGAGAGCTAAGATGGCTGATATTACCGATATCAAATCGATCGTATATACGGAAAAGACCCTCGGTCTGCAAGAAGACGGCGTCGTGGTCGTACAGACGTCTCCGCGCATGACCAAAACGGGCCTCAAAGAGGTGTTCCGCGAGTATTTCGGCGTCGTACCGACACGTATCAACTCGCTGAACCAAAGCGGAAAAGTCAAGCGTTTCCGCGGCGTCAAGGGCAAGCAGAACGACTATAAAAAGTTCTACGTGAAACTGCCCGAAGGCGCAGCAATCGAATCGTTGGCGGTGTAACTATGGCAATCAAAACCTACAGACCTATCACACCGAGTCGCCGTTTCTACACGAACATCGACTCGTCGGATATCACGGCCAAGGCGTCGGTACGCTCGCTGCTCAAGAAGCTTCCCGTACATGCCGGCCGCAACAACAACGGCCGTATCACGTCGCGTCACAAAGAAGGCGGAGCGAAGAAGCTTTATCGCATCATCGACTTCAAACGCAACAAGTTCGGCATCGAAGGCACGGTCGCGGCGATCGAGTACGATCCGTACCGCAACTGCCGCATCGCGCTGATCAACTACCGTGACGGCGAAAAGCGCTACATCATCCAGCCCAAGGGCCTCAACGTCGGCGATACCGTCATGGCGGCCGAGAGCGGACTGGACATCAAAGCGGGCAACGCGATGAAGCTCAAGAACATCCCGGTCGGTACCGTGATTCACAATATCGAGCTCAAGCCCGGCAAAGGCGGCCAGATGGTCCGCTCCGCCGGTGCGTCCGCGCAGATCATGGGCCGTGACGGAAAATACGTTTCGGTACGCCTCCCTTCGGGTGAAATGCGCTACGTCCTCGGCGAGTGCATGGCAACCGTCGGCACGGTGGGCAACGAAGAATACGCGAACATCGTATTCGCCAAAGCCGGCCGTACGCGTCACATGGGTATCCGTCCGCAGACCCGCGGTTCGGCAATGAACCCGATCGACCACCCGCACGGCGGTGGTGAAGGCAAGACAAACTCCGGTCGCCACCCGGTTACCCCGTGGGGTAAACCGACCAAGGGTGCGAAGACCCGTCGCAAAAAAGCGAGCGATAAACTCATTATCTCTCGTCGCAAGAAAGGTTAATCGATGGCACGTTCAGTAAAAAAAGGTCCGTTCGTAGACGACCATTTGATGAAAAAAGTGCTCGCAGCCAAAGAAGCCAAGAGCAACAAGCCGATCAAGACGTGGTCGCGCCGCAGCGTGATCATGCCCGAGATGATCGGCCTGACGCTTAACGTTCACAACGGTCGTCAGTTCGTTCCGGTTTACATCACGGAAAACCACGTGGGCTACAAGCTTGGCGAGTTCGCTCCGACACGCACGTTCAAGGGCCACAAAGGCTCCGTTCAGAAGAAGGTAGGCTAAGATGGCAAGAGCACTGTTGAAATTCATTCGCGTTTCACCGACCAAGTCCCGTCTGATCGCCCGTGAAATCCAGGGCATGAATGCCGAAGAAGCACTCGCGGCACTGGAATTCACCCCGAACAAAGCGGCGAAAATCATCGCCAAAGTCGTTGCGTCGGCCGTCGCCAACAGCGGCAGCGACGCCGAAGACTGCGTGATCACGTCGTGCCGTGTCGACAACGGCCCGGTTCTCAAGCGTTTTCGTCCGCGTGCCCGCGGCATGGCCTCGGGTATCCGCAAACCGACGGCACACATCTTAGTAGAAGTAGAGGGGAAATAAATGGGTCAGAAAGTCAATCCTATCGGATTCCGCCTGGGCATCAACCGCAACTGGGAGTCCCGCTGGTATCCGAATTTCAAGAATGCACCGGCGAACCTGGGCGAAGACCATAAAATCCGAACCTTCCTCAAGAAGGAGCTCTACTACGCAGGTGTGAACAACATCATCATCGAGCGTACGGTCAAGCGTCTGCGCGTCACGATCGTCGCCGCACGCCCGGGAATCATCATCGGGAAAAAAGGTGCCGATATCGAGAAGCTCAAAACCAAGCTTCAGCAGCTGATCGGCAAAGATATCTCGGTCAACATCAAAGAAGAGAAAAAGTCGATGACCGCTGCACAGCTCGTCGCCGAGAACGTCGCGACGCAGCTTGAGCGCCGTATCGCGTTTCGCCGTGCGATGAAAAAAGCGATGCAAAATGCGCAGCGCGGGGGTGCCAAAGGCGTCCGTATCGCCGTCGCCGGCCGCCTCGGCGGTGCGGAAATGGCACGGACCGAATGGTACCGTGAAGGACGTGTCCCGCTGCATACGCTGCGTGCGAAGATCGATTACGGTTTCGCCGAAGCGCATACGACGTACGGCATCATCGGCGTCAAGGTCTGGATCTTCAAAGGCGAAGTGCTTTCCAAAGGAATCCAGCCCGAACCCAAAGAAGAAAAACGTGAGCGCCGCGGACGCGCTCCGAGAAAGGCGGACTGATCATGTTGATGCCAAAACGAATGAAACACCGCAAGTACATGAAAGGCCGTAACCGCGGCAAAGCGCGCAGCGGTTACAAAATCGCTTTCGGCGACATCGCGTTCAAAGCGGTCGAAGCCGGACGGATCAACTCCCGTCAGATCGAGGCGGCGCGTATCGCTGCGACCCGTCACATCAAGCGTCAGGGCAAGATCTGGATTCGGGTCTTCCCGGACAAGCCGCTGACCAAAAAGCCGCTTGAAGTGCGGATGGGTAAAGGTAAAGGTGCGATCGACCAGTGGGTAATGAACATCAAACCCGGTCGGATCATCTTCGAGATGGGTGGCGTCGAAGAGTCCCTGGCACGCGAAGCATTGCTGCTCGCGATGCACAAACTGCCATTCAAAACAAAAATCGTAACGGCGGAGATGGACAATGAAATATTCTGAGCTGGCTGACAAAAGCCCGGCGGAACTGCAGGCACTTCTCAAAGAGAAAAAGACCGAGCTGTTCACGCTGAAACTGAAGCAAAAAACGATGCAGCTGCAAAACACGAGCGAGCTGCGCGTCGTGAAAAAAGATATTGCTCGTATCAATACCGCGCTCAGCGCGGCGAAGTAAGGAGACCCGAATGTCTAAACGTGAAATTCAGGGTGTAGTCGTCAAGAAAGCCGGTGACAAGACCGCGACCGTGCTCGTCGAGCGCCGCGTCATGCACCCGCGCTACCACAAAACGGTCAAGCGTTTCAAAAAGTACCTCGTCCATGACGAGAACAACTCGCTCAACGTCGGCGACGTGATCGTGGCGGTCGAATGCCGCCCGATGTCCAAGCGCAAGTCGTTCACGCTTAAAAGCGTCGTGGGAGCCGAGTCATGATCCAGAGCTTTACCCGTTTGAACGTCGCCGACAACACCGGCGCGAAAGAAATTATGTGTATCAAGGTTCTGGGCGGTTCCAAGCGCCGCTACGCTTCCGTCGGCGACGTGATCGTCGCGTCGGTCAAGAAAGCGGCCCCGACCGGCAAAGTGAAAAAAGGACAGGTCGTCAAGGCCGTCGTCGTTCGCACGAAAAAAGAGGTTCAGCGCGAAAACGGTTCGCTGATCCGCTTCGACGACAACGCGGCGGTCATTCTCGACAGCAAGAAAGAGCCGATCGGAACGCGTATCTTCGGCCCCATCGGACGCGAAGTCCGCTATGCCGGCTTCATGAAGATCGTTTCGCTGGCACCGGAGGTTGTATAATGGCTAAATTCAAATTCAAAAAAGGCGACATGGTCGAGGTTATCGCGGGTGACGACAAAGGCACCAAAGCGGAAGTCCTCATGGTCATGCCCAAAGAGAACAAGGTGATCGTCAAAGGTTGCAAGGTCGTCAAAAAAGCGATCAAGCCGACCGAAGAGAACCCCAAGGGCGGATTCGTCAACAAAGAGATGCCGATCGATGCATCGAATGTCCGCAAAGTGGAGGCGTAATTCATGGCAGCACGTTTGAAAGAGAAATATCTCGCACTCAAGCCGGAGATTCAGAGCAAGCTCGACATCAAGAACCCGATGCAGATCCCTGCGGTCGAAAAGGTCGTCATTTCGGTCGGTACCGGTTTCGCGATGAAAGACAACAAGCTCATTCAGAACATCCAGGACACGATCAGCGTCATCGCCGGTCAGCATGCGACGGTCGTCGCGGCTCGCAAGTCGGTCGCCGGCTTCAAGGTCCGCGAAGGCATGCCCGTCGGCGTCAAAGTGACGCTGCGCGGCGAAAACATGTACACGTTCCTCGATAAAGTCATCTCGATCGCGCTGCCGCGCGTGAAAGACTTCCGCGGGGTTCCGCGCAACGGTTTCGACGGTCGCGGAAACTACAACTTCGGTCTGAACGAGCAGCTGATCTTCCCGGAGGTCGATTACGATTCGATCATGCAGATCCACGGGATGAACATCACGATCGTCACGACGACCGAGAACGACAAAGAGGCATTCACCCTGCTCGAAGCGCTCGGAATGCCGTTTGCAAAAGGAAGAGAGAATGGCTAAGAAGTCGATGATCGCGAAAGCGAAACGTACACCGAAGTTCAAAGTGCGTGCCTACACCCGCTGTCAGATCTGCGGACGCCCGCACTCGGTACTGAGAGATTTTGGTATTTGCCGTATCTGTTTCAGAAAAATGGCAAACGAGGGTTTGATCCCTGGCGTCAGAAAGTCGAGCTGGTAAGCCCGAAACTCCTGACTGTTAACTAAGGAAAAACAATGGTAAACGATTTAATTGCAGATTCCCTGACCCGTATCCGCAACGCAGCAGGCCGCCGTCTGAACGTGACGACGCTGATGCACAGCAACACGGTCGAGGCAATTGTCGGCATTCTTGCCGACAAAGGCTACGTCGAGAGCTTCAACGTCGTCGAAGACGGCAACAAGAAGAGCATCAACGTTGTGTTGAAGTACGATGAAAACGGCAAGTCCGTCATCAACGAAATGAAACGCGTATCGAAACCTGGCCGCCGCGTCTATCGCGGCCGCGACGATATCAAACGTTTTAAGAACGGCTACGGTACGATCATCGTCAGCACCTCAAAAGGCGTCATCCCCAACGACAAAGCTTACGAGCTCGGCGTGGGCGGTGAAGTGCTTTGTACGGTATGGTAAGGAGATAGCATGTCACGTATTGGAAAACTTCCGGTCGAATTTCCGGCCGACATCAGCGTCAGCGTCGATGGAAATGTTATCACTTTCAAAAAAGGCAACAAGGAACGTACGCTCGACACGAAAGGCCAGGTCGGTATCACCGTCGAGGGCAACACATTGACGTTCAGCAAACGTTCCGACAGCCGCGAAGACCGTGCGTTTTGGGGAACTTACCGTGCATTGGCGGCGAATATCGTCAAAGGCCTGACGCAGGGCTTCGAGAAAAAACTCGAAATCAACGGCGTCGGTTACCGTGCAGCCGTGCAGGGCAAAACGCTGAATCTTCAGCTGGGCTTCTCGCACGACATCAACTACCCGATTCCCGAAGGCGTCGAAGTGAGCGTCGAGAAGAACGTCATTACGATCAAAGGGATCGACAACCAGCAGATCGGTCAGATCGCCGCGGAGATCCGCGCGTTCCGTCCGCCGGAACCGTACAAAGGCAAGGGCGTCAAGTACGTCGACGAGCATATCGTGCGCAAAGCCGGTAAAACAGCCAAGAAATAAGGGGTGCTGAAATGAATTTGAAAGTCATGAAAGCGAAAGCTTCCAAACGTGTTCAGCGCAAGCGCCGCATCCGCGCGAAAATCAGCGGTACGGCCGCGAAGCCGCGCGTGAGCATTTACCGTTCGAATCGCTACCTGAGCGTTCAGGCGATCGACGACGACGCGGCGAAAACGCTGGCGGCATCGTCGAGCAAAGTGCTCGGTGCACGCGCGAACAAGGAAGGTGCGGCGGCGCTGGCGAACGATTTTGCCGGCAAGCTTAAAGCCGCAGGCATCAACGAAATCTTTTTCGACCGCAACGGCTACGTCTATCACGGCGTCGTCGCGGCTTTCGCCGATACGCTTCGTGCGAACGAAATCAAGTTTTAAGGACTGATCGATGCAAGATATCAACAGAGAAGAATTCGAAGAATCGATCGTACACATCGGTCGGGTCACGAAAGTCGTCAAAGGCGGCCGTCGCTTCCGTTTCACGGCGCTGGTCGTCGTGGGCAACAAGAACGGAACCGTCGGTTTCGGCTACGGAAAGGCCAAAGAAGTTCCGGACGCGATCCGCAAGGCGGTGGACAACGCGTTCAAAAATCTGACCGAAGTGAAGATCAAAGGAACGACGATCGCCCACGACATCGAACACAAGTTCAATGCAAGCCGCATTTTGCTCAAGCCGGCCTCCGAAGGTACCGGTGTAATCGCGGGCGGCGCACTGCGCCCCGTTCTTGAACTGGCCGGCATTCAGGATATCCTGACCAAGTCGATCGGTTCAAACAACCCGAACACCGTCGTGCGCGCCACCATCGAGGCGCTTGCACGCATGAAAGGATAAGCAATGGCACTTGAAAACCTGACACCTGCCGCCGGATCGACGCACGCCAAAAAGCGTGTCGGTCGCGGCCAGGGCAGCGGCATGGGCAAAACGGCGACCCGCGGAAACAAAGGTCAAAAAGCACGGACGGGATACAAGCGCAAACGCAACTTCGAAGGCGGTCAGCAGCCGTTGTCGAAGCGTCTGCCCAAGATCGGGTTCCATTCGCGTGTCGAAAAGCCGTACGTGATCAACGTCGATCGTATCAAGAAGGTCGCGGAACTCGACGAAATTACCGTCGAATCGATCCGCGGCGTACACAAACTGGGAAAATCGGTCACCAAAGTGAAGCTTGTCGGCGCCTCGGCGAAAGACCTCGCTTCGAAGATCAAAGATGAAAACGTAACGACGACTGGCAAGTAATGAACCGGCAACTTACGAACAAGATCCTCATCACGATCGGATTTCTGTTTCTCTACCGGATGCTGGCCTACGTGCCGGTCCCGGGTGTCGACGCTTCCGTACTCGCTTCGTTTTTCGACTCCCACACCAACGATTCGCTCGGACTGATGAATATGTTCAGCGGAAACGCCATCAAACGTCTCTCCATCATTTCGCTCGGTATCATGCCCTATATCACCGCTTCGATCATCATGGAACTGCTTGCTGCGACATTCCCGAACCTCGGACAGATGAAAAAAGAGCGTGACGGAATGGTCAAGTACATGCAGATTATCCGCTACGCGACGATCGGTATTACCCTGGTGCAAGCCGTCGGCGTAAGCATCGGGCTGCAGAGCATGACCGGCAAAGACGGCAGCAGCGCGATCCTGATGGATCACAACACTTTCGTCATGGTGGCAGCCATCTCGATGCTGGCCGGGACGATGATGCTGATGTGGATCGGCGAACAGATCACGCAAAGCGGGATCGGAAACGGTATTTCGCTGATCATCTTCGCCGGGATCGTCTCGGCGATTCCCAACGCGATCGGCCACACGATCACGATGGTCAACACCGGCGCGATGAGCTTCATTACGGTCATTGCCATCGTCTTGCTGATTGTGGTGACGGTGGGCGTGATCATCTACGTCGAACTGGGTGAACGGCGGGTGCCGGTCACGTACGCCAAAAAGACGATGATGCAAAACCAGAACAAGCGGGTGATGAACTACATTCCCATCAAGGTCAACCTCTCGGGCGTCATCCCGGTCATCTTCGCTTCGGCGATTCTGATGTTCCCGATGACGGTGCTTTCGAGCAGTACGAACCACTATGTGCAGATGGTCGCCGACCTGCTCAACCCGAGCGGCTACTTTTTCAACTTCCTGACCTTTTTGTTCGTGGTCTTCTTCGCGTATTTCTACGCGTCGATCGTCTTCAACGCCAAAGATATCGCCGACAACCTCAAGCGTCAGGGTGGTTTCATTCCGGGTGTACGTCCGGGTGAATCGACCAAAGAGTTCCTCAACGAAGTGGCTTCGCGGCTGACGTTTACGGGTGCGATCTATCTGGGCCTCGTGGCGACCCTGCCGTGGATCATCGTCAAGGGCATGGGCGTTCCGTTCTATTTCGGCGGGACGGCGGTACTGATTACCGTGCAAGTCGCTTTGGACACCATGCGCAAGATCGAAGCGCAGATCTACATGAGCAAATACGAAACCCTCAGCGCGGTGGGCCTCTAACCTATGGCCATTGCGCTTCGCAAACCCAAAGAAATCGACAAACTGCGTGCCGCCAACGAAATTGTCGGCGGTGCGCTTGCATTGCTTCGCAAAGAGGCGCGTGCGGGCGTCAGCCTGATCGAGCTCGATGCCATGGCCGAAGACTACATCCGAAGCCGCGGTGCGAAACCTTCGTTCAAAGGCCTTTACGGCTTTCCCAACGCGGTCTGCACCTCCCTCAACGAAGTGATTATTCACGGGATTCCCACCGATTACAAACTGCAAGAAGGCGACGTGATCGGCTTCGATATCGGAACCGAACTCGACGGCTACTTCGGCGATGCGGCGATCTCGATGGGCATCGGAAAGATCAGCGATGCGGATGCCGCATTGATCGCCTGTGCCGAAGATGCGCTCTATCACGCCATCGACAACATCAAAGAGGGGATGCGGTTCAAGGAACTTTCGCATCTGCTTGAACAGTTTATCGTTTCACGCGGCTATGTACCGCTTCGGGGATTCTGCGGGCACGGCATCGGCCGCAAACCGCACGAAGAGCCGGAAATTCCCAACTATCTCGAAGGCAACAACCCCAAGGCGGGGCCCAAGATCAAAAACGGCATGGTCTTCTGCCTCGAGCCGATGATCTGCCAGAAAGAGGGCAAGGCGGTGATTCGCGAGAACGGCTGGGACGTGGTCAGTTCCGACGGACTGCGCGGATCGCATTACGAGCATACGGTTGCCGTGATCGGCGGCAAAGCCGAAATCTTATCACTATCGCAAGGAGCTTAAATGGCAAAAGATGATGTCATCGAGGTCGACGGGACCGTCGTAGAAGCGCTGCCCAACGCAACATTTCGCGTGGAGCTGGAGAACGGGCACGTCATTTTGTGCCACATTGCCGGAAAGATGCGTATGCACTACATCAAAATTCTTCCGGGTGACCGGGTCAAAATCGAGCTGACGCCTTACAGCCTCGACAAAGGCCGCATTACCTACCGCTATAAATAATTCTCCGCCGTTTCGGCGGACGAATTTCGACGAATTCTCCTTTCCCCTATCTTTATTGGCAGAAAGCCGCTATAATGCGTGCAGAAAGTAAGTGTTGGCCTTCGTACCGAAGACGGCGTTATTTTTCGACCCTGGGATGCAGAGGGTAATCTGTACGTTATTTATTCGCGCGACAGCGCACAAAGGTTTATGTATGGCACTTGTCAACGGTACTGTTAAATGGTTCAATGAGGAAAAAGGTTACGGTTTTATTCAGCGCGAAGAGGGCGGTTCGGACGTATTCGTTCACTTTCGCCAGATCAACGCCGAAGGTCACCGCACACTGCTCGAAGGTCAGAAAGTGACATTCGAAATCGGTGAAGGCCAAAAAGGCCCCCAGGCTGAAAACGTCACCGTCGTAGGCTAACCCTTCCCCCGCGCGGCCTCGGCCGCCGCTTCCAAACCCGCCCCTTCCAAAAATTCTTTTTTTACGCTATAATCGCGCTCCCATTTTATACCCGTTACAGGTATGGAAATGAATGATTACAAGGAGCCCCGATGCCAAAGATGAAATCGGTCAAGGGTGCTGTCAAGCGCTTCAAGGTCAAAAAAAGCGGCAAAGTCAAACGCGGTACCGCGTTTCGCAGCCACATTCTGACCAAACAAGACGCCAAGACACGCCGCCGGCAGAATCGGCCCAAGTATCTGAACAACACGGATGCGGCCAACGTCAAAGAGATGATCGTCTAAACGATTCAAACCCTCCAGCGAAAAGCTGGGCAAGTCCGTACGATATACGGCACCTGCAACATTGAAAAATATGACCAGGTAAAGAAAGGAATATTATGCCAAGAGTAAAAACCGGAGTCGTCAGACGACGCCGTCACAAAAAAGTCCTCAAGCAGGCACGCGGTTTCTACAGCGGAAGACGCAAACATTTTCGCAAAGCGAAAGAGCAGCTCGAGCGCAGCCTCGTTTACGCGTATCGCGACCGCAAGCAGAAGAAACGTGATTTCCGCAAACTGTGGATTATCCGTATCAACGCGGCATGCCGCCTCAACGACATGAATTACTCGACGTTCATGAACGGCCTCAAGAAAGCCGGTATCGAACTCGATCGCAAAATCCTCGCCGACATGGCGATGAACGACGCCGAAGCGTTCTCCGCGCTTGTGGCACAGGCCAAAGCGGCACTGTAATCTCCCGCGGCCCTCTGCGGGCCGTTTAAAACGTCTCTTTTTCCAGAATCTTTTTTACGATACCGATATCGTCCGCCGACAGCCGGTGCCGATCTTTGACGACGTTGCTGATGTAGGATATTTCGGTGACGGTCACGCCGTAGGGGTCCTTTTTGACCGAATGGGGCCGGCCGTTCTTTTCGGTGACGAGTTCGAGGTTTTTGCGTGCGTGCGGGAGAAAGAAGTTGAGGGCGTAACGCCCGGTATGTTCTTTCTCGACGGCCACGTAGACTTTCGCGCCGTTGGGGTTGGCAATCGAAGGAAACATCGCGGCGAAATCGTCGGGTTCGAGATAGCCGATGTAGATTTTGACGAACAGGTCGTGGTAGCGCTGCACCGTTTTCGAAAAGAGAAACGAGGTGTTGAGTACGCCGTTTTTCACGCGTACTTTATTGAGAATCCAGCCCAGCGTGTTGTAGTAGCGAAACGGATGCACTTTGAGCACCGAGGTATCGACGATCTGTTTGCCTTCGACACGCCTGAAGGGCTTTCGTTTACGGCGCTGCGGGGCACTGAGCCATTCGAAGACTTTTTTGGCGCTGTAGGGCTTGGTGACCCAGGCGGTGGCGTAATCGGGCAGGGTGCTGACGCCGGTGACGCCTTCGTTGAGAATGAGCAGGGCTTTGATGTCGTATTGCGGGAAAAGTGTTTGCAGCAGGGCACGCTTTTTGCGCATACGTTTACGCAGGTTCGTTACCGATCCCACGAGGGTCATTTCGACGAAATAGAGTTCTTTGTCGGTAAAGAACATGGCATCGAATTCGCCGATTTCATTGCGTTTGATGCGGTAGACGATTTGGCCTTTCCAGTTGACCGACAGCGCGTTGGGCTGGGCTTTGGTGCGCTTTTTGTGCGGGCCTTTGACAATGAACTTTTTGATGTAGGAGTGCTGTTTGGCATAGCGCAGCAGCATTTCGTAGGCGTAGTTCTCGAAAACTTCGCCTTCGAACGACCGAAACGCGCTGATGTAGGCATCGTCGTCGGGGCCGAGCCCTTTTTTGACCAGTGAAAGCAGATGTTTGATGTGATAGTCGTAGTAGAGCAGGTTGTCGCCGAGTTCGCTCTCGTCGAGATTGGCGATGGCTTTGCTGATTTTCGGCAAACGTGCTCCTTGTCGGCTCATGACGACATTATAGGTCAAAAGCGGCTTCAAATTGCTGAAAAGGTTTAA
>CAZYEW010000006.1:35509-37647 GCA_964646705.1 uncultured Sulfurimonas sp.
GGCTCATGACGACATTATAGGTCAAAAGCGGCTTCAAATTGCTGAAAAGGTTTAATTTTGACGAGTATAATACAGGCAAAAGGATTGCGATGAGATATGTGACGGTAACGGTGCTTTTGATGGCGGGGCTGTTCGTTGGCTGCGGCAAAATCGAAGACAAGGTGCAAGACGGCTCGACGGTCGACCAGCCGACGCCGCCTGCGGCCAACTGCGTGAACCTGAACGAAAACGCATACGGCTGCTACGGCAGCGACAAAGTGTTTCACGGCCGGCGTATCGTGGACGGGTTTTGGAGCTTGTATACGCAAAGCAACGTGGCCAACGTCGGCAACGTCGTGTTTTACGACCGCTACAAGATGGGCTACGATTTTCGCGAGGACGGCACCGCGTTCAAGCGGCAGCAAACGAGCGATTATGTCGATTTCGTCGAATGGGGCGTGAACGATGACGGTACGAAGATTCGAACGGGTGACGGCAATACGTTTGCGTACAAAGCGGTCTTCAGCAGCGATGCGGACTGTTTCGAAGTCGATTACAACGGCAAGTCGGCCAAGCTGTGCAACGAGAAGCCGGTCGACGAGAGTTTCAAGAATGCGGCGGGCTATTACGGCGACAAGGTGAAATTCGGGAATCTGACGTACTACAATTTCGACGCGGTCGGCAAGTGGACGATCGCACCGTACCAGATCGACGGCAACACGACGACGGTGACGCTCGATGCCAACGGCACGACGAGCCGCGGCGGCATCTGGGGCGTAAGCGCGGACGGCAAACTGATAAGCATCGACGGCGTATCCTACCTGGTCTATCAGTACCTCGACGGCGACGACAGCAACTGTATCGCCGTGTTCGAGACGGCAGGGCTCAACATCACCTCACGCACCTGGAAACTCTGCAAGGAGCCGTGATGGATTCGGGTGCGGGTACCTTGCTTATCGCAGCGGGCGCGTTGCTGATTCTGGCAGGTATCGCCTGGAAATTCGGCCTGCTCGGCTGGTTCGGGCACCTGCCGGGCGATATCGTGATTAAAGGCGAAAACTACGCATTTTACTTCCCCGTCACGACGATGATCGTTTTGTCGGTGCTTTTGACGGTTGCGATGAGTGTCATTCGGCGGTTTTGAAGAAATGCGTCGGTTTTCCGTCGAAAGAAGCGACCTGCTCCCCACAACCTGAGCCAACTCCAGAGTTAGTGTAGAATCGAATTTTGGAGAGCAGGTCATAACGATAATTCAATGTCAGCCTTGACAAAGATACCTAGAACCTTATAGAATACTCTTAAAAGTACTGTTGGGGATACTGCAATGACCATTATGGCAAATGACGTGAAGAAAAAAGGGGTTTCCTACTTCGATACGCTTTTTGAGAA
Organism: uncultured Sulfurimonas sp.; assembly: GCA_964646705.1. Classification (GTDB taxonomy): domain Bacteria; phylum Campylobacterota; class Campylobacteria; order Campylobacterales; family Sulfurimonadaceae; genus Thiomicrolovo. Next base: position 36,878 of record CAZYEW010000006.1, read on the forward strand.
ATTTTCGGAGATCGTCATCAGCGTACGGGGGAAAAACAAGTATGTGGTCGTGCCCTTTGAAGAGTATGAGGCCTATCGTGCCTACAAGCTCGACATGGCACACGAGGAAGCCATGAAAGACATCGCCGAGGGCAACTACCATACCGACACGCAAAAGCATCTCGACACCATTGAGCAATCCCTGAAAGATGTATGAGATACGATTTTCGGAAAGTTACGAAAAACGGGCAGTCAAGTTTTTTAAAAAGCATAAAGATCTCTTTGACCGATATAAAAAAACGATCGAAGTGTTGGAGATCGATCCCTACCATCCCTCTTTGCGGCTGCATCGGATGCAAGGCAAACTTCGCCCCTACTCGTCCGTTTCTATCACGATGAAGTACAGAATTGTGATCGATTTTATCATCGTTGACAAGGTGATCGTCCTTATCGACATCGGCAGTCACGATGATGTCTATCAGTAAAAGAAGCAAAAGGGTACGAATCGATTTGCCGACTCTGTTCCCGGCATATGCGTGTCACGATCGGTGGTTGGGGAATATCTGGCAGAGAGGAAGGGATTCGAACCCTCGGTGGGTTGCCCCACACACGCGTTCCAGGCGTGCGCCTTCGACCACTCGGCCACCTCTCTATTGATAAACACGGTATCCGAACGAAGTCCGGCTACCTGCGTTAACACTGGGTTTCCTTCGGCAGGAAGCCCGAGTTTGAAGAAACGCATTTTACTTAAACAAAGCTCAAACTACGTTTAAACAAGTGCAGGGCTTGGG
>CAZYEW010000007.1:0-12971 GCA_964646705.1 uncultured Sulfurimonas sp.
TACATTTTCATGCTTTAATTGTATCATTTTTTGATATATTTTCATCTTCCGGGATTTGGGTTGAAACCGGTGAAGCTCAGCGTATCGAGCCGGCGTGTGACACCTATACACCGGCAACTATGCGACGATGCTGTTTCTTCCTTGTTTTTTCGCTTTGTACAGATTTTTATCCACGCATTTTAGCAATGTTTCCACCGTTTGCCCCGCATATTCGCACACGCCTACGCTTATCGTGACCGAACCGGCCGTTTTGAACCGGTGTGCTTCAACCGCCGTGCGGAGTTTTTCTCCAAGTTCGTACGCCCCCTTTAAATCGGTTTCTGGACATATGATCAAAAACTCTTCCCCGCCCCATCGGCCGACGATATCCGTCTTTCGCACATTTTCTTTAAACAGCAACGACATTTCCCTAAGCACGGTATCGCCTACCGGATGCCCGTAGGTGTCGTTGATGTTTTTGAACCGGTCGATATCGAGCATAATCAGCGAAAACCGGCTGCCGTATCGCACGGCCATGGCTTGCTGCATTTGCAGTTCGGCGGCAATTTTATGCCGATTGTAAAGTCCGGTCAGCTGGTCGGTTTCCGAAAGCCGTTTCAATTCGTCGTTTTTGCGTTCCAAGCGTGCGTTCGCATCTTTGAGTTCTTGCGATTTGAGATAGAGTTCGTCCGATGCCAACTGCCCGACTTCCCTGGCGATCATGCCGATTTCGTTGTTCGGATAGTCGTAGCCTGAAACCGCATCGTGCTTTCCAAGGACGATCGCTTCGACCCTTTTGCGCAGCTCGATCAGCGGCCTCGAAAAACGCCGACCCAAGAAAACACTTTGGACAATTCCCAGCAAAACGGCGACCAGTCCCGTAATCAGGAGGCCGTACAGGATTCGCCAACCGATTGCGTCGAAAATTTCCGCTTTGTCCACGACGGTCACGACAATCCATGCGGTCTCATTGCAGCGGCTGTAAAAGGCGATTTTATCCGTATTGCCTATTTTGTAGGCGAACCGCCCTTCGGCTGCATTCAAAGCGACCGATGCACCGACAATATCCGACAGATCTCTTCTTAAATACGATGCATTTTGATGAATAATGATTTTTCCGTCCGAATTGACCACATAACTGTAGGCTGATTTGTAAACCTCTCCGTGAAGCTTGAGCATATCGGCGATCATTTCGATGGAAAGATCGCAAGAGACGACTCCCTCGTGGCCGTCGTCGCTCACCATCGCTTTGCTGGTAGAAAACAGCCATTCCCGACTCTTGATTTCCTGATAGAGCAATCCGCTTGCAAGCCCGGGTTTCGCCGCTAATGCCGCTTTGTACCAAGGCCGAACCGTCGGATTGAAACCTTTTGGCGGAATGTAGTCGTTAATCAACAACTCGCCGTTGTCGTAACCCGAATACAGATACGTGATATTTTTATTGGCCTTCGTGTACGTTTTGTACAATTGCAAAACCCGTTCTCTGGCGGCGGCATCACGCCAGGGTGCATTCCGAACATCTTCATCGGCGGATAGAATCTCGATAATATGGTTGATTTCGGAAAAATGGCTGTCGATAAAGAAATTGACGGCATAGTTTCTTTGTTTGATAATGGCATAGGCTCTCGATATGCCCTCCCGATAAAGCAGGTTCGACAAAAAAAGCCCGAACACGACCACAATGATCAGCGAAAAGACCAAGCTGCTGCCGAGGACTTCACTTCTGATCGATTTTACTTTCTTTCTATTCACTGTCATTCGTCCGCTCTTTATTTGAGTATTCAAACTGTCCCGAACCTGTCTATCTTCTCATTGTGCCATAACGCTAAAAATTATCAGCTAAAGCGACGGCATTGCATATGCAGCTGATATGCAAACAAGACAAATGTTTTTATGACCGCACAAGCCCGCCTTCAAAAAAGCCGATGTATCATAGATAGAGAAAGACACCTCAAGGAGGCTGCCATGGAAACGCTCGAAAGACGGCTGTTTCAAACCATCGAAGCGATCGACGAACGCATCGTGACGATTCGGCACGACCTGCATGCGCATCCGGAACTTTCCGGGCACGAAGAACATACCAAATACCTCGTCAAAGGTATTTTGGAAGCCGAAGGCATCGCCGTGCGGGAGTTCGACGACAATTACGGGCTCGTTGCCGACCTCGTCGTCGACGAAAACGCTCCGTTCGTCGCCCTGCGTGCCGATATGGACGCCTTGCCGATCGAAGAACGCACCCAGGCCCCCTACGCTTCGCGTACGCCGGGCATCATGCACGCCTGCGGGCACGACGCCCATACGGCGATCCTTCTGGGCACGGCACTGGCCCTCGCCTCGGTCAAAGACACGCTTACACACAACATCCGTTTCATTTTCCAGCCGGCCGAAGAAATCACCGAAGGCGGCAGTTCGCAGATGATCGAACACGGAGCACTCGAAAACGTCTCGGCCATTTTCGGGCTCCACGTCTATCCTTACCTGCAAACGGGCCAAATCGGTTACAAATACGGCGTCATGCTCGCTTCGGCCGACACCTTCGACATCGAAATCTTCGGCAAAAGTGCCCACGGTGCCCGCCCGCACGAAGGAGTGGACGCCATCTTGGTCACCGCGATGGCGATCAACTCGCTCAACCATATCGTCTCGCGCCGCATCGACCCGCTGCATCCCGCGGTGATCTCACTGGGGAAAATCGAAGGCGGCAAAGCGCCCAACGTCATCTGCGACCATGTCAAGGTAAGCGGTACCGTACGCACCGTCAATCACGACGTGCGCCGTTCCATTCCCGAGATGATGGAGGTTTCGATCAAAGGCATCGCCGAATCGATGCATGCGACCTACGAGTTTCATTACACGTTCGGCTCACCCGAAGTCACCAACGACACCGCGATGGTCGAGCGTCTGCGTCGCGCCGCACGCAAAGTCATCGACGAAAAAAACGTCGTCGACCTCGTCGACCCGGTCATGGGCGGCGAAGACTTCGGACGCTACCTCGAAATCGTCCCCGGAGCCTTCTTCCGTCTGGGTACGTGCAATCCCGACAAAGGCACCTGTGTTTCTCAGCACAACGCCCGGTTCGACGTCGACGACGATGCGCTGCAAATCGGCATGAAAATCATGGCGCTCTGTGCGGCCGAAACGATCGGCGATGCGTGACCTCATCGAAATTCATCTGACCAGCCGGCTTCATTTCGCGGTACTGCGCTACACCTATCGGCACCTGCAGACGATGCTGCCGCTGCGGGCCCCCGACGCCCTCTCCGAGGCGCTTGAACATCTGCTCGAAAACGTCGTGCGCCACGCCTACGAACATCTCGACAAGATGGATGTCACCGTCCGGTTCACGATCATGCCCCGCCAGCTGCAAATCGACGTCGAAGACAGCGGAAAGCCCTTCGATTTCACGCCTTTCATGAGCGAAGCGATCGACCGCAGCGCTCCGCACGAAAAAGGATTTTTCCGGATTTACGACCTTGTGGACCGATTCTGGTTCACGATGCTCGAAAACCGCGGCAAACGCTTCAGCGTCATCCAGTCGTTCACGCGCACTTACGACATCAAAACCGGCGAAATTTCGCGAAACCTTCCTGATAAAACGACCGTACTTTCCCGATTGAAGGTGCGAAGGTTCCAAGACGAAGATGCCGAAGGTATCGCGCAGCTCATCTACAAAAACTACCACTACACCTATTACAAATCACAGTTTTACGATCCGGGAAAAATCCGCCGGCTCAATGCCCGCGAAGAGGTCGTCTCGATCGTCGCGGTCTACGGCGTCCGTGTCGTCGGCCATTTCGCCCTGGTGCGCTCGCGCCGTTCCGACGTCGCCGAAATCGCCATTGCCGCCGTCGACCCGGAATTCAAAAAAATGGGCATCATGAACCGCATGTTCGACCGTATCGTCGACACGGCGCGCGAACTGCAGCTGCAGGCCATCTACGGCGAGGCGATCATGCTGCATCCCTACAGCCAAAAGGCCAACCTTTCGCACGGCATGAAAGAAACGGCGATCAACCTGGGCGAAGTGCCGACGCAGACGGAAATCGAACACCGGATCAGAGCCTCGCAGCGCAGCGGCGCGATGGTCGCCTTTTTAATCTTCGATACCCGTGCGCGTTTTTTGCGTCTGCCGACGCGATACGCCGACATGCTCGATGCTACCTACCGCGATCTGGGAATCGGCCGTACTGGCGCCGTGCCGCACAACCCCGGCCGTGCCGCATTGGAACACCATGTCAACAAACGTATCAGCGTCGGTTTCGTCATTATCGAGGCCCTCCCCGACGAAGAAGAGCTCGACGCCGTGCTCGATGTGCTGCACAGCGAGCATTGCGACATGATCTACGCCGACGTCAATCTGCACCATATCGAGCAAATCGACGAAACCGTCGCGCTGCTTAACCGCCGCCGCTTCTTCTACGGCGGGCTCTTCATCGCCTACTACCATAACGAAGATTACCTCCGCCTCCAGCGAAAGAATACGAAGTACGTCGACGAAGAGCAGCTGGTCTGCTACTCGCAAAGGGGAAAGAATTTGCTTGAATACATCAAAGCAGACGAGCGCCGGGTTCTGCCCGACACTCTTAAAGTTCAGTAAGTTTCGATCACCTTTTTGAACACGCGGTACAGTCCCTCGACCTGCTCGGGGGTCGTGCATTCGTTGGGGGCGTGGATGGTATCGTTTTTGACGCCGAACTCGATGACGTCGATGCCGTAAGGCGCGATAAAGCGTGCATCGGACGTTCCGCCGGCGGTAGAGTGTTTGGGGCGCATCCCCGTCACCGCTTCGATGGCCGCATCGAGGGTGCGGACGATTTTCGTATCGGCATCGGTCACGAAGGGCTCGGCGCTTTGATCGAGCGTCAGGGTGTAGTCCATCTCCTTGAAATAGCGGTGCACGAAGGCTTCGACGTCTGCTTTGGTCGTCTTGGTCGAGTTGCGGACGTTGAACATCATTTTGAGCGTTCCCGGCGTCACGTTGGTCACTTCCATGCCCGCACGGATATCGGTGACGACGAATTGACTGGGAGCGAAATAGTCGTCGCCTTCGTCGAGATTCACGCCGGCCATCTTGTGAAGCACCTGCGCGACTTTGTGAATCGGATTGGTCGCTTTTTCAGGATAGGCTGCATGTCCCTGACGCCCGCGTTTCTCGATCACGCCGTTGATCGAACCGCGCCGGCCGATTTTGATCGCATCGCCGAAACGTGCTTCGCAAGTCGGCTCGGCGACGATGACTGCATCGGGAAGCATGGCCTTTTCGTCAAGATATTTGAGTACCTCGACCGTGCCGTGTTTCGCCGGGCCTTCTTCGTCGCTGGTCAGCAGCAGCGAAAGCGTACCGCGAAACGATTCGGCCTCTTTGACCGCCTGCGTGAACGCCGCCACGCCGCTTTTCATGTCCTGCGCGCCGCGGCCGTAGATACAGCCGTCTTTTTCGACGGCCTTGTACGGGTCGGTACGCCACCCTTCTCCGGCAGGGACGACATCGACGTGTCCGGCGAAACAGAGGTGTTCACCCTCACCGAAACGTTTGTAGATAAACAGGTTTTTCACGCCTTCTATGTCAAGGCGCACGGCGGTGAAACCGTCGAGGTAGCCTTCGATGAAATCGAGGATGCCGCCGTCGTCGGGCGTTTCGCTCTTGCGTTCGATCAGATGTTTGAAAAGGCTCAGAACGTCCAAGGTCAATCTTTCGGATTTTCGTAATAGGTATACTGCGTCGAATAGTCGCTGATACGAAAATAGACTTTTTTCTCGCCTTTGTCGACTTTATAGTTAAGATTTTCGTCGATGTAACCGTAGCCGTAACTGTAAGGGCGGACCTTGGCATCATCGGTTCCTTTGCCGGTGGTCAGCTTGTCGACTTTAAGGTAACGCATCATCACTTTGCCCCCGCTGTAGACATCGACGACGCCGTCGATTCCCGTCCAGTTTTGAATGCTGTGCCCGAGCTTGTTCTGGGTTTCTTGCGTACACCCGCCGATCCCTAACGCGATCCCTGCGGCAAACAAAGCGAATATTATCTTCTGCATGCGTGCAACCTTTCGTTCTTTTCCGCGATTATAGCGCAGAAAAACAACCCTACGGCTGCTTCGCGCCGACGTTTCGCACACAGCGCACGCGACGCTCGCGGGTTTTGGAGTAGTGGTTGACGACGCCGTCTTCGAAATAGACCAGCCAGGCATCGTCGCTGTCGCCGGCGACCTGCGTCGCGGTCCAGTAGTCTTTGGGGCCGACGAAACGCAATTCATCGACGGCCGCCGGATCTTCTTTGCTCAGATCGATAAGCGTGTAGAGTTCCTGAACGCTCGGCAGCCGCCAGTCTTTGTAACCGCCAAGACGCAGCGCGGCACAATAGGTCCGCCCTTGATGCCAGGTCATTTTTTTCTTGACCGTATCGCGGTCGTCTTGCCACATCAGACCCGTTTTCGGGTCGGTATAAGTGCGTTCATAGGCGTTCGCCAGCGCCGAAACCGTTACCAGCGCCATGAAAATTTTCTTCAGCATCGTCTCTCCTTTGGAGCCATTTTACATCAAAACATCTTATGTTTGTCAAAAATCGTCCATGTCGATCGACGGGGTCGAAGGCGATGACGGGTCTTTTTGTTTTTCTTCCGCGAACTCGTTGATTTCGGGTGTTTGAACCGTGGGCTCGGCGACCCTTTGGGGCCGTGCTTCGACGTCCAGCTCCAGCCCGCTGCTCGTCATCACGAAACCCTTGACCGTCAGTTTGCCGTCGTGAATTTCGCGGTGGTGTTCGCGGCACAGCGGTACCAGGTTGTGACGGTGATTGACCGGCATGTGCCCGATATAGCCGCGTGCGTCGGCTTTGGAACGCTCGGCGATGTGGTGCACGTCTTCGGCGACGGCCCCGCAGAGCACGCAGCGCGTGACGTAAAGGTCCTTGTTGTATTTGCTCGTGCGCTTCTTGACCAGAAGCTCCAGTTCGTCGAAGTCGTCGGCAAGCCGTTTGCGAATCCGGTTGGCGGCATCGAGGAATTCGGCGTCCATATGCAGCGACCGGGCGAATTCCAGCCCGTAGACACTCGATCCGCTGCCCGGCTGCAGCACGCGGTTGAAGATCAGTTTGTCCTGCGCTTCGTCGTATTCGACGCTCAAATGCAAATCGACCACGGTATCGAGCCGGCGGATTTCCTGCATCGTCGAGAGCTGATGCAGATGCGTGGCGAACAGAAAGAGCGACCGCAGTTTCGCCAGTTTCATGATCGCGCTCGCCACGATCGACACCCCCGAAAGGGTTTCGGTGCCGTGGCTGATTTCGTCGCCGAGCACCAGCGACCGCGTCCCCGCACGATTGAAAATATTTTTGAGTTCGAGCATCTCGACCGCAAACGTCGAAAGCCCTTTTTGCAGGTTGTCGCGCGAGACGATCCGCGTGAAAATCGACTCGAACAGCGAAAACTTCATCGACGACGCCGGTACGTAGAAACCCGCCTGTGCCAACAGTACGGCAATGCCGATGCTTTTCATCAGCGACGATTTTCCGCTGGAGTTGATGCCGTAGAGCAGCACTCCGCGAATTTCGTGCCCGTCGTGTACGGCGGGATCGAGCATCACGGTTTCGGGATAGGGCAAATCGAGGTAGCGGCGATTCCCCATCACGATATCGTTGGGAACGTACACTCCCCGGCGTTCTTGCAGCTCGATCAACGGATGGCGCAACGCCATCAGCTGCAAAAAGTTTTCGTCGTCGTGCACCTCGACGATCGTCGGGCGGGCGAAATTGTGCTGCTGCGCGGTTTTCGCCGACGAAACCGCCACGTCGAGGTCCGCCACGTAAGAAATCATGCGTTCGAACAGCAGGGCGTAGCGCCGCTCGTACGTCTGAAGCAGCTGCAAAAAGCGCTCCTTCACCAGCGTCACGATTTTCGCCCGGTTTCGCAGCAGTTTGTCCGAAAGCTGCTCGGTCAGTTCGGACGTGATTTTGACGCTGTTTGTCAGCCGTTTGACGCCGAACTCGGAAAACGGCACGCGCCGTTCACCCACGTCGACGGCGCCCTGTGCGAAGACTTTTTCGATCATCGCCCAGCGCGTGCGGCTCATGGAGATGTAGTAACCCTCTTTTTCGAGCATGCCGAGCGTGACGTAGCCCCCGCCCGCCGGATTGCCGCCCTGCTCGACCAGCATCCGCTCGATCGCGGCGACGATCAGCGAAAACGTCTGAAGCATCCGGGCGTTTTCGTCGACGAGCGCATCGATCTGCGCATCGACACCGCGGCGCAGAAAATTTTCATCGACGGCGCCGATCGTGAAACGGCGCGACACTTCCAGATCGACGCTTTTTTCGATATCGTCGGCGAACGCGGCGACTTCATGCTCCGCAAACGGCGTTTTGAGCAGTTTGTGGCGTTTGACGAAGGCCATGAGCTCCTCGATGCCTTTGAGCGAAGCGTGGACGTAATTGATCTCGAACGGATGCAGTTTCTGCAACGCGATGCGGCGCTGAAGCCGTTCAAGGTCGTAGACACCGGAGAGTGCGTCGCCGAGCACGCGCACATGAGGCATCACCCGTTCGATCAGAGCGTACCGTCGCTCCAGTTCGCTTTTTTCGCGCAGCGGATTGAGCAGCCGTTCTTTGAGCAGTCTCCGCCCGATCGCGGTGACGGTTTTGTCGATCAGGCGCAATACCGTCGGTTCGCCGCGTTCACGCGAAATGATGCCCATCTGCTCGAGCGCGTTGTTTCCCAAATAGAGGTAGCGGCTGTGATCGATCATTTTGGGACGCGCCAGTTTCTGGACGATCCGGTAGTCGTGCTCGACGACGAAATGAATCAGCGTTGCAAGGGCTTCGGAAACGAACGGATGGCGCTCGAGGTCGAGATGCTCGATCGGCGAAAGCAGCGATTCGATCCGATACACCCGCTGGAACAGTTCGTTTTGGTATGCGACCCGAGGACGGTCGTGATTGACGCTGTAAGCGAAACGCTCGGCGATTTCAAGGTAACGCATCACCTCTTTTTGGCTTTCGACTCCTTCTAAAAACGTCAAAACCACTTCGGTGGTACGGTAGATGTTAAGCAGATTGAAAACTTCATCGAGCGCATAGGTCGGGTCTTCGCTGGTGCCGTAGGTTTCATACAGCCAGGTTTTGCCGGTCGTAACGTCGATCGCGGCGTAACCCGCGGAATAGATCTCGCGGTGGCGGTCGATGAGCAGCGAAACGATATAGTTCTCGTCATGGTCGACCGTGTGGTCGAAATTGGTCCCCGGCGAGACGATTTGCGAAAGATAGCGGCTGACCTTGGGCGGCACGCCCTTTTGGCGCACGATGACGACCGTATATTTCTGCCGCTCGATCAAACGGCCGAGGTAGCGCTCGAACGACACCGCGGGCACCCCGGCAAGCAGCGGATTTTTCACGCTGTTTTCGGCAATGTTTTTATTTTTTTTGGTCAGTTGAATATTGAGCAGGTCGGCAATTTCGCGTGCCTTTCCGACATGCATTTCCTCGTTGTCGACCTCATAGACTTCGAAAAAGGTGCCGATTTCCATGAACACGACGGTATCTTGACCGTATTTGGCCTCGAAACGGCGCTGAAGCTCGAAATAGATTTCGGTCAGCAGCATCGTTTTGTCGTTGAGTATGGCATCGATTTCCGTATGCAGCACCGCGCGTCCTTGAAGCATAGATAGGCAAAGCGATTATACCGAAATCAGACGCCGAACACCTTTTTGATTTTCTGCAAAAACCCCGATTTCGGCTTTGCTTCCGGAGGGTTTTCGGGCGCCGTATCTTTCGGCGTCTGTACGTTTTTCGTCTTGCCGCGATACGCATCTTCGGGCATCGCGTTCTCGGGGTTCCCGTCGACGTTGACGACCTTGAGTTCGGGGTGAATCAATGCCCGCAGCTTTTTTTCGACGACCATCTTCGTCGTCATCAGGCTCATCGCACAGCCGTGACACGCGCCGGTCAATTCGATATAAACCGTACCGTCTTTGACGCCGAGCAGGCGAATCGCCCCGCCGTGCGACTGAACGTATTCATTGACCTTTGGGAGATGATGTTCGACCGCTTCGTAAATATCTTCATCGAGAAATGTCATCAATCTGCCTTATTTTATTTATAATTTACACAATAAGACATTTCGCCTTTGACGCCGATAACGAAATACCGTTATATACGGCTTTTAAAGCGTCAATCGCACATAGACCCGCTTGGGAGCGGGATACCCCTCGACGGTTCGCGTCGGGTCGTCAGGGTCGAGAAAATCTTCGAGGCTCTGCCCTTCGATCCATTCGGTTTTGCGCTGTTCGTCGGGAGTCGTGACGGAGGTTTCGAGCACCTCGAAACCCGTGAAACCCGCCCGAAGGCACCAGTTGCGCAGCGCCGGAACCGTCGGCACGAAATAGATGTTCGGAATTTTCGAATAAGCGCCTTCAGGCGTCAGGCAGACCGGCTCGTCTCCATCGATCATGAACGTGTCGAGATAGACCTCGCCGCCTTTTTCAAGCCCTTTGCGCAGCTGCTTGAGCATCGTGACGGGGTCGCTGCGGTGATAGAGTACACCCAGGCAGAATATCGTGTCGAATTTCTCTTCGTACAGCGGCAGATGTTCGACGCCGAGCAGTTCATAGACGATGCCGCTTTTGACGAAACGGTCGATGAAGTCGAATTGTGTTTTGTACAGTGCCGAAGGGTCGAAGCCGACCAGCTTCGCCGGGGCGTCTTCTTGCATACGAAACAGGTAGTACCCGTTGTTGCAGCCGATATCGGCGACCTTTTTGCCGCGCAAATCGAAATGCGGCCGCAACAGGTTGTACTTGAGGCAGCTGCGCCATTCGCTGTCGATGAAAAGGCCGAACACATCGAAGGGGCCTTTGCGCCAGGGGCGCATCGCCCGGGCGGCACGCTCGATCGTTTCGAAGTCGGCCGATGACACGGCGTCGCTGCGCAGCGTGATCGTATCGCCGAACGTACAGGCTGCGGGAATGTCGGGGAGTGTGTCGAGCATCGCACGAAGCGGTGCGATGTTTTTCCATTGCATCCAGCGCGCACGTTCGCGCCGGATTTCGTCAAGTGCGGGCATCACTGCCCGGCAGCGTGTTCCGCAGCCGTTTGCGCGGCCTCAACGGCTTCGTTTCGCGTCGCTTCCATCGCCGCCGGGGCTTCTTGCGAGGCACTGCTTGCCGCCGCTTCGGCCTGCCGGGTCATGGCCGCGGCCGTTTCCTGTGCTTGCGCCGCCGCTTCATTGGCGGTTCGAGTCGCCTCCTCCGCCGTCTGCTGTGCAGCCTGCTGCGCCGCATCGGCCGTTTCGTGCGCAGCTTCTTCTGCCTCGTTCGCCGTCGCTTCGACGCTTTCGGAAACGACCGCCGCAGGGCTTTGCTGCTGCGCGGCTTTTTCTTCGGTCACCGGTTCGCTCATATCGACGCTGACGACTTCGTCGTGGGCCTCGCTGCCGCTTGAGAGTGCCGCTTTGGCCTCTTCGACCGATTTTTTCGCTTCGTCGAGCGCGCTTTCGCACTCCTGCAGCTCGTCCTTGGCATCTTCAAGCTCGTCATTCGCATCCTGCACGGCCGTAACGTTCACTCCGTACTCGTAGACCAGTTCACCGCCGTCTTTGCCCTGCTTGACCATCCCGGCGATAAAGACGATCATCACCAGGAAGAAAAGAATGCGAACCCACGTCGCACGCACGAGCATCATCAGCAGTTTCACCGCCAAGGGAACGACCAGTCCGACCATCAGGTAGGTCCCAAGCAGTTTGTGTTCCTTCAACTCGGCCTGTGCATCCGCACCGAGCATCGCATAGGCTTCGCCGCCGTCGTGTTTTCCGGTGTAATAGGCCGCAACGTAGACGACGATCGCCAGCAGCAGCAACAGCAGCGACGTTACGCTGATCGCACGCTTTTTCGCGAAGGCGTTGGCAAATTCGAGCAGCAGCACAACAATCGGCAGCGCGATTGCGAAATGCACGACCAGCGGGTGCATCAACATCGGAACTTCGAACGGAAGGTCGTAGGGAATGGTTAAAGGTGGCAGTTGCACGGTAGGCTCCTTGGCGATGCCTCGTTCAAAGGCACCGGTGAAATTGAAATGTGCGCTTATTTTAACGATGTTTAGTTAAAATCCCGGCATGCGTATCGAAAAAAAAGCAACCATCGTCTCAAGTTCCACCGCCGCAGTCCTCGTGACGCTCAAACTCGTTATCGGCGTCATGAGCGGCTCGATCGCCGTGCTCGCCTCGGCCATCGACTCGCTGCTCGACCTCGCGGTTTCGATTTTCAATTACTTCGCCCTGCACCATTCCGAGCGCAAAGCGGACGAAACGTTCAATTTCGGGCGCGGCAAACTCGAAGCCCTTGCCGCCGTCGTCGAGGGTACCATCATCTCGATCTCCGCCCTCTTCATTCTCTACAACGCCGTGATGAAATTTCTGACACCGCGGCCCATCGACTACATGCAGGCTTCGATCGCCGTCATGGGACTTTCGATCGTGCTGACGGGTTTTTTGGTCCTTTTTCTCACCCATGTGGCCAAAAAGAACAACAACCTTGTCATTCGCGCCGACGCCCTGCATTACAAAACCGACCTTTTTACCAACGGTGCGATTCTCGTTTCGCTGCTCATCGTCAAATACAGCGGTTTCGAGCTGATCGACCCGCTGCTGGGGGTTGCCATCGCCGTTTACATGATCTACTCGGCCTATCCGATCCTCAAAGAAGGTGTGCTGATGCTGCTCGACGTCGCGCTGGAAAAGGAAGAGATCGAAAAGATCGAAACGGTACTGAGTGCTCACAAAGGCAAAGACATCACCGACTGGCACTTTCTCAAAACACGGCGTGCCGGCAGCGACGTGTTCATTTCGGTGCACCTCGTCTTCACACTCGAAACCTCGCTTTACGACGCGCACCGCGTCAGTGACCAGATCGAGCTGGAACTTAAAAAGCTCTTCCCCGATGCCGCGGTGCACAGCATCATTCACCTCGACCCTTACGACGACTCCGACATCAACGAAGACGAGCTTTAA